>NZ_KV792696.1:0-16544 GCF_001808255.1 Neisseria sp. HMSC15G01
TGGGCAGTGGCAATGAAGACTTGGACCAATGGGGCTTTCATTGAGTGAAAAAGGACAAACGGATAAGGTGCCTCCTGTCGGATAGGGATACAAAGATAAAGATAAAGGGAAGAAAGATATGTACTTAAAAGCATTTGACGGAAAACGGAATGGGGCAGCTGTACAGAGGGGCTACTCCTTGATACAGCTGTTGGTGGTGATGCTGCTGGTTTCGATATTGGCGACGTCGGATATTAGGCCGTCTGAAAGATACTTAAGAATAGCTTTCAGACGGCCTTGTTGTAAGATGAATTTTTGATATTGGCGTACTTTTTTAAATACAGATAAAATCCCTGTTAATTATTTATAACGATATTTTTTAGGATACACAGTGCTTGCTTTGGATTATTGTCATCAAAAGGCTGCAGAAAGCCATTCCAGTTTTTTATCCGGCTTTCGTTTTTTATCGGTAGAAAAACGAAATGCGCTCACTGTTTTATATGCTTTTTGTCGCGAACTAGATGATGTGGTTGATGGCTGTACCGATCCAAATGTAGCTCAGATAACGTTGAATTGGTGGCGCAGTGATTTGGAGAAAGTATTTAATAATGAGATGCCTGAGCATCCCGTTCATCAAGCTTTAAAAGATATTCGGGTAAATTTTGATTTGCCGAAGAATGAATTTGAAGCTTTGATTGATGGCATGCAGATGGATTTGGAGCAGGCTCGTTATGGTAGTTTTGATGAATTAAAGCTGTATTGCCACCGTGTTGCAGGGGTAGTGGGATGCCTTATTGCGCGGATTTTAGGTTTTTCCAATCTGAAAACTTTGGAATATGCGGACAAAATGGGTTTGGCTTTGCAGTTGACGAACATTATTCGCGACGTGGGCGAAGATGCGCGGCAGGGAAGAATTTATCTGCCGATAGAGGAAATGCAGAAATTTGACGTACCTGCCAATGTAATCATGCAGTGCAAACCGACAGATAATTTTGCAAAATTGATGCAATTTCAAGTGAATAGGGCGCGTGAAACTTATCGTGAAGCGATGTTGCTTTTGCCGGCCGTGGATAAGAAATCGCAAAAAGTCGGCTTGATTATGGCGGCTATTTATTATGCGTTGTTGAATGAAATTGACCGTGATGGTGCGCAAAATGTTTTGACTTATAAAATTGCGATTCCTTCTCCCCGTAAAAAACGTATTGCTTTGAAAACTTGGCTGTTTGGATTTAAACCATGAATAAGCGTCCAAAAATTGCTGTGATTGGTGCCGGTTGGGCAGGTTTGTCTGCGGCGGTCTCTCTGATTCATCGAGCTGATATTTCTTTGTTTGAGGCCGGGAGACAGGCTGGCGGTAGGGCGCGTGCCTTGTCCGGGAAAGATGATGGATTCAGCTTTTTGGATAATGGACAGCATATCTTATTGGGCGCGTATCATGGTGTTCAAACTTTGATGCAACATATTGGTGTTAAACCCGAGTCAGCCTTTTTACGCCAGCCTTTGCAATGGTACATCCATGAAGGATTACAGTTTCAGACGGCCTCTCTGCCTGCGCCTTGGCATTTGCTTGTCGGTATCCTGCGTGCGAAAAATCTTTCTTTTTCATTGAAAATCAAATTGCTGTCGGATATGTCGGCATTGCAACGGTGGGCAGCTCATCATAAAACCGATTTGACGGTTGCAAAGTGGTTGAGAACACGAAATGTTCCCCGCAGTCTGCTTGGCCAATTTTGGCAACCTTTGGTTTGGGGTGCTTTAAATACTCCGTTAGAACAGGCATCGTTGCGTATTTTATGTAATGTATTGAATGATGGCGTGTGGTCTGAAAAGGCGAACAGCGATTATCTTTTGCCTAAGCAGGATTTAGGGCGGATCGTAGCCGAACCGGCTTTGGCGTTCCTACTCACGCATGGTGCAAAGATACATCTTGAAACTCGTGTTTCACATTTAAATCATCATATCGATGACCGAATTAAAATCAATGGTGAAGTATTTGATGCGGTGATTTTGGCTGTTGCGCCATATCATGTTGACGCACTTCTGCCCGAAGATACGCCTGACTATATTCAGACGGCCTATCAATCGTTGAGTTACCATGCGATTACCACGGTTTATTTGCGTTATGCCCAAGCAGTCAAACTGCCAGCACCTTTAACCGGGTTCTCTGATGGTACGGCGCAATGGGTGTTACATCGGGGGGCATTGGGTTTACCGGATAATGAAGTCGCGGTTGTCATCAGCGTTTCCGATTGCACCGAGGCTTGGAAGGATAAAGATTTGGCCGAGAAAGCTCATGAGGACATTAAGCGGATTTGTCCGGATTTGGGTAAGCCTGAAGCCGTACGCATTATTACGGAAAAGCGCGCGACTACGGCGGCAACGGTTGATTTTGTACAACCAGATTTCTCATGGTTGCACCATCGCCGTATTTATCCGGCCGGCGACTATCTCCATCCGCGCTATCCGGCAACATTGGAGGCTGCGGTTCAGTCTGGCTTTGCAGCGGCTGAAAAGCTTATGCTGGATTTACAGGTTGAATAAACGGAGGCCGTCTGAATGTTCAGACGGCCTTTTTGACTTTACAAAACTTACCAAGCCGATACAATATCCGAAACCATAAAGTTCAAGGAAAAGTCATGACGACATTAGCGAACAAAACGATCTTGATTACCGGCGCATCCCAAGGCTTGGGTGAGCAGGTTGCCAAAGCTTATGCGACTGCGGGAGCGACTGTCATTTTGGTGGCGCGTCATCAAAAGCGTTTGGAAAAAGTATATGATGCCATTGTGGCTGCGGGCAGCCCTGAGCCGTTTGCCATCTGCTTTGATTTAATGAGCGCGGAGGAGAAAGAGTTTAAGCAATTCGCGGAAACTATTGATGAAGCAACCGGCGGAAAATTGGATGGCGTGGTGCATTGCGCCAGCTATTTCTATGCCTTGTCGCCATTGGACTTCCAAACCGTATCGGAATGGGTCAACCAATACCGCATCAATACCGTTGCGCCTATGGGCTTGACCCGTGCGCTGTTTCCATTGTTGAAGCAATCCGGAGACGCTTCTGTGATTTTTGTCGGCGAAAGCCACGGTGAGAAACCGCAGGCCTATTGGGGCGGTTTCGGTGCCTCCAAAGCCGCGCTCAATTATTTGTGTAAAGTGGCCGCGGATGAGTGGGAACGTTTTGACAACCTGCGTGCCAATGTTTTGGTGCCGGGAGCCATCAATTCGCCGCAACGTATCAAATCTCATCCGGGCGAATCGAAAAGCGAACGTAAAAACTACGAAGATGTCCTGCCGCAATTTATTTGGTGGGCAAGCCGAGAGAGCAGGGGGCGGACAGGCGAAATCGTCTATCTGTAAATATACCTGCTCAGAGTGGTTTGAAAACATGAGGCCGTCTGAAATCTGTATCTTCAGACGGCCTTTAACTTATTGAGTTTTATATCTAATAATATGAAAGTTTGATGTTTGACGTGTTAATAGGCACTCATCAGGCTGGCACAAAATTAGATATAGTAATCTAAGTTATAGTTGTATTGGATAAATATGACGGAATTTGACTTTATCAGACAATATTTGCAACGACAAAAATCGGAAGGTCTGATTTTGGGCATAGGGGACGATGCCGCTATTATTCGCCCAAGTAACGGATTTGATTTATGTTTTAGCGCTGATATGTTGGTCAAGGGCAGACATTTTTTTGAAGATGTTTTGCCCGAAGATTTGGCATGGAAAATGCTTGCAGTAAACTTATCCGATATGGCCGCTATGGGTGCCAAGCCACGTTGGGTGTTGCTCAGTGCTGCGCTGCCTGAATTGAATCAAGACTGGCTCAAACGTTTTTGCGATAGCTTTTTTGCTTTGGCCGCGCGTTTTGATACGGTGTTGATTGGTGGCGATACCACCAAAGGCGATTTGGTCTTTAATGTAACAATAGTAGGTGAAGTTCCGACAGGGAATGCCCTGCGGCGTGATGCGGCCGAAGTCGGCGACGATATTTGGGTATCGGGTCGGTTGGGTTTGGCTGCCGCTGCTTTGAACAAACATCTGGGGCATTATCAATTGCCGTCTGAAATCATGGCGGTTTGCGATGAGAAATTGCTCCGTCCAGAGCCGCGCGTTTCATTGGGTCAGGCATTGTTGCCGTTTGCCCATGCCGCGCAAGATATTTCAGACGGCCTGGCTCAAGATGTGGGGCATATTTTGAAAGCCTCTGCTGTCGGGGCGGAAATATTTGCCGATTGTGTGCCGTCGTTGCCTGAATTGAAAAATGTGTTGTCGCGCGAACAATGGTTGTCGGCAGTATTGGCCGGCGGCGATGATTACGAACTGATTTTTACTGCCGCTCCAGAAGATAGGGAACGCGTTTGTCAGGCAGCGGAACAAAGTGGCGTACCGGTCGCCCGAATTGGTAAAATTACTGACTCAGGCCGTCTGAATATTGTGGATGCCGAAGGCGGCGTATTGGAACTGACTTCTTTAGGATTTGATCATTTTGGCTGAACGTAAACCTACTTTTTCTTGGCTGTTGCACAAACCATTGTGTTTTTTGGGATTCGGTTTCGGCAGCGGCTTGTCGCCGATTGCGCCGGGTACGGCCGGAACGCTGGCAGCATTACCTCTGGCTTTTGTATTGTGCCTGTTGGGCATAGACGGCTGGATATTGCTTTTATTGTGTATCGCCTTGTTTTTCTGGGGTATCCGCATTTGCGGTTATACCGAGAGGGAACTGGGTATTCAGGATTACGGCGGTATCGTCTGGGATGAAATTGTCGCGATGCTGCTGGTGCTGTCGCTGATTCCGTTCAAATGGAGCTGGTGGCTGGCGGCTTTTGTTATTTTCCGCTTGTTTGATGCGTTGAAACCATGGCCGATCAAATGGTTTGATCGGCGGATTCATGGAGGTTTAGGCATTATGCTTGATGATTTGATTGCGGCTGCGATGACCTTGATGGTCTTGGGCCTGTTTTATTGGATCGCGTGATGCGTTTTAAGTGTTTCGACCCTTTGCAAAAATAGGGCGGATACGCCGGAATTATCCGGATTGAAATAAAATAAATACCATACGGGGTAAACAATTATGAATGAAATCGAGATTAACGTGGAGCCGCGTTATATGGCCGGTCAGAGTGACGTCTATCGCGACCGTTACGCCTTCAATTATCTGATCACCATCTGCAACCGCAGTGATGAAATCATTACTTTGCGTCAGCGTTTTTGGGAAATCACCGACGGACACGGTGAGACAGAGCAGGTTGGTCATGCCGGCTTGATTGAAGAGCAACCTGTTTTGTACCCGGGCGAAGCCTATGAGTACAACAGCGGTTCGCAAATCAGCACGCCTTGGGGCAGTATCGAAGGCGCGTATGAGTTTGAAGACAGCATCGGCAAACGTTTCGTTATCGGGGTGCCGAAGCTTGAATTCAAAGCAGGCTTTACTTTGCAATAGGTCGTCTGAAAAATGAAAAACCGGAACATGCGAAATGTTCCGGTTTTTCATTTTTCAGACGACCTTATCAGTCTTTGCAAGGCTGTACCAATACCCACGGCGCTACAACGACCGCCCACATTTCTTGCTTATCCGCTAAAAATGTGCGCGCCATATCATCGCTGACGGCACCGAATTTGCCTTGTTCCATCCATTGTTTCAATGGCGCGGCTTCATCTTCGGCAACATGACGGGCGACGGCAATCAAATCCAAATCGGGCGCAACATAGACGGCGGCACCGCGTGCGAAGTGGGGTTGCAGCTCTTCCCATGAAATGCGGGCAGTTTCGGTATTGAGTTTTTCGTTTAAGAGTGGAATAGACATAGGGCAATCATCAAATAAAAAATGGATTGTAACCGATATTCGGCCTTTTGCCCGATGCCGTCTGAAAACGAAAGAAATTTACAGGGTTAACGTTATACAGTATCATTTTAATGTTTTAATTTTCTTTCAGACGGCCTGTTGTCCGTATTCGGGCAAGGGCGGTTTTAGGCTTATGAATTCTGTATTGTTGACCGGATTGCTGCAAAGGCTGCTGATTGCGCTTGCCGCATTGGCGGCGTTGTGGGCTGTATATTTTTGGGCGGTGTCGCCATGAGTATCGTGGTGGAAAATCTGACGGTCAGCTATCAGCGCAGGCCGGTGGTGCACCATGTCGATATGGTGTTTGAAGATGGCAAAATGTGGACGATTTTCGGGCCGAACGGCGCGGGTAAATCGACTTTGCTCAAAGCCATTATGGGCTTGCAGAAGACGGACACGGGTAGCGTGCGCTATGAAAATATGGCGCGCAAGGACATTGCCTATCTGCCGCAGCAGTCGGATATTTATCGCAGCCAGCCGATGACAGTGTTTGAACTGGCGGCGATGGGGCTGTGGTATGAAATCGGCTTTTTCGGGCGTGTGAACGCGGCGCAGAAAAAGCGTGTGATGGCGGCTTTGGAACGCGTAGAAATGCAGGATTTTGCCACGTGCCAAATCGCGCACTTGTCCAATGGTCAGTTCCAACGCGTATTGTTTGCACGGATGCTGGTGCAGGATGCCAAATTTTTGTTGCTGGATGAGCCGTTTAATGCGGTGGACGCGCGGACGACTTATGCGCTGTTGGAAGTTTTGCGCCAGTGCCATCAGGACGGTCAGGCAGTGATTGCCGTGTTGCATGATTACGAGCAGGTGAGGGCATATTTTGCCAACACGCTGCTTTTGGCGCGTGAAAAAGTGACTGCCGGTGCGACGGAAAATGTGTTGACCGATGAATTTTTGGCGCAGGCCAATCGAATGATGCAGAAACAGGAAGCGGCCGATTGGTGCGCGGTTTAATGGACAAGGCCGTCTGAAAGTTAGTATTTTTCAGACGGACTAAGGCTTTCAGAGATTAATAAAAAAGCGATAAAACATGGATTTATATGATTTGGTCGTCGCGCCGTTCGCCGAATTTGACTTTATGCGCTATGCCCTAGCGTCGATTTTCTGCCTGGCATTGAGCGCGGCGCCTGTCGGTGTATTTTTGGTGATGCGCCGCATGAGTTTGGTGGGCGATGCCTTGAGCCATGCGGTTTTACCCGGTGCGGCCATTGGCTATATGTTTGCCGGTTTGAGTTTGCCTGCGATGAGCGTCGGCGGTTTTGCGGCCGGTTTGCTGATGGCTTTGCTGGCAGGTTTGGTCAGCCGGTTTACTTCATTGAAAGAAGACGCAAACTTTGCCGCATTTTATTTGAGCAGCCTCGCCATCGGTGTGGTTTTGGTCAGCAAAAACGGCAGCAGCGTGGATTTGCTGCATTTGTTGTTTGGCTCGGTATTGGCAGTGGATATTCCGGCTTTGCAGCTGATTGCCGTTTCTGCGAGCGTCACTATTTTGCTGATGGCGGTCATGTTCCGTCCGCTGGTGTTGGAAAGCATAGACCCTTTGTTCCTCAAGGCTGTCGGCGGCAAGGGCGGCTTTTGGCATGTGTTGTTTTTGGTGCTGGTCGTGATGAATCTGGTTGCCGGTTTTCAGGCATTGGGTACGCTGATGTCAGTCGGCTTGATGATGTTGCCGGCGATTACCGCCAGACTGTGGGCAAAAAGCATGGGTTGGCTGATGATTTTGTCTGTCGCATTGGCTTTGCTTTGCGGCTTGGCAGGGCTGTTGTTTTCCTACCATATCGAAATCCCGTCCGGCCCGGCGATTATTTTATGCTGCGGCACGCTTTATCTGATTTCCGTCGTGTTCGGTTGGGAAGGCGGCATTTTGGCAAAATGGCTGCGCCGCAAGAAACACCGCACGGCATGATTTTTCAGACGGCCGCTTGAATAATCAGGCGGTCTGTCTTATGATGATGTTAATGTTACGTTATATCACTGGAGAGAATATGAAACATTGGAAACTCGGCATCGTTGCCGCATTATTGACCGGTGCAGCTTATGCCGCTCCGCTGCCTGTTGTCACCAGCTTCAGCATTTTGGGCGACGTGGCCAAACAGATTGGCGGTGAACGTATTGTTGTTCAAAGCTTGGTGGGCGCAAACCAAGACAGCCATGCCTACCACATGACCAGTGGCGACATCAAAAAAATCCGCAGTGCCAAATTGGTATTGCTTAACGGTTTGGGCTTGGAAGCCGCCGATGTACAGCGTGCAGTCAAACAGAGTAAAGTTCCTTTAGCCGAAGCGACCAAAGGCATTCAGGCTTTGAAAGCAGAAGAGGGTGGCCATCATCATGACCACGATCATGAAGGCCATCATCACGATCACGGCGAGTTTGACCCACACGTTTGGACCGATCCCGTCCTAATGGGCACTTATGCTCAAAACGTTGCCAATGCGCTGATTCAAGCCGACCCTGAAGGCAAAACCTACTATCAGCAACGTTTGGGCAACTATCAAATGCAGCTGAAAAAACTGCACAGCGATGCGCAGGCTGCCTTTAATGCCGTACCTGCCGCCAAGCGTAAAGTTTTGACCGGACACGACGCGTTCTCTTACATGGGCAAACGCTACAATATTGAATTCATCGCCCCTCAAGGCGTGAGCAGCGAAGCCGAGCCATCTGCCAAACAAGTGGCTTCCATTATCCGCCAAATCAAACGCGAGGGCATTAAAGCCGTCTTTACTGAAAACATCAAAGACACGCGCATGATTGACCGTATTGCCAAAGAAACCGGTGTCAATGTCAGCGGACGTTTGTATTCTGATGCATTGGGTGGCGCACCGGCCAACAGCTACATCGGCATGTACCGCTACAATGTCAAAGTTTTGACTGATGCCATGAAAAAATAAAGCGGCTTAAGGATAAAGGCCGTCTGAAACTTGGAAAACAAGGTTTCAGACGGCCTTTTATATGCTTATTTTTAAAATAAACCGTCAAATTTAAAATATAAAAATAAAATTTATGCTATTAAAAGTTTAATTATAAAAAATTCATGCTAATTTGCCTGGTAAGTACGCACCATCCGTGCGAATTGCTTATCAGCAGTCTGGCAGCCACTCACGGCTTGACTTCACCCTGTTACAATTCGGCATCTTCACGTTTCTTAATATTACATCATGAGCAACCATTCATCTTGGTCATCCAAAATCGGCTTTGTGCTTGCTGCGGCAGGCTCGGCCATCGGTTTGGGTGCAATTTGGAAATTCCCTTATACGGCCGGTACCAACGGCGGCGCCGTATTTTTTCTTTTGTTTTTGATTTTCACCATTTTGGTGGCTTTACCGGTTCAACTGGCCGAGTTTTACATCGGCCGCACGGGCGGTAAAAACGCCATCGACTCCTTCAAAGTATTGCGCCCCGGTTCGCAGTGGCCGTGGGTTGGCCGCATGGGCGTGGCCGCTTGTTTTATCTTGCTGTCGTTTTACAGCGTGGTCGGCGGCTGGGTATTGAACTATGTGGTACACAGTTTTACCGGCGAAATTCACGTTGGCGCAGACTTTAAGGCCCTGTTTGAAAATACGATTTCTTCACCGTTTGGCTCGCTGTTTTACCAAGGTTTGTTCATGCTGATTACCATTTGGGTGGTCAAAGGCGGCGTTTCAGACGGCATTGAAAAGGCAAACCGCGTATTGATGCCGGGTTTGTTTATCCTCTTTATCGCGCTGGCTATCCGTTCGCTGACCTTGCCCGGCGCAATGGAGGGCGTGGCATTCTTGTTGAAACCAGATTGGTCGTATTTGAAACCGGGCACAATGCTGACTGCTTTGGGTCAGGCGTTTTTTGCGTTGAGTATCGGCGTGTCCGCGATGATTACCTATGCCTCGTATTTGGGTAAGGATCAGGATATGTTCCGTTCCGGCCATATGATTATGTGGATGAACCTGTTTGTGTCGCTGCTGGCCGGATTGGTTATTTTCCCTGCGGTATTTGCCTTCGGTTTTGAACCCGGCCAAGGCCCTGGTTTGATTTTTGTCGTGTTGCCTGCGGTCTTCATGAAAATGCCGATGGGTACATATTTGTTTGCCGTGTTCATGCTGTTGGTTGTCTTTGCGACGCTAACTTCCGCATTTTCGATGCTGGAAACCGTTATCGCGGCAACCATCCGCCAAGACGAGAAAAAGCGCAGCAGCCACGCTTGGGTAACCGGCATTGCGATTTTCATAGTCGGTATTCCTTCGGCGCTGTCTTTTGGCGTATGGAGCGAGTTTAAAATTTTCGGCAAAACCATTTTTGATTTGTGGGACTTCATTATTTCTGCCGTCATCATGCCGATTGGCGCATTGAGCGTTGCCGTGTTTACGTCATGGGTTCAAGATAAACAGTCCGTTCTGCGCGATGCAGGCATGGGCAGTACCATTCCGAAACAGCTGCTTTACCTGTGGCTGGGTGTGCTTCGCTATCTTGCGCCGATTGCGATTATTGTGGTGTTCATCAACTCTTTGGGTTTGATTTAATCTGATAGTGAGAAAACAGTCCGGTGTTGCATTGCTTCGACGGACTGTTTGTTTAAAAATATCCTTAAAAATATTAAGGCCGTCTGAAAATTTTTCAGACGGCCTTTTTATATACGCGCGAGGCTGATTAGAACTTCGCTTGCAGTCTCAGCCATGCAGTACGGCCGGGTTCGTTCACGCGCATGGTTTGTGTACCGGCAGACGGGTCGCCGCCGCGGCTGACGAATTCAGCATAGGTTTTGTTGAACACGTTGTCCACGCCGCCTTGCAATGTGGCGTATTTGCTGAATTTCCAACCGGCATTGAGCGAGAGTACGCCAAAGCCTGAAGAGGCACCGATGTCTTGGCCGACGATATTACCTTGGCCTTTGCTGTAACGGTTTTGTTTGGCTACGACGCGCCATAATGCTCCTGCGCTGAATTTGCCGTTGTCAAAGGCGAGGGTGTTGTTCCACTCGAGCGGCGGGGTTTGTGCCAAAGGTTTGCCGTCGGTACGGTTTTTGCCGTGGGTGTAGGCGAGGCTGGTGCCAACTTCCCAGTTAGGCGCAAATGCCCATTTGACTTCGGCTTCGCCGCCAAAGCGTGAAGCGTTGATGTTGCGTACGTTGAAATCCATGCCTTGGCGCTCCATCATGATGAAGTCTTTGATGTTGCTGCCGAATACGGATACAGATGCGTGGAGGTTAGGACGTTTCCAGATTACACCAGCATCGATTTGGCGGTTTTGCTCTGCGCGGATGGCTTTGTTTTCGGAGCGCAGGCGTTCCCAGTAGTCAGGCGCACGTTCGGCAATACCGAAGCCGGCATAGTATTTCAGGCCGTTGTCCGTATTTCTTTCCCAACGCAGGAAGCCTGAGTTCAAATTGAATTTTTGATGTTTCAAAACGGGGTTGGTCACGCGCGCGGTATCGTAATGCGCTTTGACTTGGTCATGGCGCAAACCTGCTACCCAGCGTTGATTGTCGGTTTGCTGCCAAGAGGCTTCGGTGAAAATACCCCATTGTTTGAAACTTTGGTTGGGCATGTAAGGCTTGTGGCTGTAGCCGTCGCCACCACGCTCCATGCGTGCGACGTGGACGTCGTCCAGATAATCCAAACCGGTTTGCAGGTTGAGCTTGTCCCAGTCGAAAGTGGCTTTCAGACGGCCTGTATCGGTATTGCGTTTAGGGTTGTTGGCATTTTTAATCTGCATACCGGCAGGGGTGCGGATGGTACGCAGGCTGTATGTGTCCATCACGTGGTCGATTTCGCTTTTACCATAGCGCAGTTCCAACTCGCTGAACCATGGGGTAAGGTTGCGTTGGGTAAAGCGGATGTTCCATGCATCACGGTCGAATTTGCTGCCGTCCATCATGCGGTCGGCGTAGGCAACCTTGGCCCTGCTGCGCTCGTATGTGCCGGCAATGGTGGTGTTTTCGGTCGGGGTGATGCCCAGTTGCAGCATTTGGCTGTCACGTTTGAAGTTGGAGTGAATGCGGTTGCCGTCGCCGTCTTTGTAATCGTCGGCTTCGTTATGGGAAATATTGCTGCGGACGTAGCCGTATTTGCCGCCGAACTCGGCTTCCAACGAGCCGTCAAGACGGTCGTTGCTGCCTGCCGTCAGGGTAGCGTTAACGTTGTAAGGTTTTTCAGTGAAATCAGGGTCTTTGCGGATAAATTGCACCGAGCCGCTGACCAATCCCATGCCTTGGGTTACGGTTTGCGGGCCTTTGGTAACGACAACTTTATCAAACGAATTGGGGTGGATATAGGCAGTCGGCGGGTCCATGCGCATACCGCAACCGCCATAAATAAACTGGTCATCGGCATTGACGGAGAGGCGCGAGCCGCCCAAACCGCGGAACAGCGGATCGCCCGAGCTGCCGCCTTTGCGGATGATGCTCATGTTGGGCACGGATTGTAAAAGGTCTGCCCCGTCTCCGGCAGGGAGGGGTTGCAAAGCAGCTTTGGGGTTGAAAGTAACGCGATTGGCTTTTTCTTGTTGTGTGCCGGTGACGGTGACAGGGGAAAGGGTAACCGTTTCTTCAGGTGTAGGGTTAGTCTCTGCCCATGCTTGGGATACGGCTAAGACGATAGGCAAGATAAGTAATGGTGGGTATTTCATATCGTTTCTCTCTATTATTAGGAATTATATTAACTAATACCTAGGTATTATACATAAAGTCTAGTGAAATAGAAGCAGTGGGATTTTAATCTAAATCAATATTTTCAGATTTTTGGCGTATAGGTTGTTTATTAAGATTGGTCATACCAAAATATTGATTTGAAGACATTGGTGAGGTTAATCAATAAAAATGAATGTGTTTGAATTATAGTCAATTAAAATCAAAATAGGACAGTAACGCATCGTCAAATCGGGCGTAATCAGACAATACGGTTCGCAGATACCGCTTAATATTCGCCCACACCTTCTCAATCGGGTTGAGCTCAGGTGAATAAGGTGCAAGAGGCAATACCTTATGTCCCAATTTTTCCGCCATTTCCCGTAAGACACCCATACGGTGAAATCGCGCATTATCTAAAATAATCACCGATTTTTGAGTCAATGCGGGCCGTAGGCATTGCTGAAACCACGCTTCAAAAAAGACTCCGGTCATCGTATTTTGATAAACCATCGGAGCAATCAGCCGGTTGCCGACTTGTGCGGACACCAGAGATAAGCGTCGGTATCTTTTTCCACTTATCTGCGCTTTCACTATTTGCCCTTTCAGGCTGCGGGCATAGGGACGGAACAGGTAGCGGTCAAATCCTGTTTCATCCAAATAAACGCGTTGGTAGTCGGAAAATTCGGCCAGCTGTGTCAAATAATGCGTTACTTTGGCCGGATCTTGTTCTTTGTAAGTGGTGGTCTTTTTTTGCGCGTCATCCCCATCTGTTTGAGTGCATAGCAAACGGCGGCTGGCGTACAATCAAAATGTTTGGCGATTTTATGCAGATAGGCATCCTGGTGTTGCCCAACATATTGAGCCGGTTTTTGCCTATCCAATTTGACGGCATTTAGACCGGTAACTTGATGTTTTAGGCTGCCTGTTTGTTTTTTAAGGCGAATCCACAGGTAAAGCGTGTTTCTTGACAAGTTAAACGTTGCTGCGGTTTGGCTGATGTTTTTGCATTGTTCGTAATAGTTTAAAGCTTTGTTTCTTAAGTCCGCAGAGTATGCCATGGTTAAACCTTCAAAGTTGAGTATTGTACCATTTTGTTTTTAATTGACTATAACTTAAGCCATCTTCGATTCACGCATTCCCCTACTGTTTAAACGAAACGGAAATGACGGTAAACCCGATCACGCCCACAACGACAAAAAGGTCGTCTGAAACCCAAATTGGATTTCAGACGACCTTTTATTTCAAGCCGGTTGGCTTATTTGTTGAAGAAAACCAGCGTCCACGGCAAAACATAAGCTTGCAGCAGGGTCAGCAGGCCGACGAAGGTACAGAAAATCAAGCTGTGTTTCACGGTGAAGCGGAACAGGTTGGATTCTTTGCCTTCCAGACCGACTGCCGCGCAGGCGATGGCGATGGATTGCGGCGAAATCATTTTGCCGGTCACGCCGCCGGTGGTGTTGGCAGCGACGGTCAGCTCGGGTACGACGTTGATTTGATGCGCGGTGCTGGCTTGCAGCGAACCGAAGAGCGCGTTGGCGGAGGTGTCCGAACCGGTCAGGAATACGCCCAGCCAGCCGAGGAACGGCGAGAAGAACGGGAACACGGTGCCGGTGGCGGCGAGGACGAGTGCCAATGTGGACGACAGGCCTGAATAGTTTGCCACGAATGCAAAGCCAAGTACCAAGCCGATAGACAGGATGGACAGGCGCAGTTCTTTGAGCGTTTCAAAGAAAGTGCTGACGGCTTCGGAGGGTTTCATTTTCAGCAAAGCGGCGGAAACGATGGAAGCAAACAGGATTGCCGTACCGACTGCGCCGAGGAGGTCAATTTTGAACACGGCGGCGTATGGTGTCGGTTCGCTGACGATGGGCGCGGCTTTTTGTACCAAGTTGTGCAGCATCGGCCAGTCGAATTTGATGGTGGCAACGCCCAAAGCCTCTTTAACACCCTTAATCGTCCACACGCTGACGAAAACGGTCAGGATGGCGAAAGGCGACCAGGCTTTGATGATTTGCCCGGCAGTGTATTCGCCCGCTTTGCGTTCGGACGGTTTTTTCATGCCGTTGAAGGTGAAGATTTCTTTAGGCTGCCATTTTTTCAGGAAGGCAGACAGGCAGACCAGGCTGACCAATGCGGAGGTCACGTCGGGTAACTCGGGGCCGATGAAGTTGGCGGTAATGAACTGGGTAGTGGCGAAAGACACGCCTGCCACCAATACGGCAGGCCAAGTTTGGCGTATGCCGCGCATACCGTCCATCATGGCGACCAACCAGAAAGGAACGATAATCGACAGGATCGGCAGTTGGCGGCCGGCGACCTGACCGATGTGGTAAGGGTCGAGGTTGGACACTTGACCGGCAACCAAGATTGGAATACCCATCGCACCGAAAGCCACGGGTGCGGTATTGGCAATCAAACACAAACCGGCGGCGTAGAGCGGGTTAAAGCCTAAGCCCACCAACAACGAGGCGGTAATCGCCACCGGCGCGCCGAAGCCTGCCGCACCTTCGAGGAATGCGCCGAAGGAGAAGCCAACCAGCAACATTTGCAGGCGTTGGTCTTCGGTAATCGAAATCACGGAAGCGCGGATGATGTCGAACTGCCCTGTTTTCACAGTAATTTTATACAGGAACACAGCAGTAACGATAATCCATGCAATCGGCCACAAACCGTAGGCAAAGCCGTACAGCGCGGAAGAAACCGCCATGCCCGCAGGCATTCCGAAACCTAATACGGCAACGCCAAGTGCAATCAGCAGCGTATAAAGCCCCGCCTGATAACCCTTGAGCTTCAAGACGGTCAGTGCAACAAAGAAAAAGATAATGGGCAGGAGGGCGACGGCTGCCGTCAAATACAGGCTGCCGCCCACTGCGGTATAGTTTTGAATCCAAGTTTCCATTGGGAAAATCTCCGAATATTTTTCTAATATACTTTCCTAAATTGGTAAAACCAATTTTTTGAACGGAGGACACTTTACGAAACTTTAATATGGCAGTCAATTATTTTTTTAAGCAACCTTGCTACATAAGTGCAAAATTGTTATTTAATTTTAAATAAAACAAAACATTATATGAATTGTAAAAATGTAACCCGATATAGTTTTAAACCATATTCGGGTAGAACAAGCCATATTGACGGGATATGGCCGGTTAATTAGAATACCGCGACATTGGGCACACCAATTTGGTCATGCCAATTTTGACGCAGATTGCCATTTCAGACGACCTGCCGCATCACATTATCGGATTTGAGTCTTCTTCATAGGAAAATATGAAGAAAAAGAGGAATTACAATGACAAAACTGGTTCGGCCACAAAAAATCAGCGACCAAATATTGTCGATATTAGAAGAACGGATTGCGACTGGCGTTTACGAAAAAGGCGGCAAAATCCCGCCCGAACGTACCTTGGCGGAAGAATTCGGCGTATCGCGCCCCTCGGTCAGGGTCGCGCTGAACATCCTGATTGCGCGGCAGGTTTTGGAAGCGCGTCAGGGCGATGGCTATTACGTTTCCGTCAAACCGCAACAAGATTTCCTCCAAAGCTGGCAGGAATTGCTCGGCAAACATACCAACTGGGAAACCGACGTTTTCGATTTCAGCTGTCACGTTGAAGGCTGTATGGCGGCACTGGCCGCCGAAAGACGGACTGACGCCGACTTGAAACGGATTGACTTTTGGCGGCAGAAATTTGAAGCGGCCTGCGAAAGCGGAAATTTGGAGCATCAAGCCGAAGCAGACGTTAGCTTCCATCAAACCATTGCCGATGCCGCACACAATATCCTGTTCAGCCACCTTTCCAGCAGCCTGCTCAAAATGCTTTATCAGCAAACACGCAGCGGCATTATCTATATCCATCAAACCGAAGACCCGCGCCCGACGCTGATTGCCCAGCACAGTGCTATTTTTGAAGCCATTGTCCAGGCCAAACCAGCCGAGGCGGCGGAAGCGGCAAAACTGCATTTGAATTATGTCGCCCGCCGCATTTTGCAGGACAGGGAATATCAAAGCCACAGCGAGCATGCGGACGTATTGGCGCAAAATGATTTGAAACGGGTAGATTGGTAGCGTTTAAAAATAATGGGTATACGGATTTAATGGTTGATGGGGCACCT
>NZ_KV792697.1:0-35770 GCF_001808255.1 Neisseria sp. HMSC15G01
AGCCGCCTTTAGGCGGCTGTGTGTTGAAACGGGGCGGAGGAAGGCAGATTTTGCAGTTTCTCCACCCAGCCGCCTTTAGGCGGCTGTGTGTTGAAACGTCATTTAGAGGTAAAGCCAGATATAAAAATGGACCCAGTCGCCTTCAGGCGGCTGTGTGTTGAAACTTGTGATTCCTCTAAAGAACAACCGCAAAAGACAATCAGCCGCCTTCAGGCGGCTGAGTGTTGAAACTTTTAATTGTTGCAGCAAATTAACCAGCTTATAGAGTCAGCCGCCTTCAGGCGGCTGTGTGTTGAAACTTCGCGCATCAGGCGCGTGCCGATGCGCGTGAACCCAGCCACCTTCGGGCGGCTGTGTGTTGAAACCGCAAGGGCGATATGATCGTGATTTCCAACCGTCCAGCCACCTTCAGGTGGCTGTGTGTTGAAACCGCCCATGATGCTAAAGCAACCTTGGAAAAGCTTGACAGCCACCTTCGGGTCGCTGTGTGTTAAAACTCTAGCAGCTACAAACTTTATGCCGACCTATCCCGTCAGCAGCCTTCGGGAGGCTGTGTGTTCAAATATCGTCCAAGCAGGCCGCTCTTCTTTTGATCCTTCGCTTTCCGAGGCCTTAGTGAAAGCAGTAGAGGATATTAGAAGCAAGTTATAAAGGTTAATCAATAACAATGCCGTCTGAAAAAGTTTCAGACGGCATTTTTTCTATTTACATATTAAATTTAATATCATATTATCATTGCATATGTATCAATTTGAATTTTTTAGAATTTCAATATGAAACCCCTAATTTACTACGTCCATTCCGTCCAATATGAACTCGGCAATCTCTTACCTTACGAACATTGGCAAACCTTATAAAGCGATTCGGTAAATGTTGGCGAAATGGTGGCGGAGTTTGCCCGAGTTTTTGGGGCACAGGAAATTACCTGTTAAACGGGACAGATTCATGACTTAGGGAAATATTCGGAAGCCTTTAATTATCGATTGCATGGCGATCCTTCAGGTGATCATGCTACCGCCGGAGCGAAAATTGCAAAAATGCTTGCTTTAGAGTGGAGGTCAAAGTATAACCTGTGGTTATCTTACTTAGGCTAGATAACTTTATTAATGAATTAAAAGGCAAAAATAATGGAAACGAAACAAACCAATTCAACCATCAAATCGCGTGCGGCGGTGGCATTCGCCCCAAATCAACCCTTACAAATTGTGGAAATCGACGTAGAAATGCCGCACAAAGGCGAGGTGTTAATTCGTAACACGCACACTGGCGTGTGCCACACTGATGCATTTACGTTATCAGGAAGCGATCCGGAAGGCGTATTTCCTGTGGTGCTTGGGCATGAAGGTGCGGGTGTGGTCGTTGCTGTGGGCGAAGGTGTGTCAAGCGTAAAACCGGGTGATCATGTCATTCCTCTTTACACCGCTGAATGTGGCGAATGTGAGTTTTGCCGTTCAGGTAAAACTAACTTGTGCGTCTCAGTGCGTGATACACAAGGTAAAGGTTTAATGCCGGACGGTACGACGCGTTTTTCTTATCAAGGTCAGCCGATCTATCACTATATGGGCTGTTCGACCTTCAGCGAATACTCAGTTGTTGCCGAAGTTTCACTGGCAAAAATCAACCCAGAAGCCAACCACGAACAAGTATGTTTGCTCGGCTGCGGCGTTACTACAGGTATTGGTGCGGTACATAATACGGCAAAAGTGCAAGAAGGCGACTCTGTTGCCGTGTTTGGCTTGGGGGCGATTGGTTTGGCGGTGGTGCAAGGTGCGCGTCAAGCCAAAGCGGGTCGCATTATCGCTATTGATACCAATCCTTCAAAATTCGAGTTGGCAAAAAAGTTCGGTGCAACGGATTGTTTAAATCCGAACGATTACGATAAACCGATCAAAGATGTGTTGTTAGACATCAATAAATGGGGCATTGACCATACCTTTGAATGTATCGGCAATGTAAACGTAATGCGTCAAGCATTAGAAAGTGCGCACCGTGGCTGGGGACAATCCATTATCATCGGCGTAGCGGGTGCGGGACAAGAAATTTCAACTCGTCCGTTTCAGTTGGTAACAGGTCGTGTTTGGAAAGGCACGGCATTTGGTGGCGTGAAAGGTCGCTCTGAACTTCCGAAAATGGTGGAAGATTCAATGAAAGGCGACATCCAGTTGGAACCATTTGTGACCCACACAATGACACTCAATCAAATCAATGAAGCCTTTGAGTTAATGCACGAAGGTAAATCGATCCGCGCTGTTATTCATTACTAAGGTATGCGATGAAACTGATTGAACAACATCAAATTTTTGGTGGTTCGCTACAAGTTTGGGCACATGATCCCCAAACGCTTCAATGCGAAATGAAATTTGCCGTCTATTTGCCGGATAATCCAGAGAATCGACCGCTTGGTGTGATTTATTGGCTTTCCGGCTTAACGTGTACGGAACAAAATTTCATTACCAAATCGGGCTTTCAGCGTTATGCGGCAGAACATCAAGTGATTGTGGTTGCCCCCGATACCAGCCCTCGCGGAGAGCAAGTGCCGAACGATGCTGCTTATGATTTAGGGCAGGGTGCGGGTTTTTATCTTAATGCGACCGAGCAGCCTTGGGCGACGAATTATCAAATGTATGATTATATTTTGAATGAGTTGCCTGGTCTGATTGAGGAAAATTTCTCTACCAACGGCAAACGTTCCATTATGGGACATTCAATGGGCGGACATGGCGCATTGGTATTGGCACTGCGAAACCGGGAACGTTATCAAAGTGTTTCTGCCTTTTCGCCCATTTTGTTGCCAAGTCTCGTGCCTTGGGGGGAGAAAGCCTTTTCTGCCTATTTAGGAAAAGATCGCGAAAAATGGCAGCAATATGATGCCAACTCGCTCATTCAACAAGGCTATAAAGTGCAAGGTATGCGCATTGATCAGGGCTTGGAAGATGAGTTTTTGCCGACACAATTGCGTACCGAAGATTTTATTGAAACCTGTCGTGCGGCAAATCAACCGGCCGATGTGCGCTTCCACAAAGGCTATGATCATAGCTATTACTTCATCGCCAGTTTTATTGGCGAGCATATTGCCTATCATGCGGCATTTTTGAAGTAAACCAAAGAAGTGATTCGTGAATCGACCAAACGTTGGTATGAACGTTAATTTTTTATGTTAACGAAAATAAAAGGCATCGGATTGATGCCTTTTATTTTTTTATAAATGATGAAAAATGATGCTATCAAAATGAGCTAGCTTGCACACTCTATTCAAATATCCCCCCATTCCAGTCCAAACCGTTGCAAATACTTTCTCAATCGGTCGCTGTCATTGACTTTTGCCCTTTCTGTTCGGGAGACGTTGAACAATGCACGACCAGCAGCGGCCATGTTGGGGTGTTTGCGGCATTCATCGATAACGTGTTGCAGTTGTAGTTTGTCGAACAAATCCAATGTGTCCCAATCGACTTTATCGGGGTAGTCTTGTGCTTTTTCAGACGGCCTTTTATGTAGGAGGCCGTCTGAAAAGGGTTCTTCCGACCATAACCATTTGAGGCGTTCGATTTCGGCTTGGACTTGTTCTACCTGTATCCTGCCTTGAGGTGCGAGTGTGGCCAGGCGCATGATGCTGGCGGCGAGGTCGCGGAAGTTGCCGCGCCATGGTGCTTGGTCTGAGTGGGAGAAGTCGAGGTAGGCGGCCAGGGCTTCTTTGTTGAAGCGGGTGGTTCGGCCGAGTTCTTGCGAGGCTAGGGCAAGCTGGTGTTCGACGTTGGGCTCGATGTCTTCGCGACGATTAGCGAGTGCAGGCAGTGGGTAATTCCAGATGTTGATGCGGGCGAACAGGTCTTCGCGGAAGCGTCCGGCGCGGATTTCGTGGCGCAGGTCGCGGTTGGTGCCGGCGATGAGTTGGAAGTCGCTTTTGACTTCGCTGTCGCTGCCGACGGGATAAAAGTGTTTTTCTTCAATGGCTTTGAGCAACATGGCTTGCTCGTCTAAGCCCAATTCTCCGATTTCATCTAAAAATAATACGCCGCCGTCGGCAGTTTTTAGATAGCCTTCACGTTTTTCTGCGGCGCCGGTAAAGGCGCCTTTTTTGTGGCCGAACAGGGCAGATGCCGCGCCGTCGCCGCGAAGGGTGGCGCAGTTTACATCGATAAATGTGCCTTTAATCAGATGGCGCGCTTTTTTCAATTCAAAAATCCTGCGTGCCAACATGGATTTGCCTGCGCCTGTCGGGCCGGAAAGCAGAATGGGGGAAGGGGAGTTGAGTGCGACTTGTTCGATTTCGGCAATCATGCGGTTGAAGGCGGCGTTTTGGGTGGAAATGCCGCTTTTCAGGTAGCGCACTGCATCGTCGCGTACGGCGGCAAGGCGTTCGGCCAGTACATCGTAACGAGCCAAGTCCAAATCGATGATTTCATAACTGCCGACATTGCCGTCCTCCATACTGCGTCTTTGGTTTTTGGGAGGGGCGGTTTGTAACAGTACGCCGGGGATTTGACGCGATTCCACCAATAAAAACAGGCAGATTTGGGCAACGTGTGTACCTGTCGTGATGTGGGTGAGATAGGTTTCTTCTTCTGTATCAAATGGATAGCTCGCCGCCCAATCGTGCAGCTTGGTATAAACCTCGGAGAAGTCCCACGGGTTTGCCAGCTCCATAGGCACGAGATTGACGACTGTGTGCGGCGATACCTGCTGAATATCGGCTTTTACATGATCAGCCAGTTCGCGGTATTTTTCCGCATAAAACAGCTCCATGCGGTCAAGATGAAAATCCTGACGCTGATTCATGGCGACATTCGGCCGCCACTTCTGCCAACGCCCTTGACCGAAACCGCTGTCCAATACCGTACCGAGAAAGCTGACGGCGACTTGTTTTTTAGGGATAGTATTCATGTTTCAGACGGCCTTTAAATTATTTTTTCCAATACAAATTTGCTGTTTATTTAACCGCAAGCATTTGTCCAAATCATCGAATCTCATTATATATCCTTATATATTTTATTTTCTATATAACTATCTATAAATATATTTTTTAGTATTCTACGCTTCTTGTCGATAAAAGCTACTTTAAAATATATTTTCTTTATATTCAATCAATTAAAAATTATTTTTATAAAAATTTTATTCTTGGCACACTGTTGGCTGTGTTGTGAATGTAACGATACAGCAGATGCTTCGGGAAATACAGTTACCGGAGAAAAATTTTCCGTAAATTTAGTTGCTGTGTGGTTACAGGGCGAATGCCAACAAGACTACATTTGGATTAACAGGTTCGAATCCTGTCTCGTCTGATAGACGTTGAACGTCTTGTTTATTTAGTCGCCCACCCTTTTCCAATATGGCAGGCAAATGCCTGGGGAAACTACAACATGGATATCCTTATGTCGCAGGTTCGAGTCCTGTCTCTGTTGTTCCAAATAGCAGAGTAGCTCAGTTGGTAGAGCCAAGGCATGTTTCCCTTAAAAACTTGTTGCGTGCCATATTACTTTTACGGCAGCAGGCGGATGCTTGAAGAGAGTACATTAACTTATCACGTTAAAACCGTTTCTCTTCACTTTTAGCCGCTACGCTGCCACCCATGCAAGGCCGTCTGAAATATTCAGGCGGGCTGATATAAAAACTGTTTTTGGTGCAAACGGCAAATGCCGGAGGAATTAAAGCCTGCTAAGCGCGAGGTCGCGGGTTCGAGTCCCGTCTCTGCCGCCAACTATGGCAGAGTAGTTCAGTGGATAGAGCGCGTAAAAATTTCTCCACTCTTTGTTGCCCAATGTACCACCCCTTATGGGCGAATGCCATTAGGATTACATTCCTTCCTTGCTACAAACCCGAATGATCCTAATTAAACTGGTCGCCCTACGGCAGTAGGCGGATGCCCGGAAGAGAATACATTAGCTTTCAGTTAAAAACGCTTCTCTTCATCTTTAGCCGCCACACTGCCACCCATTCAAGGCCGTCTGAAAAACAAAGCTAAAACAAGTTCAGACGGCCTCAAACCAACAATATGAAAGAAAATGAAAATGGCTAATACTACCTTGTTTCAATCGATTAAAAACCGTTTTACTAAAACCGATACCTATAATGAAGCCGGCGGCATCGCCTACACGCTGACGTCCAAACAACAGCTGGCCCAACTTGCCGCTACCGGTTGTCTGAACAATACCTACTATGCCGATGCCCAAAGTCAGCTTGACCAAGTGTTGAAATTGGCAGAAAGCCTGGATGCCGAGTTTATCGCCAAAACTGCCGTATATGCCCGTCAAAAAGGTTTGATGAAAGATATGCCTGCGCTGTTGCTTGCCGTGTTGGCGCAAAAAGACGTGAACATGCTCGCCCGCGTATTCGACCAAGTAGTGGACAACGGTAAAATGTTGCGTAACTTCGCACAAATTATCCGTAGCGGAGCAGTCGGCAGAAAATCTTTCGGCAACCGTCCGAAAAAGCTGATGCAGACTTGGCTTTTGACTGCCACCGAAAAACAACTGTTGAACGCCGCCATCGGCAATTCGCCGTCGCTGGCAGACGTGGTCAAAATGGTGCACCCCAAACCGCGAGAGGCATGGCGTGCCGCATGGTTTGCATGGCTGATCGGCAAACCTTACGATCGCGAAGCATTGTCGCCCATTACCCGTGCTTTTGAAGATTACAAACAAAGCCGAGAAGGCGAATTGCCCAACGTTCCTTTCCAAATGCTTACAGCTTTAGACTTGAACTGCGGTGACTGGGCGCAAATCGCCCGCAACGGCTCATGGCAGCAGGTTCGCCAAAACCTGAACACTTTCCTGCGCCATGAAGTATTTGCCAAAAGCAAAAACATCAAAATGGTGGCAGAAAAACTGCGTGACGAAACCGCCATTGCCCGCGCCCGCGTCCTGCCTTACCAATTGCTGACCGCGTATCAGGCAACATCTGACCAAATGCCGTTTGAAATCCGCGAAGCCCTGCAAGATGCGATGGAAACTGCCGTACAAAACGTACCGGCAATCCAAGGCAAAGTCGTGGTTTGCCCGGATGTATCCGGCTCCATGCACAGCCCGGTTACCGGCTATCGCGGCAGTGCGTCCACCAAAACCCGCTGCATCGACATTGCCGCACTTGTGTCCGCTGCCATGTTGCGTACTAATCCGCAAGCCCGCGTGATACCGTTTGAGCAAATCACGGTAAACGTGAAGCTCAACCCACGCGACAGCATCATGACCAACGCCGAAAAACTCGCCAATATCGGTGGAGGCGGAACAGCATGTAGCGCACCGCTTGCCATGTTGAACCGTGAAAAAGCTGAAGTGGATTTGGTCGTCATCGTGTCAGACAACGAAAGTTGGGCAGATGACAGCCAACGATGGGGTGGTAAAACCAGTCTGATGAAAGAATGGGACATCCTGAAAAAACGCTGTCCCGAAGCCAAACTCGTTTGCCTGGATATCCAGCCTTACACCAAGGCTCAAGCACGAAACCGTCACGATATCTTGAACATCGGCGGCTTCTCCGACCAAGTGTTTGCCCTGATTGGTTCCTTTGCCGAACGAGGTATGGGTACAGATTTCTGGGTAGATGAGATTGAGAAAACGCCGCTGGCAGCTGTGAACTGAAGCTAAGGCCGTCTGAAAAAAGGGTAGAAATATTTTTTCAGACGGCCTATTTATTCAGGACAAGCTGAGAACAAGAATAAGGAAACAAAATGCAAAAATTTATCTTAATACGCGGTCATCAGGGTTCGGGAAAATCGACTTTTGCCGAACAAAAAGCCGCCGAATTTAAAGCGCAGTATCAGGATGCGGAAGTTGTCCGTATTGAAAACGATTTGTTTATTACCGATGAATACGGTGAATATCGTTGGTCGGGCGAAGCGGTGGATAAGGCGCAGAAATGCGGCAATGCCTTGATGACTGAAACCTTGAGACTTGGACGCCAAAATCCGAATCGAAATATTTTGATCATTAATTCCAATACCAACCAAAAAGCTTCGCGTTGCCGCCATTTGTTGGATTTGGCGAAAAAAAGCGGTTTTGAAACAGAAATCTACCGTATGCACAATTTCTATCCCAACCTGCACGGTGTGAAAGAGCATGACGTGTTGGCGGCTTATATCAAGTTGAACCAAAACCGCGTGGCAAACGAAATCCACGTCGATGCCGAGCAGCCGGCAAATGCGGAGCAGTTAGAAAAAATCGAACAGATGCAGGCTATCGAGCATAAGCCGCTGGTGTTTGATGAGGCGCAGCAAACCTTTGTGACCGATCACTATCTGCAACACAGCAGCCGTAACTTTACTGCCAAAGCATCCAAGCGTTATCCCGAATTGCGCGTGTTGAAATACGCCCGCAGCGTGTTCTACAACAATCGCTTTGATGATGCTTTGCTGGAAATGCGCGGTTTGATTATCGATGCGCATAATCGAATCATCGTGCGCCCATTTAAAAAAGTGTTCAATTATTCGGAACGTATTGCCAAAGGCAGCCGTTATCCGATCCGAATCAGCGATGAGAGACTGGTGGATGCGGTCGTAAAAGTAAACGGCTTCCTTGGCTGCTGCACTTTCGTCTCGCTTTCAGACGGCCACCCGTCCCACGGCGCGGCGTTTGACGGCAAAGTGCTGTATTCGACTACCGGTTCGCTTGATAGCGCGTTCGCGGACATGACCGCCGCACACTGTGCGCAATACGAAACCCTGTTCCGCGCTTATCCGAACCACACTTTTTTGTTTGAAATCACAGACGCAAAAGACGTGCACATCATCCGCGAAGAATTGGGGGAAACCTTAATCGGCTGCATTGACGTGGCGACAGGCCGTCAGTTTACCGAAGCCGAATTGGACGAAATTGGCAAGCAATACGGCGTTCGCCGTCCTGAAATGTTGAAAAACATCACATTCGGCGAGCTGAAAGGCCGTCTGAAAAATGTGGAACACGAAGGCTTTATGGTATTTGATGCACAAAACGGCGAAATGCTGTTCAAACTCAAATCGCCGTATTACCTGATTTCCAAGTTTCTGGGACGAAGCAACGAGGGCAACATCGGACGCAAGCTCGACAAACGCCACGTCGACGAAGAGTTTTACCCTTTAATCGACCACATCCGCGAGCATCGCGAAGCGTTCAACGCCATACCGGAATTGGATAAGATTGCGTTTATCCAAGCATTCTTGCGGCAACTGTAAGGCCGTCTGAAAATATATGGAGCAACATGTATTTATTTTCCGCGCTCGTATGCTTCAATTTCGCCGACTTTAGGTGCATAGCCGCTGTTTGTGTCGTGACGCAAGTCCAACCAGATATCGACCAATGCCCAAGCGGCCGGAGCGGCAATCACGTTTTGCCCCATACATAAAACTTGCGCGTTATAGTTTTCCACCGAGCCGCGGACAGTAAGCAAATCATGCGCCGTTGCTGCCCGTATGCCGCGCACCTTATTGGCGGCGATTGCCGTGCCCACGCCGGTGCCGCAAATCAACAGCGCACGGTCGGCACGTCCTGCCGCGACTTCTTCGGCCGCGGCAAACGAGAGTTGCGGATAGGTTTCTTCTGGCGAGGATAAATCGACCAAGCTGCTGACGCGCGGGTCGTTTTGCAGATGCGCTTTGAGCGCGTCTTTCAATATTGCGCCGTTGGCCGGCGCGGCAATAACCAAACGCATAAAAACTCCTTGAAGCATATAATAATAAACATTCCTCAGCATACGCCCGCGCGTGATACGATTCAAGCTTGCAACGCAGAGAGCACGGCATGAGCAAAACCTACTTCACATCAGACCTACATTTCTCACATAAAAACATTGCCAAATTCTGCCCGCAATTTCGACCGTTTGATAACGTGGAGCAGATGGATGAATTTTTAATCCAAACGTGGAATGAAACCGTTACGCCTGAAGATACGGTGTACAACTTGGGCGATTTTTCCTTTGCCCAAGACCATAAGCAGATAGAGCGCGTTTTGTCGCGTTTGAACGGGCAGCATCACTTGATTTACGGCAATCATGATCATGTGATTCGGCAGCATGCCGATTTTTTCCGCAGCCAAACCAAGCATGACGGCCATCCGCTGCTGTCGTCCATACGGCCGTATTTGAAACTCAAATTGCCGGAAATTAAGAATACGCTGGTTCTCTTTCACTATCCGATACAGGAATGGGACGGCTGCTATCAGGGTTGGTATCACTTGTATGGCCATTTGCATGACAGGGTGGCGGAAATCAAAGGGCGTGCTTTAAATGTCGGATTCGATTTGCACGGCCGCTTTTTGACGGCAGAAGATGTCGATAAGTTTTTGTGTGATTTGCCTAAAATTTCGTATTTTGGCGAAGCAGGGTTGAAGGCCAAGTCGCCGGAAGAAGCAGCAGAGCTGGTGTCTCGGAAACTGGCGCAATTAAATCAGGTATAATTTCAGACGGCCTTTGCGGATTTACGGCAAAGGCCGTCTGAATATCAATTTCCCATTTTTGAGTGATACATGGAAAACCTTTTGGTTTACTTACTACAAAAAATCAGCCTCCCCAACCAAACCGGCAAGGACAAGTCATGAGCGGTAAGCCTTTGAAGTATCCCGTTTCCGCTTTGGTTGTCTTGCATGATGAAGACGGCAATATCCTGCTGATTGAACGCACGGCGCCGCAAGGTTTTTGGCAGTCGGTTACCGGCAGCTTGGAAGAAGGCGAGCGTATCGAAGAAACCGCATGGCGCGAAGTGTGGGAAGAAACCGGTATCCGCCTTGCAGACGGTCTGCTGGAAAACTGGCACGACAGCACCGTTTATGAAATCTATCATCACTGGCGCCATCGCTATCCCAAAGGTGTGTTTGAAAACCGCGAACACATCTTCTCCGCCCAAATTCCGCGTGATACGCCCATTGTCCTGCAACCGGACGAACACGTTGCCTACGGTTGGTTTGGTGCGGAAGAAGCGGCGGAAAAAGTGTTTTCGCCTTCCAATAAACGCGCAATTTTAGAATTGATTAAAAGGCTGAATGCCAAAAAGGCCGTCTGAATACGACAGTTTCACATTTTCAGACGGCCTTGGGTTTGCTATACTTTCGCCGTTTGACTCTCTTTAAAATCAAAGGAAACCATCATGGCAGACTTCAACAAAATCCTGACCCCGGGCGATGTGGATGGCGGCATCATCAACGTTGTCAACGAAATCCCAGCGGGCAGCAACCACAAAATCGAATGGAACCGCAAACTGGCCGCTTTCCAACTCGACCGCGTTGAACCGGCAATTTTCGCCAAGCCGACCAACTACGGCTTCATTCCGCAAACTTTGGACGAAGACGGCGACGAATTGGATGTATTGCTGGTGACCGAGCAGCCTTTGGCAACCGGTATTTTCCTGGAAGCACGCGTTATCGGCGTGATGAAATTCGTTGACGACGGCGAAGTGGACGACAAAATCGTCTGCGTTCCGGCCGACGACCGCAACAACGGCAACGCCTACAAAACTTTGGCCGATTTGCCGCAACAACTGATCAAACAAATCGAGTTCCACTTCAACCACTACAAAGACCTGAAAAAAGCAGGTACCACTAAAGTTGAATCTTGGGGTGATGTAGAAGAAGCGAAACAAGTCATCAAAGAATCCATCGAACGTTGGAACAAACAAGCCTAATCGGTTTGTCCCGTCCAATATAAAGGCCGTCTGAAAGCAAAGTTCAGACGGCCTTTTTATGTTTCAAACCGATATAACAAAATCGTCTTTAAAACAAACAAACCATTCTTTCTCATTTTCAGACGGCCTCATTAAAGTAACGCCTATACCAAAAATAAGGAGTGCTTCAATGACTGCTACCACAACCGACCCACGAGCCAAGCTGCCTGAGACGCCTTTGTCCGGCAACGAAGCCTTGAAAGAGCGCAGCGATTATCTGCATGGCACGATTAAGGAAGAGTTGAAAGACGACTTTACCGGCGGCTTTACTGCCGACAACTTTCAGCTTATCCGCTTCCACGGCATGTACGAACAGGACAACCGCGATATTCGTGCCGAGCGTACCGAACAAAAACTTGAGCCTTTAAAAAACATGATGTTGCGTTGCCGTTTGCCCGGCGGCATCATTACGCCGCAGCAGTGGCTGGGTATCGACAAATTTGCCGGTGAAAACACGATTTACGGCTCCATCCGCCTGACCAACCGTCAAACCTTCCAATACCACGGTATTCTGAAAACCGATTTAAAACAGGCGCATCAGGCATTGCACAAACTTGGTTTGGATTCCATTGCCACAGCCAGCGATGTCAACCGCAATGTGTTGTGTACCAGCAATCCTGTGCAAAGCACTTTACATCAAGAAGCCTATGAATGGGCGGCGCGCATCAGTATGCACCTTCTGCCGCGCACCATGGCATATGCCGATGTATGGTTGGACGGTGAAAAAGTGTTCACGACCGAGCCGACCGAGCCGCGCAATAAAGAAATTGCCGATGAGGTCGAGCCGATTTTGGGTAAAACTTATTTGCCACGCAAGTTCAAAACTGCCGTTGTGATTCCGCCTGATAACGATGTGGACATTCATTCCAATGATTTGGGTTTCGTGGCGATTGCAGAAAACGGCAGGTTGGTGGGCTTCAATGTATTGGTCGGCGGCGGTTTATCCAGCGAACACGGCAATACCAAAACTTATCCGAACACTTCTTACGAATTTGGTTTCGTTCCGCTGGAATACACCCTCAATGCCGCCGAAGCCGTCGTCAGCACACAGCGCGACTGGGGCAACCGCAGCGACCGCAAAGCAGCGCGTACACGCTATACGCTGCAACGCGTCGGCGTAGATGTGTTCAAAGAGGAAGTCGAAAGGCGCATGGGCATTAAGTTTGAGCCCATTCGCCCTTACGAGTTTACCCATCGCGGCGACCATATCGGCTGGGTGCAAGGGCATGAAGGTAACTGGCATTTGACTTTGTTTATTGAAAACGGCCGCCTGCTCGATTATCCCGACAGACCGTTGAAAACAGGCATCCGCGAAATTGCCAAAATCCATCCCGGCGACTTCCGTCTGACGGCCAATCAAAATCTGGTGGTTGCCAACGTGCCGCCGGAATTAAAAGATACGATTGATAAAATCGCCAAAGAGCATGGATTAATCAGCAAATCGATTACCATCCAGCGTGAGAACTCGATGGCCTGCGTTGCCTTGCCGACTTGCCCGCTGGCGATGGCGGAGGCTGAGCGTTTCCTACCAACATTCTCCGATAAAATCGACGAAATGTTCGCCAAATATGGCTTGGAAGACGAATACATCGTTTTGCGCGTAACTGGTTGTCCCAACGGTTGCGGCCGCGCCATGCTGGCGGAAATTGGGTTGGTCGGCAAAGCCGTCGGCCGCTACAACCTTTACGCAGGCGGCAACCGTGAAGGCACACGCATCCCGCGTCTGTTTAAAGAAAACATTACCGAACCTGAAATCCTTGAAATTGTCGAAGGCTGGGTAGCAGATTGGTCTCGAAACCGTTTAGATGATGAAGGTTTTGGCGATTTCGCCATCCGTACCGGCATCGTCAAACCTGTATTGGACGCTCCGCGAGACTTTTGGGCATAACGCATACAAACAGACCTGACAAGTCTGCAATAAGAAAATAGAGAAAACCAAAGGCCGTCTGAAAATCTGATTTTCAGACGGCCTTTTATATTGGGAGCGTTTATATCCAGGAGTTAATCCTAGATTCATTCCAATACCAAGAGGGTTTGTAAAACAAAATACACCTATTACTAATGTCAAATACCCGGAAGGCATCAGTTTCGATACAAACCTAAAAAGACATCTGGCAAATGCTGATGGTTTTAGTCAAAAACAGGGCATTAAAGGAGCCCATAACCGCACCAATTTTATGGCAGAACTAAATTCACGAGGAGGACGCGTAAAATCTGAAACCCAAACTGATATTGAAGGCATTACCCGAATTAAATATGAGATTCCTACACTAGACAGGACAGGTAAACCTGATGGTGGATTTAAGGAAATTTCAAGTATAAAAACTGTTTATGATCCTAAAAAATTTTCTGATGATAAAATACTTCAAATGGCTCAAAAAGCTGCTTCACAAGGATATTCAAAAGCCTCTAAAATTGCTCAAAATGAAAGAACTAAATCAATATCGGAAAGAAAAAATGTCATTCAATTCTCAGAAACCTTTGACGGAATCAAATTTAGATCATATTTTGATGTAAATACAGGAAGAATTACAAACATTCACCCAGAATAATTTAAAGGAAAAATTATGAAAAATAATATTTTTCTAAACTTAAAGAAAAAATCTATAAATAACAACCATTTTGTTATTTCGATTTTTTTTGAAACAATTTACCAATTTGAAACTAAAGATACGCTTTTAGAGTGTTTTAAAAATATTACAACTACCGGACATTTTGGAGTAATAGGTGCTCAATATGAAAAAATAGATGCTACCAGATGGATTGGAGATTATGAAGAGGTAAATGGATTTGAGTATATTGATAAAGCTCCTTCTATTTATTTTTCAGTTGGAGATGATTTCAATCCTGAAGAATTAATTATACCTATTAATTTAGCATATCATTACTTTAATATTGCAATATCTGATTTCTTAATAGCTCACCCTGAATATCAAAAAAAGTGTAAAGAAATACAAAAAACATATTCTCAAACAAACTGTAGCCTGCATGAAACCTAAAATCCATGCGTAAAGTGTGTGCTTCAGCACGAAAGATGGAATATTAAACCGAATCAGCGACGGCGGCCAAAGCCCCGACCCATGCTTGGGCGGCGGTAGTTGGAAGGCTGACGCGCGGTTTCGCGGTAACGCTGTTGCTGTTGAGCGTTTTGTTGTTGCGCATTTTGCTGTTGGGCACGCAGGGTGCGCGTATTCAGCTGTTGGCTGGTGCGTCCGTTTGGACGTGCGGTTTGATAATAGTTGGTACGGGCTTGACGGGCAATCGGGCTGTTTTGATTGCGCGCCTGTGTGAATTTGTTGGCCAATGCGTTGCCGATAAATGCACCGGCTGCCGCGCCCACCAAGCTTTGCAGCAGCCAGCTGCCGGTGGATTGGTCGTAGATGTATTGTTGACCGTCTGTACCGGTTACCGGTTGGCCGTTGTTGCCGTTGGCTTGTGCCTCGGCAGGAATGGTGTCTTTCACGGCTTCAGGCGTGAGCTGGTAAACCGTATTGTCTTCTTGTTGGCCGTTTTGTTGTGCCAACTGTTGTTGCAATGCTTCGATTTGTTTTTGTTGTTGCTCAAGCTGCGCTTGGGTATTGTCTTTGCAGGCAGCGAGGGCAAAAGTGGAAAGGGCGGCTAAGGCAATCAGTTTTTTCATTGTTTTTCCTGAGAGAAGTTTGTCTTTGCCGAGATTTCGGCGGAGTGTGTTTGCCTAATATTAAACCATTTCCCTGTTTTTCAAGTGGTTTTACAAAATAATATTGGAAAGTTGCGCGGCAAATGCACGGCTGTTGGCGGCCAGATTGCCCAGTGTAGGCACCTCGTGTTCGGTTTCGATAATCAGCAGGTTGGCAGGGCGGCGGGTGTGCAGGGACATTTGCATTTCAGCGGGAGAGAAGGGCATGTGATGGCGTTTGGCGAAGGCTTCGGCGCGTTTGTTGGCGGTTTTGAGCATGGGCAACAGGGTAATGTCCAAATGGAAACGGCGTACGCCCAAAACCAAAATACGCGCCGCGAAGAAATCCGCTTCATCAGTAAAAACGCTGGGGCTGCTTTGATTGAAATCGTGACGCTCTGCGGCAATCAAAGTCGCGATGGTGCGTACTTGCGGAATTAAGGCTTCGCTGATGAGGTTGTCGGGCGTATCAGGCAAAGTGAGCGTGTTGGACATGCTGTGGTGGCTGTTGCTGTCAACGACCATGCGGCAGGTGTGTAACATTTGAGTTTGGCTGTGGATTTTAGTTGAAGCGGTCATGGCTGTATTCCTTATTTCTTAAAAATGGGTGGATTTAAGCGGCCATGGTGGGTATAAAAAAAGCCGCTCAAATGAGGCGGCTCTGATTTGCGTATTTTCAATTTGGTCTGTTTCAGACAAGCGCAAAAAAGTACCGCACGTTTGTGTGGTACCAATAGAAGAAAGTAGCGGAGCATTGCGCGGTTTGCATGATGAAAATACGTCTTTAATGTATAAAAGTATGGAACGTAGTTTAAAACAAGAAGGCCAGTAATTTCAATATCCAATCGATAAAACCCACCAATAAATCTACAAGTTGTTGTAATCCTTCCAATTTATTTTCTTTCGAGTGAGTCAAATTTGCATAATTATAATGCAAGACAAGATAAATTGATAACAATCCGAGCAAGTTCCTTAAAAAGGCCGTCTGAAATTCAGCTTTCAGACGGCCTTTATTTTGGCTTGTCCAATCAATAAACGTCGCGTTGGTAGCGTTTGTCTTCGCGCAGGTCGTTGAGGTAGTCCTCGGCTTCGTCGCGGCTGAGTTTGCCTTGGGTTTCGATGACTTCGATCAGGGCGTTTTCGACATCGCGCGCCATGCGTGCTGCGTCGCCGCAGACGTAGATGTGTGCGCCTTGTTGCAGCCAGTTCCAAACTTCGGCGGCGCGTTCGGTGATTTTGTGTTGGACATAGACTTTGTGTTCGCCTTGGCGGCTCCATGCGAGGTCGGCGCGGGTAAGGAGGCCGTCTTTGCGCCAATCACTCCATTCGAGTTGGTAGAGGAAGTCGTCAGCCAGGCGTTGGTTGCCGAAGAAGAGCCAGTTTTTGCCGCTGTCGCCATTGGCGGCGCGTTGTTGCATGAAGGAGCGGAAGGGGGCGACGCCTGTGCCTGCGCCGATCATGATGATGGGTGTATCGCTGTTTTGCGGCAGGCGGAAGTTGGGGTTGGGTTCGACAAAGACGCGGACTTCGCTGCCTTCTTCGAGGCGTTCACCCAAGTAGCCGGATGCTGCGCCGGTGTAGGTGTGGTCGTGGTGGTCGAAACGGACGACGCCGATGGTGAGGTGGACTTCTTCGCCGACTTCGTCTTGTGCGGAGGCGATGGAGTAAAGGCGCGGGGTTTGTGGGCGGAAGAGGCTGTATAGGGTTTGTGCGTCCAGTGGGTGCGGATAGGCTGCGAATACGCCTACGGGCGGTGTGGCGGCGAGGTAGGCATCCAGTTGGGCTTTATCTGCGGCTATGGCTTTGAGTTCTTCGTTGTTTGTTAATTCGGCGTATTGTTGGACGAATGCCGGTGTGTTTTGGGTGATGTCTGCGGATTCGGTCAGGGCGGTGCGGATGTCGGTTTCGCGGCCGTCTGAAAGTTGGACGGTTTCGCTGCCGGTCAGTTGGTTGAGGTCGAGGATTTCTTGAACGAGGTCGGCGGCATTCAGCGGCCATACGCCGAGTGCGTCGCCTGCCTGATAATACAAACCTGAGCCGCTGAGGTCGATTTCGATGTGTTCGACGTCTTTTTCTGCGGTGCGGGAGGTGATTTTTTGGCGCACGGAGAGGGTGGCTGTGTAGGGGTTTTCTTTGGTGTATGCGGTGCCGCTGCTTGGGGGGGCCGGGCTGTGTGCTGCGGTGTTTGCACTAGGGCTTGCTGCTTGGGCGGTCAATTCGGCGACTTTGGGTACGACGGCGGCTACCCATGCGTCGGCATTCGCTTGGAACTCTAAGTCGCAAATGCCCAAGTCGTTTAGACGGCCTGCGCCCAGTTCGGCAAATTTGGCATCAAAGTCTTTGCCTGCTTGGCAGAAGTTGGGATAGGAGGAATCGCCAAGGCCCAAGACGGCAAAGGTCAGTTTGCTGAGATCAGGTTTCTTTTTGCTGTAGATGAATTTGTACAGGGGCAGGGCTTCTTCGGGCGGTTCGCCTTCGCCTTGGGTGGAGGTAACCAAAAGGACGATGTCTTCGTCGGGCAGGGTTTTGCTTTTGAAATCGCCTGCGCTGCTGAGGCGGGCTTCTACGCCGGCGGCTTGAAGTTTGGCGTGTAGGGATTCGGCAACGCTGCGGGCATTGCCGGTTTGGGAAGCAGAGAGAACTAATACGCGGCGGCTGACTGTCGGAGCGGCTGTTTGCAGGGCAGATGGTTCGGCTACTACACCGGATACGCCTTGGCTTTGCGCCCAGCAATAGCCGGAGAGCCAGGCAAGTTGGGTGGGGGATAGTGTGGAGAGTTGGACGGAGAGTTCGGGTGGAAGCGGATTGGCTTGGCTCATTTGGATTCCTTTGTTGGACGGCTATAACCGATTGTTTGAATAATGGACAGTCGCCACTTTAAACAGGCCGTCTGAAAAAAGGAAAGAATGCTTGGTTTTAATTTAAGATGATTTCGTTATATTCGGGAAGGTATTAGGCCGTCTGAACAGGCATATTCAGACGGCCTTGGATTGGATAGAAACGAGATTTTCAGTTTCCGCTGGAGAGTTTCATCACTACGACGCCGGAGATGATGAGAAATGCGCCGAGCCAGCGGCCGATGTTGGCGGCATCGTTGAAAAATACAACGCCCACTAAAAACGCCCCTGCCGCGCCTATGCCTGTCCAGACGGCGTAGGCTGTACCCATCGGAATACTTTTTTGGGCAAGGTAAAGAAAGTATCCGCTGCCGACGATGCAGGCAAGCGCGGCTGCAAAGCCATGCCAGCGGTAGCCTTCCTGTTGTGCCAATTTTAAGCCCAATGGCCAGCCGATTTCCAGCATACCGGCTAAGATTAAATAAAACCAACTCATAATATATCCTGATGGTGTGTTAAGGTTTCAGACGGCCTTGGAAAGATTGTTTTCTTCCGAGAGTTCAACACGTTGTCCGATATCTTTTAGATTGGAGTATTGTTCGACCAAGCGCGGTACATCGTCCAAGCTCATTGCAAACATCCATAAGTAAGTGCTGACGGAATAGATATGGCCGGCGCTGCCATAGCCTTTAAGCGTCATGTGTATAAAGGCGAAGCCGAACAATACGCTCATCGCCATGCCGATACTGAGATAGCCTAAGGCTTCGCGGTTGGAAATCAGCACGCGTAGTTTGGCAACCCAGCCATAGTGGCGGTAGAGCTGATGCTCGTTGCCGTCGCGGATAAAGTGGTTGTCGCGTTCAAGCCGGTTGTTTAAACGGAAATATAGGTTTTCGCTGATGGCGGCAAAACGCGGCAGCAACCATAAAAACAAGGCAAGTATCGCGACAGCCAATACGCCCACCCAAAATTCCAGTATCAGCAACATCATACATGCACCGAAGATGGAGACCAGCGAAGTAGCAGCGATGGGAAGGTGTTCTTCAAAAAAACTAACAAACTCACGCGATAGGGCGACGCGTGCAGTAATGGCGGAATGCGGTACTTCTCGTTTGCGCTGTTCCAAGACAACCGGGACGGCTATTTCAGTATAGATCTGGGTAAATGTGCGCGTATCGGCTATCCTGCGGGCGGCACCGATTATCCACATTAATAAAACCACCACACCATACAACATTGCCTGCCAGACTTTGCCTTCCATAACTGCATTAATCGCCCAGCCGCCAAACACGGGATATACCAGTAAGAGCAGATTATCCAAGCCGACGAGAGAGAAGGTTGTGATGAGTTTGCGGCGGTGTGTTTGACCGATGTGTTTCAACATTTTCCACATGGTTGCCCTCCTTATTTAGAATTGAGGGTTTGCGCCATTAATTCGGCCAACGCGTCCAAATCGGTAAACAGTCGGGCTGCACGTTTTTCACCGAAGGAGGTAAAAATTCGTTTGCTGAATTCCTGCATGTTTTGCACCAATGGTGCAGTGGATTCTTTGCCTTGCTCGGTCAGTGACAATAAACGTTCGCGTTTGTCTTGTTCGCTTTCGTGAAATGTCAGCAAGCCTTGTTCCGCCAGCGTTTTGCATGTGCCGGAAACAGTTTGCTTGGGCAGGCTCCATTCTTCGCCTATGTATTTTTGAGTGCGGCTGCCTTCGGTAGCCAAGGTGTAGAGAACGGCGAAGGTATTGTAGTTGGTGTTTTGCTGTTTAATCCATTGGTCAAATGCGCTGTCTATATGGCTGATGCGCATACCGAGTTGATCGAGCTGATTCATAAATTGGTCTCAATATTGACTAATTTGATGCGGATTATAGTCATGTTTAGGACTAATTGCAAATAGAAGGCCGTCTGAAACAATCGTTTTCAGACGGCCTTGAAACCGTTAAAATAATTAATGTAGAAACGATATTTTCAAACTACGATAAACCTAATAACATCTTCAACACATACGCCATGATTCATTTCTTATCTCAAAACATCTCCTCTAAACAAGCCACTGCCATCGGGCTGCTTGCCGTTGCTTTGTGGAGCTTTGTCATTTCTCTGATACGCTCTTTGAGCCTGCATATGGGGGCAGTGGGCGGCGCGGCAATGATGTACACCCTGTCTACCGTATTGATTTGGCTGATTTTCGGCCGGCCGCATTTGCGTAATTACAACCGCAGCTATCTGTTTTGGGCGAGCGTGTTTTTTGTCGGCTGCGAACTGTGTTTGTCGCTGTCGGTCGGTTTTGCGCAAAACGCGAGACAGGCGGTGGAAATCGGCATGGTCAATTATTTGTGGCCGACGTTTACCATCGTCGGGGCGGTATATTTCAACAAACAGCCGTCAAAATGGTGGATAGTCATCGGCTTTGTGCTGTCGTTTTTAGGGATTGCCACTGTATTGGGCGGCGATGTCGGTTTGTCGGTTTCCGGTATTTACCACAATGTCCGCACCAATCCCGGCGGCTACATCATGGCATTTGCGGACGCAGTGTTTTGGGCGGCATATTGTACGCTGACGGCGCGCGTGAAAGCGGAAGGCAGCAGCGTCGGCTTCTTCTTTGCGCTGGTGTCTATACTGTTGTGGATAGAGTATTTTCTCAGCGGCGCGGATACGTTGAGTTTTGATTCTGTATCGCTCGGCTATGCCGTTGCCGCCGCGTCTTGTATGGGCTTGGGCTATGCAGTGTGGAATATCGGTATTTCGCGTGGCAACCTGACCGTATTGGCGGGTGCATCTTATTTCATTCCGGTATTGTCTGCGGTAGTGTCCTCGTTTTTGATCAGCGCGCCTTTGTCCATGACGTTTTGGCAGGGTGCGGGAATGGTGTGCTTAGGGTCGATTGTGTGTTGGTTGGCGACCCGGAGAAAACAGATGGCGTGAGGCAATATCCCATAGCTTCGCGATATAACGAAAACAGCTTTTTTAACAACCAAACATTCTTTCCCATTTTCAGACGGCCTGTTTAAAGTAGCAGTCAGTTTGAGAAATCACGAGAAATGGAAAAGAATCATGACCGCAGCTTCCGCTCCGCTTTTGCGCTTCATTACCGCCGGCAGTGTCGATGACGGCAAATCCACCCTCATCGGCCGCCTGCTCTACGACAGCAAAACCTTACTGACCGACCAGATTGACAAGCTTAACCGTGCTGCCGAAAACGGTGAAACGCCCGACTTTGCCAGCCTGACAGACGGCCTTGCCGCCGAGCGCGAACAAGGCATTACCATTGACGTGGCCTACCGTTATTTCGCCACGCCCAAACGCAAATTCATCATTGCCGATACGCCGGGACATGAGCAATACACGCGTAATATGGTTACCGGCGCATCGACTGCCGATGCCGCCATTATTTTGGTTGATGCCACACGCGTCGATTTTTCAGGTAATGAACCTGTCCTCCTGCCCCAAACCAAACGCCACAGCGCAATTCTGAAACTCTTGGGCTGCCCCAACATCATCGTCGCCGTGAACAAACTCGACTTGCTCGACTTTGACGAAGCCAAATATCAAGCCATTACCGAAGCCTACCGCAAACTGGCGGAACAAATCGGCCTCCAAGCACAAATCCACTTCCTGCCCATCAGCGCCTTGAAAGGCGACAATATCGTCAATGCCAGCAGCCAAACCCCGTGGTATCAAGGTTTGCCGCTTTTGCCTTTGCTTGAAAGCCTGCCTGTCAACCGTCAAAATGCCGCCGACCAAGCCGCGCACTTTCCCGTACAACGCGTGGCGCGCCAAGACGGCAGCAGCAGTGACGACTTCCGCGGCTATCAAGGCAGATTGGAAGCGGGTCGTCTGAAAGTGGGCGATGAAGTCAAAGTTTTACCCAGCGGCCATGTTGCCAAAGTTGCCGAAATCTATAATGCCAACGGTAAAACCGAATCTGCCGAAGCAGGGGAAGTGTTGACTGTTGTTTTGAATACGGACATCGATATTTCACGCGGCAACAGCATTGTTTCAGCCGACAGCGGCATTGTTCCCGAACAACAATTTCAAGCCGCGCTTTGCTGGTTTGACGATATTCCGCTCAATCTGCGCCGCAAATATTTGCTGAAACACACGACCCAAACCACGCCCGTAAAAATCAGCGAAATTGCCTACGTTTGGGACGTCAATACCCTCAGCCGGGTCGAATCCGCCGAAACGCTCAAGCTCAACGACATCGGCAGCATCAGCTTCAAAACCCAGCAGCCGCTCGCTGCTGCCGCATACGAAGACAACCATGCACAAGGCGCGTTTATTTTGATTGACGAAGCCACTAACCATACTGTCGCGGCAGGCATGATACGCAAAGTCAGCAAAGCAAACAGTTTTGAAATTTAAAAGAAAAGTTGAAATAAAAAAAGGCCGTCTGAAGTTTCAGACGGCCTGTTATTTTATCCAAGGCGAAATGTTTATGCGCCGTAAACCGGATATTTATCGCACAAAGCAGTTACTTGTTCGCGGACTTTGGCGAGATTGGCTTCGTCTTCAGGGTTGGCCAATACGTCAGCAACCAAGTTTGCCAATACGCGCGCATCGGCTTCGTTAAAGCCGCGTGTAGTCATGGTGGCGGAGCCGATGCGGATGCCGGAAGTAACGAATGGTTTTTCCGGATCATTCGGGATGGCGTTTTTGTTGACGGTAATGTGCGCTTTGCCCAAAGCGGCTTCAGCGGCTTTGCCGGTGATTTTCATCGGTTGCAGGTCAACGAGGAAAACGTGGCTTTCGGTACGGCCGGAAACGATGCGCAAACCGCGTTTAACCAACTCTTCCGCCATAGCGGCAGCATTGATTTTCACTTGTTTTGCGTATTGTTTGAACTCAGGTTGCAACGCTTCTTTAAACGCTACGGCTTTGGCAGCAATAACGTGCATCAACGGTCCGCCTTGCAGGCTTGGGAAGATGGAAGAGTTCAGCGCTTTTTCGTGGGTATTGTCACGGCACAAAATCACACCGCCGCGAGGGCCGCGCAGGGTTTTGTGGGTGGTGGTGGTTACGAAGTCGCAGAATGGCACGGGGTTAGGATATTCGCCGCCTGCAATCAGACCGGCGTAGTGCGCCATATCGACAAAGAGGTATGCACCGACTTTATCGGCGATTTCACGGAATTTTGCCCAGTCGATTTGCAACGCGTAGGCAGATGCACCGGCCACAATCATTTTAGGTTTATGTTCAAGAGCCAAGCGTTCCACTTCGGCATAATCGAGAACTTCGTTTTCATCCAAACCATAAGTAATGGCGTTGTAGAGTTTGCCGGAGATGTTAACGCTTGCGCCGTGGGTCAAGTGGCCGCCGTGTGCCAGAGACATGCCCAAAATGGTGTCGCCCGGTTTCAAAACAGAAGCATACACGGCTTGGTTGGCTTGGGAGCCGGAGTGCGGTTGAACGTTGGCATAGGCGGCGCCAAACAGTTCTTTTACGCGGTCAATCGCTAATTGTTCAACAATATCAACGTATTCACAGCCGCCGTAGTAGCGTTTGCCAGGATAGCCTTCAGCGTATTTGTTGGTCAATTGCGAACCTTGGGCTTCCATGACGGCACAGCTGACGTAGTTTTCAGAGGCGATCAGCTCGACGTGGTCTTGCTGGCGCTTGTCTTCTTGGGCGATGGCTGCTGCCAAATCGGGGTCATATTGTGCGAGGGTAACGCTTTTTGAAAACATGTTCTCGATTCCTTTGTGATGGGCTGAAAATATAGGATGGAGTGCTGCGAATTGGTTCAAGATGAACTATTTTTCTTGCATTGTCAACAATTGTGTCGGGTGTTTGGTTTCAGACGGCCTGAGATTGAAGGGTTTATTTGAAAATATCATCTTGTTTTAAATGAAAATCCATTTTTTCCAGAAGCGCGACCAAATCGGCTTCGGCTTGGGCGGCTTTAAGATTTTTTGCCAGTTCTACCAAGGCTACCGCATTTAATCGTTCTTTCTCCAGCCGTAGAGCTTCTTCGCTGAAGATTTTGATATTGTCTGCCGATTCGGCAGCATCTATTTTTTCAAATGGATAAAACGATTCTTCGTGTACGGCCAAACCGTCGGGCAAGGGGGCGGCATGGTTGAAATCGGCATCATTGACCGGCATCCATGAAGGATGGTTTTCAAGCAGGATAAATTGTCCGTCCATGCCGTTGATATGACGGAATAGGGTGGTTCGGCCATTGTGTAAACGCATAAGCCCGATTGTATGCCCAAGTCGGTAAGCCGTCTATAAAGCCGTTTCTTTCTATTTTGGCGCTAACTTATGTTGATATTATTAATTTTGATGTAAAACAGTTTCGACTTAAAAAAGACTGGATAAAACGCCCGTGTTTGTTATAATGAAGCTAAAGATTGATTCGTCCTAGTTTTTGACCGCAGTACTTTTTTATTTAATTAACAAGAGAGGAAAACAAAATGTTTCCAGAATATCGCGATTTGATTTCTAAATTGAAACAAGAAGATGCACACTTTGCCCGTTTGTTTGACGAGCACAATGAGCTGGACGATAAAATCACCGGTTTGGTTAACAACCCTGTTACCAGCGGTGCCGAAGAGATTGAAGAGCTGAAAAAAGCCAAACTCAAACTCAAAGACGAATTGTATGCTCTTCTGCAAAAAGCAGCAGGCAAATAATTAAAAATTGAATAAGGCCGTCTGAACGGTATGATAGGAATCTCGGATTTCGTTTCATACTGGTTCAGACGGCCTTTTTAGTTGTTTGGTATTTGTTATTTTTATTAGCACAATTTAACTTTTAATTGTAAATCACTCTTAATTGCGTTGAAAACTCTGTTAAGGTTATTTAAAATCTCGAATAATTTTTATTTTGATTTTAAACAAACAAAACCAAGAGAAACAATGCAATGAAAACATTCACACTCGCTATTTTGCCTTTGGCGTTAATTAGTGCATTCTCACACGCAGCTGAAGAGAAAGCTGTTGAACAGGCTGAAGTCGATACCGTTTACGTTACTGCCGAGAAGCAGTTGCAACAGTCGCTCGGCGTATCGCGTATTTCTAAAGACGACATCGACAAACGCCCTGCAGCCAATGATATTTCCGAATTTGTCCGCACTATGCCGGGCGTTAACCTGACCGGCAATACGGCGACGGGTCAGCGTGGCAACAAACGCCAAATCGACTTGCGCGGTATGGGCCCTGAAAATACATTGATTTTGATTGACGGCAAGCCGGTTAATTCTCGCCAATCCGAGCGTATTAGTATGCGTGGTGAACGCAATACGCGTGGCGACAGTAACTGGGTGCCGGTTGAAGAGATTGAATCCATTACCGTCTTGCGCGGTCCGGCGGCAACACGTTACGGCTCTGGCGCGATGGGTGGCGTGGTCAATATTGTTACCAAAAAAGTGTCTAAAGAATTTAAAGGCCAAGTCAATCTTTACGCCAATCAGCCGCAAGACAACAAAGAGGGCGCAACCCGCCGTATCGGCTTTAATTTGAGCGGTCCGATTATCCAAGATACTTTGGGCTTCCGCATTTATGGCAACCTGAATAAAACGGATGCAGATGCTGCCGATATTAATGCCGGACACGGCAATGACAGCGCGGCCGGTGTTGAAGGTGTACGCAATAAAGACATTGCAGGCCGTCTGCAATGGAAAATCAGCCCAGCGCAAACGCTGATTTTGGACAGCAGTTACAGCCGTCAGGGCAATATCTACAACGGCGATACGCAAAACAGCAATCCGCGTTCTGCTTTGGTTAATTCTTTGGCCGACAGCAAAGCCGAAACTGCCCGCTTATACCGTTCCGCTTATTCTTTAACGCATGACGGCGCATGGGAATGGGGCGATACTAAAAACGTGATCAGTTATGAGCGCACAATCAACAGCCACTTGCCTGAAGGTTTGGCCGGTGGTCCGGAAGGCAGCTATACAGGCTTGGATTTTGTTCAAAGCCGTCTGAAAAACCTGCGCTTCAGCAGCGAAGCGAATATTCCGTTCAAACTTGGTGTCGATAACGTGTTGACGGTTGGTGCAGAATTTACTGACAGCAAATTGGACGATCCTGCCTCCAATACTCAGGGATTTAAAGACCAAGGCAAAACCGATGCGTTTAACGGCATCTCCGCAACGCGCGGTGGTAAGGCATCTCAACGCAACTGGGCGGCATACGTTGAAGACAATATTTCATTGACCGACAAAACCCATCTGATTCCGGCCATCCGTTTCGACCACAACAGCGACAGCGGCAGAAATTGGAGTCCGGCTTTGAACTTCTCGCATCAAATCGGCGAAAACTGGTTGGTCAAAGGCGGTATTGCCCGTGCGTATAAAGCGCCAAACCTGTATCAAACCAATCCTGACTTTATCCTGTACACACGCGGTCAAGGCTGTCCGCTCAATGCGCCGAACAGTGTCCGCTGCTACTACATGGGCAATGGCAATTTGAAACCTGAAACCAGTATCAATAAAGAGATTGGTCTTGAATTCAACAAAAACGGCTGGCAGGCTTCGGCGACTTATTTCCACAACGCGTACCGCAATAAAATCGTGATCGGCGACCAGCTCATTGCCACCAGCAATATTGGCAACTGGCTCCTGCAATGGGAAAATACGCCGAAAGCGACTATTTCAGGTATCGAAGGCAACTTGGTGATTCCGTTGCATGACACACTCAAGTGGAGCAACAATTTCACTTATATGCACAAATCTGAAGATTATCAAGGCAATCCATTGTCTTTGGTGCCGAAACATACCATCAACAGCACATTGTCTTGGACGCCGAACGAACGCTTCGATGCCAATCTGACCTTTACCCACTACGGCCGCACCAAGCCGCGCAGCGTGGCAGTCAACCGTTTGGAACAAAACGGCAATCCTCGTGCAGGCGTAGCAGCGTTGTCTTCCGAACACAGCCAAACCCAAGTCGGCTCTTACGGTATTTGGGGTATCAATGCAGGCTACAACTGGAACAAACGCGTGGCTGTCCGTGGCGGTATCAGCAATCTGTTTGACAAAAAACTGTACCGCACAACTGCCGGAGCACAAACTTACAACGAACATGGCCGCGCCTTCTACGGCAGTTTGAAAGTATCGTTTTAAGTAGAAGCGTATTAAATCAGGCCGTCTGAAACGGTGTGAAATGAAATCTAGGATTTCTGACACATGGTTTCAGACGGCCTTCAGATTTTAAATTTAGAAGTATTTGTTGTTACGGAATTTGCTTCTCTTTTTAGAAAAGTAAAAGGGCGGTATTTGCCGCCCTGAGAATACAAACTGCTTATTCGACCCAAGTCACCATTTCTTCAATCGGTTTGCGTGATTTTTGGGTGATTTCTTTGGCGCGATAGCCGAATGTTGCCGCTACGGATACGCCCCATTCATTGGCATCAAACAGGCCTTCTGCTGCCAATACTTCGTTCATTTTGTCGTAGTTGAAGCCCTCGATTGGGCAGGAATCGATACCGATGGCCGCTGCACCTGTAAGCATATTGGCCAAAGCAATATAGGTCTGCTTGCCGCTCCAGTCAAATAGTGCGCGTTGGTCGTCGGCAATTTTAATGTCGGTTTCTTGGAAGCTTTTGTATCTTGCCAACGCTTTTTCCAGTTGCTCTCCTTGCAGGCCCCTGCGTTCGGCAACACTGCGGAAGAACGGGGTATCGTAACGGGCATTTTTCTTGGCAAGGATAATCACCAGATGGCTGCAGTCGTTCAGTTGGGATTGCATCCCCCAGCTGAAAGGCTTGATTTTCTCACGCAGGGCTTTGTTTTGAATCACCAAGAATTTCCACGGCTCAGAGCCGACGGAGCTTGGGGAGAGGCGGGCAAATTCTAGAATCGCTGCAAAATCTTCTTGGCTGATTTTTTTGTTGGGATCGTAATAACGGGTGGAGCAGCGATTTTCGAATACTTGCAGCATTTGTTCGCGTGTAATTTGATTCATCTGGTTTTCCTAATAAATGAAGATGTTATTCCAATATCCGGTTCCTTTTGAGGCATCATTACCGGCATAACCTTAATGAGGAAACAGGCTGGGGCAACACCATGTTAAATCAAACCTGACGGTCAGGCTATCTTTTAATTCTGAATTTCGCAAAAAAATTCGATAAAAATCAATATCAATGCGAAAGGCCGTCTGAAACTTTAAACGTTTAAAGTTTCAGACGGCCTTTGATTTCAAATCCTGATTACAGATGAGGATTCATCAGGTTTTCAGGAGAGAGGATGCGGTTGAGTTCTTCTTCGCTCAACAGACCGCGCTCCAATACGACTTCGCGCACGCCTTTGCCGGTTTGGGCGCAGATTTTGCCGACCAAGTCGCCATTGCGGTGGCCGATGTATGGGTTCAGATAAGTGACCAAACCGATGGAGTTGAAGACATAGTGTTCGCAGATTTCGCGGTTGACCGTAATGCCTTTGACGCATTTGTCGGACAGGTTGACCGCGGCATTGCCCAAGAGGGAAATGGTTTCAAACATACATTGGGCGATTACCGGCTCCATAACGTTCAGCTGCAACTGACCTGCTTCGGCTGCGAAAGTGATGGTGGTGTCGTTGCCGATGACTTTGAAGCAGACTTGGTTGACGACTTCAGGAATCACGGGATTGACTTTGGCAGGCATGATGGAAGAACCGGCCTGTAATTCAGGCAGGTTGATTTCTTTCAAACCGGCGCGCGGACCGGAAGAGAGCAGGCGCAAGTCGTTACAGATTTTGGACAGTTTGACGGCTGTGCGTTTCAATGCGCCGTGTACCATCACATATGCGCCGCAGTCGGAGGTCGCCTCGATCAGGTTTTCAGTCAGTTTGCAAGGCAGGCCGCTGACTTCGGAAAGTTTCTCAACGACTAAAGCCGCATAGCCTTTAGGTGTATTCACACCTGTACCGATGGCGGTAGCACCGAGGTTGACTTCAAGCAGTAGGGAGCGGGTACGGTCGAGGTTGAGGATTTCTTCTTCCAGCAACACTTGGAAAGATTGAAACTCTTGGCCGGCAGTCATCGGCACGGCATCTTGAAGCTGGGTGCGGCCCATTTTCAAAACGTCTTTAAATTCTTCGGCTTTGGCGGCAAAGGCATTTTTCAGGATGGCCAGTTTGTCGAGCAATTCGCCGATGCTGTAATACACGGCAAGGCGGAAGCCGGTAGGGTAGGCGTCGTTGGTGGATTGGCTGGCGTTGACATGGTCCATCGGATTGACGATGTCGTAGTGGCCTTTTTCGTGACCCAAGACTTCCAATGCGAGGTTGGCAATGACTTCGTTGGTATTCATGTTGACCGAAGTACCGGCGCCGCCTTGATAAACGTCGGATGGGAATTGGTCGAGGCAGCGGCCTTTGACCAATACTTCATCGCAGGCTTTTTCGATGGCGGCCGCGATTTCCGGCTTGATGGCACCCAATGCGCCGTTGGCTTGCGCGGTGGCTTTTTTAACCATGACCATGCTGCGGACAAATTGCGGTACGTCGGAAATTTTTTGTGTGGAAATTTTAAAGTTTTCAATGGCGCGCAAAGTATGGATGCCCCAATATACTTCAGCAGGGATCTCGCGGTCGCCCAATAAATCGTGTTCGATTCGTACAGTCATTTCTCTTACCTTCTCGTATAGTTGTGTTGGTGTGCATTATGCGTTTGGAACATTAGCCCAGTTCGGCAAGATTGTCCAGTTAATAAGGCTTAATCGTCAGGATGAAAGCGCGTTGCTTCACGCTCTTTTGCGGCTGTCTCTTTATCTTTCAATTTCGCACCCAAGCCCAACATTTTTTCATATTCGGATTGCGGCGTGCCATCCTCTTCCATGCCGAATGCGCTGGCATTGACCCAAAGGGAAAGCAGGGAAACGATGAGGGCGAAAAAACCAACGATATACCAAAACATTTTTTTCTTCCTTGTGTGTCTGCGTGTGCAGATTGTTGTGGTTTGTAAAGATGTGAATGTAGCACAAACGCGGTTGGGTTTAAATTCTTCTCCCACATCCTTTCATTGATTTACCTGTAAGTGTTTAGAAAAGAAAAGGCCGTCTGAAAAGTAAGACTTTTCAGACGGCCTCGGAGGCTTTATCGGAAAGATTTAGCCGCCGCATGCGCCGCAGCAACCGCCTTCGCCATGACCGCCGCGTTTTTCTTCGTTGTTGATAACGGGCAGCTCGGTTTCTTCGGTTTGCTCTTTTTTATCTTCAGGCAAATCGTTTACTTTGATTTTGTTTTCTTCGGCCATGATACATCCTTTCAATGGATTGAGGAGTGGAAAGATTCATAAAGATAGCATCTTTAAACGGATAAACCAAGTAGCACAAAACTGCCTTGTGATAATGCCATGACTTGGAACAATAAATTTGCTTATAAAAACGTTAAGGCCGTCTGAAAAAATCCAAAGAGAAATATTGGTTTTATGGTTTGAAATGGCAGCAGAAAGATTTAAGAATGCTTGATTTGAAGGGATAAACTGACATGGATTTCAAAAAACAATACAATGTTATCATCATCTGGAAACAGCCAATTTATCGGAGCATATATGTATTCATACCACAGCGAACGCCATTTCAGCGACCGCAACAACTGGCTTAGGGCAAGCGTATTGGGTGCCAATGACGGCCTGATTTCCACTGCCTCCCTGTTAACGGGCGTAGCCGCTGCCGCGCCTGATTTCCAAACCCTGCTGTTGACGGGCGTTTCGGCGCTTATCGGGGGCGCAGTATCAATGGCGGCGGGGGAGTACGTTTCCGTGTCCAGCCAATTGGATACGGAAAAAGCCGATTTACACAAAGAATGCTACGAATTGGCAAATAATCCTGATGCGGAGTTGGAAGAGCTGACGGAAATTTACCGCCGCCGCGGTTTGTCCGACCCGCTCGCCACAGAGGTGGCCAAAGCCTTGATGGAACACGATGCACTCGCCGCTCATGCACGTGACGAAATCGGCATTACCGAAGCCTCTGCCGCCCAACCCATGCAGGCCGCGCTGGCTTCTGCCGCTTCATTTTGTGCAGGCGCAATTTTGCCTTTACTGGTTGCGTTGACGGCTTCTACCGCCATTGTTCCAGCCTTGGCAGTTTCCACTTTGTGCGGACTGGCCGGACTGGGCTATGCCTCCGCCAAACTCGGCGGCGCGCCTGTCGTTCCTGCCGTTTTGCGCGTGTGCATATGGGGCGTTGCGGCATTGGTGATAACCGGATTTATTGGAAAAATAGCAGGCGTGGCCGTCTGAATGTAAGGCCTTATATTCTTTTAAACCTGTATCCAGTAAAATTGAAAATTGATTTGATCGCTAAAGGCCGTCTGAAAATTTTTCAGACGGCCTATGGTGCTTGTATTTATTTATTACAAACTGTTTTATCATGACCTATCCGATTCCCAAACCCCGTGAAAAATCCCGTTGGCTCAATCTGTCTCAAGGCTCGCTGCCTTTGGCTTTGGCGCGTTATCTGCCGCATAAGCAGCTCAAGGTTGTCTTGACCCAAGATGCGGAACAGGCGCTACGCCTTCAGACGGCCTGGCTGTTTTTCCGTCCACACGATACGGCCGTGTTCCTACCTGACTGGGAAACGCTGCCTTACGAGCGTTTTTCACCGCATCAGGATTTGGTGTCGGAGCGCTTGTCGGCATTGTGGCAGATTAAAAGCGGCACGGCGGACGTGTTGTTCGTACCGGTTGCTACGGCGATGCAGAAGCTGCCACCTGTGCCGTTTCTAGCAGGGCGCACGTTTTGGCTGAAAACGGGGCAGACTTTGGATATAGGTCGTCTGAAAACCGATTTGGTAGATGCGGGTTATAACCATGTTTCCCACGTTGTTGCGGCGGGCGAGTTTGCCGTGCGCGGCGGCATTGTTGATTTGTTCCCGATGGGCAGCGAAATGCCCTACCGCATCGATTTGTTTGACGATGAAATCGACAGCATTAAAACCTTCGATACCGAAACGCAACGTACCATTTCTCCCGTTTCCGAAATCCGCCTGCTGCCGGCACACGAGTTCCCCACCGACAGCGAGGCGCAAAAAATCTTCCGCAGCCGCTTCCGCGAGGAAGTTGATGGCAATCCGAACGATGCCGCCGTATATAAAGCCGTCAGCAACGGCCATTTCGGTGCGGGCGTGGAATACTATCTGCCGCTGTTTTTTGAAAACGAGCTGGAAACGCTGTTTGACTATATCGGCGAAGATGCGCTGTTTGTCTCTTTGGGCGACGTTCACGCCGAGGCAAACCGTTTTTGGAGCGACGTCAAATCGCGTTACGCCATGGCGCAGGGCGACGAAACCTATCCGCCTTTGCTTCCACAGCATTTGTATCTCTCTTCTGATGTCTTTGCAGGCCGTCTGAAAAATTATGGTCAGGTATTGCCGGATATTTTTGGTGATGAACATACGTTGCCAAACTTGGCCGTCAACCGCCAAGCAGATGAGCCGTTGCAGGCATTGAAAGATTTTCAGACGGCCTTTGACGGACGGATTTTGCTGTGCGCCGAAAGTTTAGGACGACGCGAAACCATGCTCGGCTTCTTGCAGCAAAACGGCTTAAAAGCCAAAAGCGTGTCCGACTGGCAGGGCTTTTTGTCGGCGCATGAGCCGCTGATGATTACAGTGGCGCCGTTAGCTTACGGGTTTAAATTAGAAGATCAAAACATCGCGGTCATTACCGAATCCGATCTTTATCAATATGTTGCCCGCTCGCGCAAACATCATCGTAAGAAACACGCCGCCGTTTCAGACGGCCTGTTGCGCGACCTTGCCGAAATCAATATTGGCGACCCTGTCGTGCACGAAGAACACGGCATCGGGCGGTATATGGGCTTGGTCACAATGGACTTGGGCGATGAAACCAACGAAATGATGTTGCTCGAATATGCGGGCGAAGCGCAGCTTTATGTGCCTGTTTCGCAGCTGCATTTAATCAGCCGCTACTCCGGTCAGGCGCATGAAAACGTTACTTTGCACAAGCTCGGCAGTGGCGCGTGGAACAAGGCGAAACGCAAAGCCGCCGAAAAAGCGCGCGATACCGCCGCCGAGTTGCTCAACCTCTACGCCCAACGCGCCGCCCAATCGGGACATAAGTTTGAAATCAACGAGTTGGACTATCAGGCGTTTGCCGATGGCTTCGGCTACGAGGAAACCGAAGACCAGGCCGCCGCCATTGCCGCCGTGATTAAAGATTTGACACAGGCGAAGCCGATGGACCGCCTTGTGTGCGGCGATGTCGGCTTCGGCAAAACCGAAGTTGCCCTGCGCGCCGCATTTGTGGCGGTGATGGGTGGCAAACAGGTCGCCGTACTCGCCCCAACCACGCTTCTGGTCGAGCAGCACGCGCAAAACTTTGCCGACCGTTTCGCCGATTTCCCTGTGAAAGTCGCTAGCCTTTCGCGTTTCAACAACAGCAAAGCCACCAAAGCCGCGCTCGAAGGCATGGCGGACGGCACGGTCGATATTGTTATCGGTACGCACAAATTGGTGCAAGACGACATCAAATTCAAAAACTTAGGTTTAGTGATTATCGATGAAGAACACCGTTTCGGCGTGCGCCAAAAAGAGCAGCTCAAACTCCTGCGCGCCAATGTCGATATCCTCACCATGACCGCCACACCGATTCCACGCACCCTCAGCATGGCGCTCGAAGGTCTGCGCGACTTCTCACTGATTACTACCGCGCCCAGCCGCCGCCTCGCCGTCAAAACCTTTGTCAAACCCTTCAGCGAAGGCAGCGTGCGCGAAGCCGTATTGCGCGAACTCAAACGCGGCGGACAAGTGTTTTTCCTGCACAATGAAGTGGATACGATTGAGAATATGCGCGAGCGGCTGGAAACCCTGCTGCCCGAAGCCCGCATCGGCGTGGCGCACGGACAACTGCGCGAGCGCGAGCTGGAACAAGTCATGCGCGACTTTTTGCAGCAACGATTTAACGTGTTGCTCTGTTCAACCATCATCGAAACCGGCATCGACATCCCCAACGCCAACACCATCATCATCAACCGCGCCGACAAATTCGGGCTGGCGCAACTGCACCAGCTTCGTGGGCGCGTCGGCCGCAGCCACCACCAAGCCTATGCCTACCTGCTCACGCCCGAATACATCACCAAAGACGCAGAAAAACGCCTCGATGCCATCGCGGCGGCAGACGAACTCGGCGCAGGTTTCACCCTTGCCATGCAGGATTTGGAAATCCGCGGCGCAGGTGAAATCCTTGGCGAAGGGCAGTCCGGCGAAATGATACAGGTCGGCTTCACGCTCTACACCGAAATGCTCAAACAAGCCGTGCGCGACCTCAAAAAAGGCCGCCAGCCCGACCTCGACGCGCCATTGGGCATTACCACTGAAATCAAGCTGCACAGCCCGGCTTTATTTCCCGAAGACTACTGCCCCGACATCCACGAGCGCCTCGTCCTCTACAAACGCCTCGCCGTCTGCGAAACCGTGCAGCAAATCAACGCCATACATGAAGAACTGGTCGACCGCTTCGGCCTGCCCGAACAACCCGTTAAAACCCTCATCGAAAGCCACCACTTACGGCTCGCCGCAAAAGAATTGGGTATAGACGCCATCGACGCGACAAGTGAAGCCGTCACCGTTACCTTCGGTAAACACCACCAAATCGACCCGACAGAAATTATCCTGCTGATTCAGACGGATAAAAAATACCGGCTGGCAGGGGCAGACAAGTTGAAGTTTACGGCTCAGATGGAGGATGTGGAGATGAGGATTAAGACAGTGAAAAGTGTGTTGAAGACTTTGAAAGAAAGAGTGGTAGCAAAGTAGAGGTTGATGAAGAAAAGGTCGTCTGAAAAATTTTCAGACGACCTTTCCTTATCCAAAATTTGTAGGTCGGATACTTGTATCCGACAAAATCTCCCATGAAGCTGTCGGATTCGAGAATCCGACCTACACCTAACGCTCTTTTTTAAAAATATTAACTAAATCAATTATATAATTGTATTAATTAGCTTTTCATCATTTAATTTTTCAAAATTTTCGGCAATTATCTGTATTCATTATAGACAATAGAATTATATAGAACGCCATTCTTGTCAAAAACAGGCAGTAATTTAATTAGATACCAGTTTATATCCACTATTTTATTATAAATTTCCTTAATATTGATATTAATGCTGAATAAGAATTCAAAGTTAGGAAAAAATAAGACGTCTCCACCGATATTGGTATCAGACCATGTCATTACAAACCCGATAACTTCATCCGAATTACTTTTGATTTTTAAAAAATCAAAAATTTCTTGTTCCGACATAGAGGCCGAATTCCAATCCCAGTCGTCATTACCAAGCAGCAAATAAGTAAATTGTCCATTATCGAGAAAACGCCAACCATCCTCCCATAAATATTTCAGTATTTCATAACGAGAAATTTTTTTGTTATTCATCGATAAATCTATACTTAAACCTATATCTCTCGACATCTCGAATCTCCTGTGGCTTTTAATTTTTAATATTTTTAGAAGGGGTGTAAGCAAGCCTTAGCCCGCATTAAACCTGTAAGTAGAGTGTATACGGCACGCACAAACGTGGGCTTTAAGCGTAATAAAAAGTCGTCTGAAACGATTTTCAGGCTTTCAGATGACCTTTTATCAAATGATGCGAAATATCACTTGTCTAACTCAGCCCCACCTTCAAGTTTTGGGCAGACTACGACTTGTATCGTTTGTTTATTTTTATAATTGCTGAAATTTCCAATAATCCCGTCCTTCAATTTTCCA
>NZ_KV792697.1:35790-234746 GCF_001808255.1 Neisseria sp. HMSC15G01
AATCTTCATGACATCTGTCCCAATCCATATGAAGGTAAACTTCCGTATCAAAATTAATATAGAACAACGGTAATCTTGAAGAAATCTGATTGATTTTTAAGAAATCACTTTGTTGGCCAGAATCCGAAATAGGATCATCATACGACAACTTGTTCTCGACAACGGAATATAATCTTGCTGCCTCATTTAAATTAAAGCCCTGTAACATCAGCGCCTTCAATTCGTCTTTTTCCAGTACGACGACCGAATCTGATTGAAGATAGTTTTCAAAATTGTCCTTAGTTAACTGCCAGATGCCGTTTCGGTAATAATAACTATTCATTTCATCCTGATACTGTTCTAACGTAATATTACCGTTTTTAAAATCCAAATCTAAGTCTAATTTCATGTTTAATATGAAATTAGCCTTATAATCAATCAAATAATATATCTTTTTCTTATAGACAAAAATGGATATACACTGAATGTACTCAAAGATGTTATCCAATAATTCAGATTTAAATTTCTCAATCTTTTCCATATTTGACAAATTCCTTAATAACTTTATCACCAGCAAGCATTAGTCCGCATGAAAGCTGCAGGTAGGGTGTGCGCGGTACGCACGTACGCGTGCTTTAAGTGTAAATACAGAAGCAGTATAAAAAGGTCGTCTGAAAAATTTTCAGACGACCTTTTAGGTTAATTTTCCGAATAGCCTTTCTAAGGCAGTACAACCACATTTCAATCTTTTCCTGCACAGAAAAAAAAATACAGCAGCTGTATCATCTCGTTAACTCGGGGGTCGGCAATATAATATTGCCGCTCTCGGTGGTTTACTTCAAACGATACCAAACCGGCTTCACGCAGTAGCGCTAATTGGCTGGACATTGCCGCTTGCGGCAGTCCGGATGATTCAGCCAACTCGGTTACATTGTACGGCCTTTCATGTAGTTTGCACAATACGGCGAGACGGTTGGGATTAGCCAGAAGTTTGAGAAAAGCGGAGGCTTCTTCGTAGGGAGGTTGATTGTCGGCAGTGGTCATTTTTCACGCTTGTCGGCAAATGAGGAGGTCGAATTATCAGTCATAATGTCCTTGACAGTAACTTTCAGACGGCCTTTGTTTAAGGGTTCCATGGCATTTTGGCCAGTAGGCGTGCCATGCCGCAGAATCCGGTTAGTCCGGCCGTTAACAGGCCTGCGCCGACCATCACGTCTATCAGATAAAACCAAGGCGATACCAGCCAACCTGCCAGCACGCCCAACAGAATCAAACTGCCCGCTATGGTTTGCACCTGCCGCATGATATCCGGTGCGGCACGGTCGGCAACAATTGAAAGCCCTGCAGCTTTCCATGCCTGTAAGCCGCCTTCTAGAATATAGCATTCTCGACCTTGGCCAAGCACTGACAATATTGTTTCTGCCCCTGCTGTACGTTTATCGCTCAGACAATAAAAAATCAGGCATGGGGCTGTATCATCGGGCAGTTTGTCTCGATACTGTTCAGGCGGAAGGGATAATGCGCCGCCAATATGCCCGCCCCGATATTCGGCTTGGCTTCGGATGTCCACTGCCAACGCGCCCTCACGGATTTTTGCCATTGCTTCGGAAGGCATAATTCGCGGGAGTTGTCCGACCGTAGTCATGTTTTGCCTTCGTTATTTTTTGTTGATACGGCAGGTGTTGATGCCCAATAAGCTGTACAGCGCACAGTTGCCAATCAGTGCTGTACCCAGGGGGATGATGCCCAGCCAACCCCACCAGCCAATTTGTCCGGTAGCGGCTGCAGCAATCAGCGCAACACCGATAACAATACGGATTACGCGATCTAAAGTACCCAAGTTTCGTTTCATTTTATTGCTCCTTGTTTAAGAATGGATTGTCTATAAATAAACATATATAACAAAAATCATATATGAGAAATATTATAGCTTTAAAGATGACTTTGTCAAATGGTTTACAGTAAAAGTGTAATGAATATTTGCATTGTATTTTTAAACGCACAAATAGAATCAATCTCCAACGGCATGGTTAAATGTAAAAATACAGCCTGATATTTTCAGACGGCACTGAAGATGATCTATATAATATTTTATTTATATTGGAAGAATGAGTAGTCAGTTTTCAGAAGGAATCAAATCATGACCGATTCGGAAAAGAAGTTCAATGGAGACGATTTGAAGACTGGATAATCCGTTGTGTAACTAGCAAGGGAGAGAAAACACTTTAAAATCAAATTATTTACGAATTATAAAAGGCCGTCTGAAAATTGAATTTCAGACGGCCTTTAATTTCTTTATAACGTCGTTCGTATCATCAGAAACGATAGTTCACGCCCAAGGCAAACTCGCGGCCGCGTTCGTAGAAGGGCACGCGTCCGTTGCCGTCGGGGAAGCGTTGGCTGTGCGAACGGTATTGTTTGTTGCCGATGTTGTTGACGGCGAAGTTGACGTTCAGGTTGTCTTTTTTCAGCGGCTGCCAGTTGGCGTAGATGTCGTGTACGCCGTAACCGGCTTTCTTGCCGTGTATCGTGCCTTGTCCGCGGGCGACGTCGGTGTATTTCACGCTTTGGGCGTAGCGGCCGCGCCAGCCGATTTCAAGTTTGGGGTTTTCAAACTGGTAAGACAGACCGGTCAGCCATTGGCGGCCGGTGTTCCAGAAGGTGAACGAGCTTTCGTGGTCTTCCGCTTGAATCGGGCTTTCGCCGTAGTACATTTCGCCGTTCAGACGCGGTTTGACGTAGGACACTCCGGCACGCGCGATTAGACCGCCCCAGCGGTAGGATGCGTCAAGTTCGTAGCCGTAGGTTTTGAGCGTGCCGCCGTTGTAAATCTTGCCGCGTTCGGTGATGGAGGCGGTGTTGTTGTTGATTTTTGCCCAACGATAGACGATGAGGTCTTTGATGCGTTGGTGGAACACGCTACCGCTGACGTTGAAGTTGTCGTTGCGCCATTTGAAGCCAATTTCAGCACGGCGGGCGGTTTCGGCTTTGAGGTTGCTGTCCAAATCGGCGGCAGCGCCTGCACGTTCGTTAGCCAACAGGGCTTCGTTCAGACGCGGCGCACGGCTTGCCTGATTGAGGTTTGCCAAGAGGGAGAAGTTGTCATTGATGTCCCAAATCGCGCTGATGCTGGGGTTGAGTTGACCGTGCGACGCGCTTTGTTTGCTGGCGGCGTTGTATTTGAAATGGTCGTAACGCAGGCCGGTGGTCAAGGTAACGGGGTGCAGGTTCCAAATGCCTTCCGCGTACACGCCGTATTCGGCTTTTTTCTCTTTGTCGCGGTCATACAGGCCGAGAATCTTCAGCCACGCGCCTTTGTCGGACGGCTCGGAGGTTTCGTAGCGGTAGTTGACGCCGTATTTCACCATGTGTCCGTCGCCGAAGGAGCTGGCGAGGTTCAGATTCGCGCCGGTCGCTTTGATTTTGCTTAGCTCAAGCTGACCGATGGGAACGCCGCCTTGCGCCGTGCCCGGAAGCTTGGGCTTTTGGAGAAGGAGCGCCTTTAGGCGGTTTGGTGTCATCGGTGTTGATTTGGAAGACGTTGGCATCGATTTTGTCGATAAAGCCGACGTTACGGCCACGGTATTCCAGATTGTAGGTCTGCTCTTTTTGATAAGTGCCGTCCACGCCGATGTAGCTGTCAACGTTTTGGAACTCGGCTTTGTCGGTGCGGTTGCCTTTTTGGTATTCCTGACGGTAGGTCAGGCGGATGCCGTGGTCGTCGTTGAAGTCGTAGCCGATTTTGGCGAGGTAGCTGTGCTGTTTCAGACGACTGCCGAGGTTGACATTGCCGTTGCCGTCTTTGTAGTCACGGTTGTTGAGGAAGTTGCCTGCAAACAGGGCATCGAAGCCGTTTTGATAGCCGTAAACCGCTGCGCTGCCGGTTGAGCCTTTATTGCTGCTCAAGCCTGCGCCCAGTTTGAAACCGAAAGGTTTGCCGTCGGTCAGCAGGTCTTTTGCGTCAACCGTTGTTACGCGGATGGTACCGCCGACCGCACCCAAACCCGCGCTTGCCGCGCCTGTGCCTTTTTCGACGTTGATGCTTTTCACCAAAGCAGGATCAAGCTGGAAGCGGCTTTGGTGGTGGAAGATTTTTGTGGATTGGCTGGTGTTGTCGACTTCTAGGTTAATTTTGTCTTCACCAACGCCGCGGATGCTGTAAAACTGCGCCACGCCGTTGCCGCCGCCGACATCCATACCGATTTGATCTTTCATGACTTGTTTTAAATCGGTCGAAATTTCGCGATCGAGCTGGTTGCGGGTTACACGAGTCGGTACGGCAGTACCGGTGACCTTAATTTCATTCAGCTCGGCAGTTTCTGCGGGTTGCAAATTTTCGGCATGAGCGAAGCTTGTTGATAATGCGAGTGTAATGATACTAAGGCGGAATACAGGAGAGGAGACCTTATTCATGATTTTTCCTAAGTAAAAAATTGACTGTTTATTCTAATTGTTATAATAATGATTATCAAATTCTTAATAGATATTAATAAATATATTCTGTTTTATTCCAGTCTCAAATTAATAGGATTTTTATAGAAATCAATTAGTTTATATTTTAGTTAAATTTAGTAAAGATTCTTTGGTTGGGAAATGGGTTGAGTCTTACTTTTTCCGAGAGGGAGAGAAGGGATAGCTTGAATATCTGTCAATAAAGAATTTTATCTATCAGCGTTTTATTTAAAAGGCCGTCTGAAAAGTACTTTTCAGACGGCCTAAATATTTATTTTTTACAGCAAAGGGCTCATTAGACGGACGGCATTTTCCACGAAGCCGCGGAGTTTGGAGCGTTGTTGCCATGATTTGATGGCAATGTAGCTGCTGTTTTTAAGGTAGCTGCGCTGTAGGTGGCAGATTTGTTTAGTGGTATCGCGATCGTAGATAGCAAGGCTGATTTCTAGGTTGAGGAAGAAGCTGCGCATGTCCATATTGACCGTGCCGAAGAGGGAGTAGTCTTCGTCAATGGTCATGGTTTTGGCATGCAGAAGACCGCCTTCAAACATGGCGATTTTGACACCGGCTTCCAGCAACATAGGGTAGTAGGCGCGTGAGGCATAGCGCACCATCAGTGAATCGACTTTGGCAGGCAGTATCAGGGTCACTTTGACGCCGCGTTTGGCGGCAACGGTTAACGCCATGAGAAGCGGCTCGTCAGGGACAAAGTAGGGGGTGGTAATCGTGATTTGTTTGGTGGCGGCATAGATGGCGCTGATGATGGTTTCGTAAATAACGAAGCTGCCTTGCTCGGGGGCGGATGGAATGATTTGGGCAACAATATCGCCTTGTTGCATTTTTTCAGGAAGGATTTGGGGCAGCAGACTCTGGGCTTGATTGAGGTATGTTTGTACGTTTTGGAGGTTTTCATCGGTTTCGACGGCGAGGTCTGCGAAGAAGACGGCAGATAGTTCCAAAACCATAGGCCCTGTACAGCGCATCATGACATCTACCCATTCTCCGACGCCGGAGTTTTGTTTGAAATAGCGGGGGTCGACAAGGTTGAAGCTGCCTGTGTAACCGATTTTGCTGTCGATAACGAGGATTTTGCGGTGGTTGCGCAGATCGGTGCGCGTGAATAGTGTACGCCAGATGCCGACAGGTAATGAGGTATGTACTTCAACGCCTGCTTGGCGCAGTATTTCTACCCAATCGCTTTCAAAAAAGCTCCTGCTGCCGACGGCATCGGCCAGAATGGCGCAGTCAACGCCTCGATCTGCGGCAGCAAGAATTTCATTTAAAATTTCTTCGATGCGGCCTTTGGGCTCGATAATGTAAAAGGCCAGCAGGCAGGAATGGGTTGCGGCGCGTATGTCTGCGAGCATGCTGTCGATGATGGCATCGGTGGTTGGGAGCAGGCTCATGGCGTTGCCTTTGGTGGCACCCAGCCCCGTTCCTTTTTCGGCAACTTTACTGATGCCGTGGTAACGTGATTTGACTTGGTCGGCAATGTCGAGATAGATATCGGCTAGATGGGTGGCGGCAAAGTTGCGGTAGAAGCGGTTCATTTCGCCGGTACGTTTGGCGCGGGCCGTGCCGAGACGCGGCTCGCCGATAAGGATGTAGGCGATGGTTCCGAACACGGGGAAAAGGAAGAGGATAATTAGCCAGGCAAAGGTTGAGCCGATATTTTTTTGTTTGTACAACACGCGCAGCATGCAGACGAGTGCGGCGCAGGTGTGGGCGAAGATAAAAATTTCGGTCCAGGTGATGTCTTTTAAAAAATTCATATTCGGTAGAGGGAGTGGATGTGTTTTTAAGTTTGAAGGTGTCAGCTGATAAGCTTCAGATATTAAGTATATAGAAAAACCGTCTAAAAACAAATTTACACGATAATCGTGTTTTTTGTTTTCAGACGGCCTTTGAGTTGCTTTAATTAACGGTGATACTGACGGGACAATTCGTGTACGGTATCGACCAAAATTTTAGCGTGTTCCGGATTGGCGTGTTGGTTGATACCGTGGCCGAGGTTGAATACATGGCCGCTGCCGTTGCCGTAGTCGGCGAGGATGCGTGCGACCTCGGTGCGGATAGATTCTGGTGTGCCGAAGAGGGCAAACGGGTCGAAGTTGCCTTGCAGGGCAACTTGTTCGCCGACGCGACGGCGTGCTTCGCCGATGTTGCAGGTCCAGTCCAGGCCCAATGCGTCTGCGCCGATTTCTGCCATGCTTTCCAGCCATAAGCCGCCGCCTTTGGCAAATACGATAACAGGCACGCGGCGGCCTTCGCTTTCGCGTTTGAGTCCGGCAACGATTTGTCGGATGTACTTCAGGCTGAATTCTTTAAATGCGGCATCGCTCAACACGCCGCCCCAAGTATCGAAAATTTGTACGGCTTGTGCGCCGGCATCGATTTGGGCATTGAGATAAGCGGTAACGGCTTGGGCGTTGGTGTCGAGGATTTTATGCAGTAAATCAGGGCGCGAATACATCATTGTTTTGATGGTGCGGAATTCTTTGCTGCTGCCGCCTTCGACCATGTAGCAGGCGAGTGTGAACGGGCTGCCGGAGAAGCCGATGAGTGGCACGCGGCCGCCCAGTGCTTTACGGATGGAAGTTACTGCGTCAAAGACGTATTGCAGTTTTTCCATATCGGGAACTTGCAGTTTGGCAATGTCGGCTTCGTGTTGCAAGGCACGTTCAAATTTCGGGCCTTCGCCTTCGGCAAAATACAGACCCAAACCCATGGCGTCGGGTACGGTCAGAATGTCGGAAAACAGAATCGCTGCGTCCAGATCAAAACGTTCTAAAGGCTGGATGGTAACTTCGGTTGCCAGCTCGGTGTTTTTACACAAATCGAGAAAGCTGCCTGCGCGTGCGCGTGTGGCTTTGTATTCAGGCAGATAGCGTCCGGCTTGGCGCATCATCCAGATGGGCGTGTATTCGACAGGCTGTTTGAGCAGGGCGCGGAGGAAAGTGTCGTTTTTCAGAGCAGTCATGATAAATAGGCTTTCTGATTTGGTGTGTTGGACAAAGTTCAGACGGCCTTAGATATGTATTGAGGCCGTCTGAAATGATTAAATGATTGGTTCTGTTGTAGATTTCATATTATCGCTTAATGCGAAATCAGCACATTAATTTGGTTGGGGAAGGGCTGCCGGATGTTCTTCTTCGGCCACGCTTTCCAAAACCAGATTGCGTTGTTCTTGCGCTTTTTGCGGCTGATCGGTTTCATCAAACACGCGAGCCAAGACCAAATGCGCAGATACGCTGGGTTGCAGGGCAATGCTGGCTTCGAGGTAGCCTTGGGCTTTGCCCCAAAGTTTGCGTCCGTAAGCCAGTTGGCCAAGATACATCAACAGTGGTGCATTGTCCGGTTGTTCCTGCAACCAAGAATCTGCCAAATCAATGGCTTTTTGCTGGTCGCGCTCGCTTAGGAAACGAACGGATTCGACAAATGCTTTCAAAAGCTCGGGCTGGCGGTTTTGCGGATAATGGTTTTTTACCCATTTGACCGCTTCGGCATACAAGCCCAAGCGCTCGTATTTTTCGGCAATCGCGACGCACAATTCGCCAGACTTCACACTTTCGGGAATCTGTTTCAAACAGGCTTTCAGACGGCCTGCATCGGTTACTTCGCTCAAGAGGCGGCGATATGCCCAGTTCTGATACTGTTCTGCTTCGTAATCGTTGATAGCGCCGGCTTTGACCAGTTTTTCCGCTTTTGCCAAGACATCTGAAGCATCGCCGTGATCAAAGGCATAACGCAATTGCAGGCGCACCAAGCGGCTTAAGTTGCCGTTGATTTTGGCTGCGGCTTCAAGATTTTGTGCGGCAGTCGGATAATCGCGGCAGCCCAGTGCGGATTCAGCCAGCAAAAGATGACGGGAAAGCTGTTGTTTTTGCGGAAGGTGTTCGATTTCGTGCAGGTAGCGGTCGCGCAGTTCGAAGTTTTCCATTTGGTCGGCCGCGTGCGCGCCCAACATCAAAGCCAGGGTACGGTTGTCGCCTGCTTCTTTGTTTTGCAAGACTTTGGCGGCTTCTTGTTCGGCTTTTTCAAAACGGCCTTCAAAATATGCCAAACCTGCGCTGTTCAAAGAGGCGGAAGCCTGACGGCCTTTGCGGGCAATGCCGAAGCGTTGCATACGCGCTGGAATATTTAAGAGGCCGAACACGAATTTAATCAGGAAATACAAGACGAATACGCTCAACAGCAGGCCTAAAACAAAGGCATGCAGATTGATACGCAGCATGGTTTGCTCAACCACGACATACACGTTACCTGTATAAATGCCGGAAGCCAACGCTAAACCAACGGCGGCGGCAAACAGAATGACAATCCAAACGACGGTTTTCATGCTTGCTCTCCTTTAATTTTGGCAGCAGGCTTGGTTTGGTTTTGTGGTTTGGCAGCTTCGGCGGCCGGTTCTTTTTTGTTTTCAGACGGCAAAGCAGGTGCTTCCAGAGATTGAGGGGCAGAAGCGGCAGCCGGTGCGGCAGTCGTGGCTTGTTCGGTAGCTGCAGCCGGAGCGGAAGCGGTTTTCTCGGCAGCTTGGGTTTGCGTAGCTTCTTCGGTCGTCATTTGTGTACGCGAACCTTCTTGATAAGCACGAACGGCGCTCAAGCTGGCTTTCAGGCTGTCGTCTGAAATCATGCGGACATCAAGGGCTTTGAGTTCGGCCAACTCTTTCAACCATGACTGGGTAGCAGGGGATTTGCTGTCGAAGTATTGCTTCACGGTTGCTTCAACGTTGTTCAAATCGCTTTGGTACACTTCGCCATTGTGTTGCAACAGGGCAATGCGCGCATCCAAAAGGCGTAGGCGCAGGTTTTCACGGATGAAGTAGGTTTGTTCGGGCGAAATCAACATGGCGTCGTTGCTGTCCAGATGACGGACTTCAACCAAGCCTTTGAGGGCATTGAGGGATTTCTCCCATGTGTTTTCCCACCAGGTTCCTGAATTGGTGGCTTCGACAGGCGCGGCACCTGGTTTCAATACGCCGTCCAAGACTAAAGGCAGGCCGGAAATACCGGTTTCCAAACGGTCGATACGCAAGGCTGTAGCGGAAATATCGACATAAGGACGGTTTTTCAGTGCGGCCAAATCATTGCTGATGGCTTGTTTGACGGGGATAAGTTCAGGCTGTTCAAAACGGCTTAAGCGACTGTCGATGTGTTCCAATACGCTGACCGCGCCTTGTAGGTTGCCTGACAGCATCAATTGTTGCGAAGCAGTGTTCAGCATGGATTCGGCTTCGTCAACCAGCCAGTTGATACGGCCTTTGAGTAACTCTTGATAAGCTTTCTGCGTTTGCAGGATTTGATCACTATTGTTTTTTTGACCGTTGTTCAGGCGGTCTAACTCGGTCTGAATAGCGGTTTGGCGGTTGAGGTTGTCTTTTAAAAGGCTGGAGTTTTCAGATTCGCCTAACGCAGCTTTGTCGATTTTTTGGTTGAATTCGAGCTCTTGGTTTTTTAAAACATTTTGACCCTGTACAAACAGGAATCCGCTCGCGCCTAGGCCAAGCAGTGCCAAGACGATCGCACCTGCGGCCAAGGCTTTGCCGCCAGATTGTTTGATGATAACAGGGGCGTTGTTTTGTGGGAGATTGTTGGACTCGGGCATGCTCGCCTCCACTCGCTGAGGTTGGGTAGGTTTGATTTGTTCAGACGGCCTGGTGTTTTCAGAACGTTCAGGCGCCGTAGTTGCCGTATTGGCAACTTGTTGGGTATCTTTATTGTCTTCGACTGGGTTCACTGCTTGGCTCCTTTGTGGTATGGATGAAAGTGCAGCGGATAAAGAAGTGACGGTTTCTACATGTTTGGCACCGACGATGCGAAGCGCATCGGCAATGCGAGGATGGTGGGTAAAGTATAGCAAGGATTCGAAGAATCGGGAAAATTGCGGCGGAATCTGATGGAAAAATTCGCGCGCGAGCTCGCCGGATGTAACGTAGGCGGCGGCGATGTCTTCAGTTTTAAAGTTCTGCCAATCGATGGCGTGTGGCCGTCTGAAATAGATTTCAGCGATGTTGATTTGGAAACCCAGTTCGGTCAGTTTGTCTGCTAGAAAATCACGGCCTCCATGGCCTCGAATGATTAGAACTCGGGCGTTGGGTGGCAGGGTTTTCCAAATAGGCATTCTCAAGACGGCTTCGCTGTCGTTACCATCTTCGGGAGAGAAGGCGGGATAGGGGGAGAATTGTGCCAAAGTATGTTGGCTGGTTTGGCCGACGGTAATGTGTACTTTAGGGCCGTCTGAAAAGGTCAGACACGGTACTGCAGTTTCAATAGCGGTCGGGCTGACCCAAAACACCACATCGGCTTGCTTGAATTGTTCGGGAAGTTTTTTTAGCGCCGAATGATCCAACTCTATTTCAATCGGACTCAATACCTGAGCCTGCCAACCGGCTGCATGGCAGGTTTGGATATCTTGCTGTGGACGGTTGGACGGACGGATGATGAGTAGAGTAGGCATAATGTGGGATAAATTATTAAGGTTTAGGCCGTCTGAAAGAAGGGTTTCAGACGGCCTGTTGCTGACGTACGTTATTGATCGACGAATGCGCGCTCAATCAGGTAGTCGCCGCGAACGCCGGTTTTCGGAGAAACGGTCAGGCCGAATTCGTCCAAGACGCTGCAGGTGTCTTTCAACATGGCAGGGCTGCCGCACAGCATGGCGCGGTCGTCTTGCGGATTGATTTTAGGCAGGCCGATGTCTTCGAAGAGTTTGCCGCTGCGCATCAAATCGGTCAGACGGCCTTGGTGTACATATTCTTCGCGTGAAACGATTGGATAGTAAATCAGTTTTTCTTTAACCAAGTCGCCCAGGTATTCGTGTTCGGGCAATTCTTTGGTGAAGCGGTCGTAGTATGCCAAGTCTTTTTTGTAGCGTACGCCGTGAACCAAGATGATTTTTTCGAATTGCTCGTAAATTTCAGGGTCTTTGGTAATGCTCAAGAAAGGGGCGATGCCGGTACCGGTGCTCAAGAGGTAGAGGTGTTTACTCGGATTCAGGTCGCCGGCAACCAATGTACCGGTCGGTTTTTTACTGATAAGGACATCGTCGCCGACTTTAAGGTGTTGTAGGCGGCTGGTCAATGGGCCGTCTTGTACTTTGATACTGAAAAATTCCAGATGCTCTTCCCAGTTGGCGGAAGCCACGCTGTATGCGCGCATCAGTGGTTTGCCGTCTACCATCAGGCCGACCATGACGAATTGGCCGTTTTCAAAGCGCAAAGATTCGTCACGGGTGCAGGTGAAAGTGAAGTAAGCGTCGGTCCAGTGGTGTACGGACAAGACTTTCTGGGTGTTGAATGCTGCCATTGATATTTCCTGTCGGATAAGGCCGTCTGAAAAGGATAGGTCGGGGCGGCCAAGGTTAATAAAAAGAATGGAATATGGTGTTCAGCTACTTGCTTGCCGGTTTGGCTGATTTTTCGCTGAGGCTGTGCAGGTCGGAATAGCGTCCGCCTGCGTTGATCAATTCATGATGAGTGCCTTGTTCGACTACATTGCCTTCGTGCATGACAACAATATTGTCGGCTTTTTCGATGGTCGAAAGTCGGTGGGCAATCACCAATGTGGTACGGTTTTGCATCAGATTTTCCAATGCGGTTTGCACCAAACGTTCAGATTCATTATCCAATGCGCTGGTGGCTTCGTCCAAAATCAAAATCGGTGCATTTTTCAAAAGTGCACGCGCAATGGCGAGGCGTTGACGTTGGCCGCCGGACAGTTTTAAACCGTTTTCGCCGACTTCAGTGTGCAAGCCTTGCGGCATTTTTTGGATAAATTCCCAAGCATTCGCGGCTTTTGCAGCATTGATAATTTCTTCTTCGCTGAATTTATCAGCTTGAGCATAGGCAATGTTTTCAGCAATCGTACCATTAAACAGGACAACATTTTGGCTGACGAATGCCATGCGGCTGCGCAGGTTTTCGAGCGTATATTCATTGATGTTGACGCCGCCAATCAAAACCTTGCCTTCATCCGGATTAAGGAAGCGCGGCAACATATTGGCCAGGGTGGTTTTACCGCAGCCTGATGCGCCGACCAATGCGGTCACTTTGCCTTGCGGTACAAGCAGGTTAATGTGGTTCAAGCTGTTGCGTTCGGCTTCAGGATAGCGGTGTACAACATTGCAAAATTCGATATCGCCAGGGTTTGGGCTGAGAATTTGTTTGCCTTCGTTGCTTTCTTCAGGTTGATCCAAAAAGGTGAAGACACTTTCTGCCGCCGCCAAACCGCGTTGCAGGGATTGCATCACACCGGTCATGCGTTTGATGGGGTCAAACATCATGATCATGCTCGACAAAAACGACATAAAATCGCCTGCACTGAAGCCGGAAAGCCCTGCTTGGCGGGCGGCTGCGTAAATAATCGCAGCCAGAGCAACCGAGGCCATTAATTGCGTAATGCCGGTACCCGCAGAGCTGGCGGAAACCTGTTTGAGCAGGTTGCGGCGCACATCGTCGGCAATACGGTTGAAGCGGCGGTTTTCATAATCTTGACCGCCGTAGATTTTTACAACGCGTTCACCATTAATGCTTTCGCCCAAGACCTGCATCAGCTGGCCAAGATAAATTTGGTTGTTGGCAGACAGTTTGCGCAAGCGTTTGCTGACTGTTTGGATACATACAGCAACAACCGGCAAGATGATAAAAGTAATCAGGGTCAAACGCCAGTTCAGATAAGTTAGCAAGCCCAATAGGCCGACTACGCTCACGCCGTCTTTAGCAATCACGGTAATGACGTTAAACCCTGCATCGGTAATTTGATTGACGTCGTTCAAGATACGAGACATCAAACGGCCGCCGGTATTGCTGCTGAAATACGAAGTCGGCAGGTGCATCATTTTGTTGAACATTTCACCGCGCAAGCGCTGCACCAAGTGGCTGGACAGATAAGTCGTGCAATATTCGTTAATGAAGTTGAACAGGCCGCGAATGAAAAACAGCGCCACAATTGCCAGCGGCAACCATGACATGCTTTTCATGTTTTTATCGACAAAACCTTCATTAATCAAAGGTTTGAGCAAGTAACCGAAAGCCGGCATCGTACCGGCGACAATCAGCATGGCCACTACGGAGACGATAAACATCTTCCAATAGCTTTTTAAATATCCAAGCAAACGCTTGTACAGCTCCCAGTTGGATGTGGCTTGTGTTGTCTGCATATCAATCCAGATTTAGAGCAAACATGCAATTCTAAACGAAAATATCTGTCATTACAATGTTTGCAATTGAAAGTCAAAAGGAGTTGGTATTGTTTTAACGCCTTGATTTTATATGATAACGACTGTAATGCGGTTGGATTGGCAATAACGCTGCCTACTTCATAAACACCAGTCGCGGCCGTCTGAAAAAGTTTCAGACGGCCTCTTCAGTCGTCAAAGACAGCCGGTTAAGCCAAAGCTTCCTTAATGATGTCTTTCACTGTTGTTGCGTTATTAGGGACAACACGGACACGTTGCGGCAGGTTTTCCAAGCCTTCCAGTGCGGCTGGGCGGGGGATGGAAACTTCGCCGACCGCTTCATGGATGGTGGCTTCAAATTTGGCAGCCAATGCGGTTTCGAGGCAGACAATGGTTTCGCCGGCTTCGCGTACTTCACGCGCTACTTTGATGCCATCGGCTGTATGCGGATCAATCAATTCACGGTCCTGCTCGTAAACCTGTTTGATGGCGGCAAGGCGGTTGGCATGGGTCGATTTGCCGGAAACAAAGCCATATTGTTGATGTACTTTGTTTAAGGCAAATTCCAAATTGAAACCTTTGCCGGAACCTACTTCAGCCCATAAGGTTTTGATTTCGTCCGCATCGCGGCCCATCAGGTCAAACACAAAACGCTCGAAGTTGGAGGCTTTGGAAATATCCATAGACGGGCTGGATGTGACGTGGGTGTGTTCACTGTTGCGAGGGCGGTATGCGCCGGTTTTGAAAAACTCGTCCAATACGTCGTTTTCATTGGTGGCGACAATCAAGCGGTGGATGGGCAGGCCCATTTGACGAGCGATATGGCCGGCGCAGACATTGCCGAAGTTGCCGCTTGGTACGCAGAAGCTGACTTTTTCGTCATTGCTCGAAGTGGCGTTGAAATAACCGGCAAAGTAGTACACGACTTGGGCGACAATGCGTCCCCAGTTGATGGAGTTGACTGTGCCGATGTGGTATTTGGCTTTGAATTCGGCATCGTTTTGTACGGCTTTGACGATGTCTTGGCAGTCGTCAAACATGCCTTCAACAGCGATGTTGTGGATGTTGGCATCTTGCAAGCTGAACATTTGCGCGCGTTGGAATGCGCTCATTTTGCCTTCCGGAGACAGCATGAAGACATTGACGCCTTTTTTACCGCGCAGGGCATATTCGGCGGCAGAGCCGGTGTCGCCACTGGTGGCGCCTAAGATATTGAGTTCTTTGCCTTCTTTGTTCAATACATATTCAAACGCATTGCCCAAGAATTGCATGGCCATGTCTTTGAATGCCAAAGTCGGGCCGTTGGAGAGGGCTTGAATTTTGATGCCGTCTGAAAGTGTACGAACCGGAGTAATGGCTTTTGTGCCGAATACTTCTTCGGTGTAGGTACGGTTGATAATGTCACGTAAATCATCAGCAGGAATGTCGGTGGCAAACAGGCTCATGACTTCAAACGCCAGCTCAGGATAGCTGAGTGTGCGCCATTGGTCTAAAGTGGCACGGTCGATTTGAGGGTATTGCTCAGGTAGCATCAAACCGCCGTCAGGAGCCAAACCCATCAATAAAACTTCGCTGAATTGCTTGCGTGCGGTTGCACCGCGGGTGCTGATATATTTCATGATTTCTTCTCTATAAAAACAAAAATATTGCCGGTCAAAACAGAAAATCCGCCTGCGAACCATCCCGCAAGCCGCCCTATCTCGACCTTAATCCACTATAAACTTTCAGACAACCCCGATACACAGAGTTCGTCTGAAAAACATTATCTATACAGACGCTTGAAACAAGCATTGACGGTTTTCACCGTTACCGACGCAATCGCCCGATCGCGCGAAGAAGGATTCAAAACATCCATCAACTCTTGCGCGGACACCTGATTCGGCGCCTCCTCGCTCGCGCAGCCGCAGATTTTGTCTTCCCACTCGCGCTGCTTGTCCGCGCTCATCGTCAGCGCAATCAAACGCCACTCATTGCGCTTGTTCAACTCCGAACGGCACTGATGATCGACCGCCATTTTCACCACGCTGCCGCCAATACCCGTACCACCGCCCAAACCGCCGAACGCCGAGTCTGAATCATAAGCGCAACCGCCCAACAACGCCGCCACAGAAGCAACGGCAACAATCTTTTTCATATTCATAGCCATCCCTTGCCGCAAGGTCGTCTGAAACGCCCCGCAAAGTCTTTAAACAAGTGCATATTATACCGTAAGCGGTGTGAGATGGGGGATTGTGAAAGTCGGGTATAATCCGTCTTTTTTGGGAAAAAAGAGGATTGATCAATGGTTAAACCGGTTAAATCAAAAAACAAATCAAAAGCTAACTTAAACAAAAACACGCAAAACCCTAAAGAAAATCAAGAAAAAACGGCTGACAAAGGCATTCAAGAGCAGTCAGAGCACACCGCTGAAAATAAGCAGCCTGAATCAAAAGACAATGTACAGAATAAAAATAAACTTACACGCTTATGTAAATTTTTTAAAAAATTATGGAATGGAGATGTTCAAGAAAAAAATAAAAACTCAAAGAAAGCGGAAGAAAATGCTGCTAAAAATAATGCTGCTACACAACAGGAGGAAATTAAACAAGCTGAGACAGTTGAGCAACCAGAAGAGCAAAGAAAACTCTCTGATTATTTGGAAATCATCAGTAAATTATTAGGGTTCTCAGCAATATTAGGAACATTTATTGGTGGATTTTTTATATATGATTATCTTAAAATCATAGATCAATTAAGCATTTTTCCTGAAGTAATTACTAATCCACCTGCTTTAATAGCTACTGCTACTATTTTTGGAGGCATAGTATTATTTTTATATTTCAAATTTTTCGTGGCATTTTTATTAGGAATAAACGCTAAATCAGGGCAAGGATGGAATACTTCAAAGCCGATTGTATCTTTTTCAATTTTTTACATATTTTCCTGTGTATTAGATTATCATTTTTTATATCCTCTTATATCAGATACACTTACATTTATATCATTTTTATTTTTTATATTTACAACATGTTCCACAGCTTGCATGTTAGGATTTGATAAAGATTACAAAAGAAATATAAAGATTTTTATATTCTTATTTTTAACTCATGCATACGTAATTTTTCTTCATTTAATCCCAAGCAATAAACTATCACTAAACTCAGTCCATTTTGCTCGTTTTGCCGAAACCCCTGAGAATTCCTCATGGTACTTATTACATAATAATTTTCAACAAAACAATGGCTTCCAAGAAACCAGCGGAATTGACAGAAATGACTTGTTCAAGTTAAAACAAAAATTCAAATGCTCTGCACTTTCAGAAAAAGAAAAAGTAAAAAAAGGCATTTCCTGTTCTTCAATCCCCGAACAGCGTAACAACGCCCTATACGGCTATATGGCTTGGAACTTAGGCGACACTAAGGTCTTCTGCCCGCCGACTGCTGAAAACAACAAAGGAAAAAAGGAAGCCGCAAAATTAGCAACAGAATGTATCGTTATCAGTGGGAAATTCCTGCAAATTTTGAATAAAAACTATATTGATATTATGCCCAAAGAGCGTTAATCCGCTTTCATATGACCTGCTATAATCCACGTCGTCTGAAAACCCTCTTTCACGGAAACCGCCATGGCCGACCTCTTTACCCGCCAACCTGATGCGCCGCTTGCCGAACGCCTGCGCCCGCATTCTTTAGACGATGTCATCGGGCAGCAGCACTTAATCGGCGAAGGTAAACCTTTGCGCGTGGCGGTGGAAGGCGGGAAGCCGCATTCTATGTTGCTGTGGGGGCCGCCGGGCGTGGGCAAGACGACGTTGGCGCGGATTTTGGCGCAGAGTTTCAATGCCCAGTTTCTGCCGGTTTCCGCCGTATTTTCAGGTGTAAAAGACATACGAGAGGCAATTGAGAAAGCTGAAATTGCCTTGCAGCAAGGGCGCGCGACAATTTTGTTTGTTGACGAGGTACACCGCTTCAACAAAGCGCAACAGGACGCATTTTTGCCTTATGTCGAAAGCGGTTTATTAACCTTTATCGGCGCTACCACGGAAAACCCGTCATTTGAAGTCAATCCGGCATTGCTCAGCAGGGCGCAGGTGTATGTTTTGCAATCCTTGTCTTCAGACGACCTGAAGAAGCTGATTGCCAAAGTATTGGCTTTGCCCGAATACCAAGGTTTTACGATTGAAGCAGATGCGCAGGAGCTGCTCGTCAATACTGCCGACGGCGATGCGCGCAGATTGTTGAACTTGATCGAGCAGCTTTTACGCGCTGCTAATACACGCCGTCTGAAAACCTTAACCGCCGAATTCCTTGCTGATAGTTTGGGCGCGCAAATCCGCCGTTTCGACAAAGGCGGTGAGAGTTTCTACAACCAAATCTCCGCCCTGCACAAATCCGTGCGCGGTTCGCATCCTAACGCGGCATTGTATTGGTTCTGCCGTATGCTCGACGGCGGTACTGACCCGCGCTATCTTGCCCGCCGCATTGTCCGCATGGCATGGGAAGATATCGGCTTGGCCGATCCGCGTGCTTTAACGATTGCCAATGATGCTGCCGCTACTTATGAGCGCTTAGGCTCGCCAGAAGGGGAACTCGCTTTAGCTCAAGCCGTGTTGTATCTCGCCGCAGCCGCTAAATCCAATGCAGGCTATAAGGCATACAACCAAATGCGCCGCTTCGTCAAAGAAAACGCCAGCGACGAAGTACCCGTCCACCTGCGCAACGCCCCGACCAAGTTGATGAAAGAATTGGGCTACGGACGCGAATACCGCTATGCCCATGATGAACCCAATGCCTACGCTGCTGGAGAAAGCTATATGCCCGACGGCTTGGACGAACCGGACTTCTACCAACCCGTCCCGCGCGGGCTGGAAATCAAAATCGGCGAAAAGCTGAAATGGTTGAAATCCTTGGATGAAGATGCGCTGGATGATTAAAACAGTAAATGTGTCTCAAGTTTCAGACGGCCTTTGGCCATTTTGAGCGTAATAAATTGTTTAATATTGGCATTATATCTTTAATTTCGCTATAATTTTGTCATCCTATTTTCTTGCCGAATAATCGAATACATAAAAAATTGCGGCTGCTGAACCCGATTTCCGAAACAAAATTAGAAAGCAGATAATGGACAATTTAGATCAAAGTCGTAGCCGTGCATGGCGACGACATCAAGAGCAACGCCCCAGTCATCGTGTACATGGCAAAAATCCTTTGAAATATAAACCTGAAAAAAAGTGGGATTTGATGTATCTCCGCAGCAATAAAATCAAACGTGCACAAAAACTGGGTTTTATTTATCCGTTCAGACAGCATGAATTTGATGCTGAATGGTTTGACTAACTCAAAAGATACATTTTCGATTCAATCGAGATGGTTTTCACAAGGCGGATACTTTCCGCCTTTTTTAATTTTTATGAATGCACTTTTTATTTGTAGTCGTAACCAATGGCGCAGTCCTACCGCTGAAACCGTATTTCGACGTTATCCAAATGTACAGGCACGTTCTGCAGGGACCAGCCCCAATGCGCGGCATACTGTTTCCATAGACGGCATCGCATGGGCGGATAAGATTTTCGTGATGGAACAAAAACATAAGAGCCGTCTGTTGGCACAGTTTCCCCGTGCTTTGCAATATAAGGAAATGATTGTTTTAGATATTCCTGATGATTACAGATACATGGATGAAGAGTTGATAGAAATATTGAAGGAAAGTGTCGTGCCTTATCTGTATAAATAATGAGGTTTTCCGTAAGATTATCTGAAAAAATATGATTGACTTTTAAGTGAAATTTATTTCAATACCATCATTTGCTTCACGCATCACTGACAAATAAAACGCAAATCTAAAATCAAATTGAATTTTTCAGACGGCCTTTGCTGTTTGAATATTTTTAACCTATACCATACACACACATTTCCATGAATATTTTTGAAGCCTTACTATTATTGTGCCTGCTGATTGTCATTAGCGCGTTTGTGTCCTGTTCCGAACTCGCGCTTGCCTCGGCACGTAAAATCAAATTGCAGGTCATGGCGAAAGACGGCGGCGATACGCGCGCGCTTGACGTAATCAATATGCAGCAGCAGCCAGGCAGTTTTATTACTGTCGTCCAAATCGGATTGAACGCCGTCGCCATTCTTGCCGGTATCGTCGGCGAGGCGGCAATACGTCCGTATTTTGGCAAACTTTTGGAGAACGCAGGCAGTTGGGGCAGCACAGCTGCCTCTTTGCTGACCTTCTCGCTGGTTACAGGTAGCTTTATTTTAATTGCCGACCTGATGCCCAAGCGTATGGCAATGACCCATCCCGAAGCGGTGGCGGTACGCATCGTCCGTCCGATGATGTTTTTGATTTTTATCTTAAAGCCCCTTGTCTGGATTTTTGACGGGTTGGCAAACGCAATATTCAAACTCTTCAAAATCTCAACCGTCCGTCAGGAGCAGCTGACTTCGGAAGATATTTATGCCGTTGTTGATGCAGGCGCGCAGGCTGGTGTATTGAAAGAACAAGAACACTATCTGATTGAAAACATTTTCGATATGCAGGAGCGCACGGTGACTTCCACCATGAGCACGCGCGAATATATCGCCTATTTTGACAAACATGACGACAGCGATACCGTGTTGGAAATAATGTCGGAAAAACCACACAATAAATTCTTGGTGTGCGACGGCGATTTGGAACGCGTCATCGGCTACATCGAATCGCACACGCTATTGACCCTGTTTTTAAAAGAAAAAGACGTCCGCCTGACCGACAAACGCGTGTTGCGCAAAGTCTTGTTCATTCCCGACACGCTGTCGCTTTACGATGTCTTGGAAACCTTCAAAACTTCCGGCGAAGACTTTGCCGTCGTAGTGAACGAATACGCGCTGGTGGTCGGCGTGGTAACGCTGAAAGACGTGATGAGCATCGTCATGGGCGAGCTGGTTAATACCGAAGAAGAGCCGCAAATCATCCGTCGCACCGAAGACACCTGGCTGGTGGACGGCGCGACCCCGCTCGCCGATGTCATGCGTGCGCTGGATATTGAAGAGTTTCCCGATTCGGAAAACTACGAAACCATCGCTGGCTTTATGATGTATTCCCTGCGCAAAATCCCGAAACGCACGGATTTTCTGGTTTATGCCGGTTATAAGTTTGAAATCATCGACACCGAAAATCTAAAAGTTGACCAACTCTTGGTTTCCAAACAAGAAAATGTGGTGGGGAAAATGTAACCAGTCGCTGGGAATATTTGAAAAGAAAATTAAAAAATGAATAAAAAGGAAAAATATTATGACGACAACCGAACCTCAAAAATACGCCCGCAGCCTGCATGCGCCCATCAGCCTCGGCACAACCTCTGACGACCGCTTTATGCCGCGTGGCTTCCTTTCATATTTTGCCGAGCTGCCGAAGTTGGTTTTAACCGAAAAATTAGATGGACAAAACAACTGCTTTGCCGCACACGGCCTCTATGCCCGTAGTCATACTGCACCTACCCAGCATCCGTGGGATAAACCTTTGCTGCAACGATGGCAGCAAATCAAAGATGATTTAGGCGACCTCGAACTTTTTGGCGAGAATATGTACGGCATTCATTCGATTGCCTATTCTCAATTGGAAAGCTATTTTTATCTATTCGCCGTCCGTCGTGGCGGACATTGGCTTTCATGGGAAGAGGTTAAATTTTATGCGCAGCTGTTTGATTTTCCGACTGTGCCAGAAATTCCCATTATGCAGCCTCTTGCCGACTTTACCCAAAAATACGCCAATGAAGATATTGCTTTAGCGCAATGGCTGGCCGCTAATTTGGGAGAGTCGTGGACGGAGAGCGTACAAACTGCCGGCAAACTTGGCGGCTACGATCCGAATACAGGAGCAGCATGCAGCGAAGGTTTTGTTATCCGTAACGCCGCTGATTTTGCCACCAACAACGGCAACCTATCTGTTCAATCCAATGAATTCGACAACCTTTTCAAATTGGTACGAGCCAAGCACGTTAAAACCGATGTTCATTGGACGAAAACTTGGAAGCCTGCCCGTCTTATCGACTACGACAAATACCATTGGCAAAGCTGGCAGTTTCAGACGGCCTAAAGTCCAATTATCCAATAATAAGAAAGACAACCATGTGGACATTCCCATATTACATACCCGGCCAACTTCCTGATTGGCAAGCTTTAGAACGTCGTTTCAGCTGGTTTGCCGATATGAAAAACGTTCCCCAAGATCCTGAATGGCATGCCGAAGGCGATGTATTTACGCATACCAAAATGGTGTGCGAAGCCCTGCTGCAACTGCCCGAATTCCAAGCACTCGGCGAGCAGGAGCAACACATCTTGTTTGCCGCCGCCATGCTGCACGACGTAGAAAAACGCAGTACGACCAAGCGTGAAATTGAAAACGGTAAAGAGCGTATCGTTTCGCCGCATCACGCAAAAAAAGGCGAACATACCGCCCGTACTTTGCTGTATACCGAACTTGCCGCTCCGTTTGCCGTAAGAGAAGCCATCGCCAAACTTGTGCGTTTGCACGGATTACCCTTATGGGCAATTAACAAGCCTGATCCTGAGCGAGCCGTCATAGCGGCCAGTTTGCAGGTTAACACTGCGTATCTTGCTATGCTTGCTAAAGCCGATGTTTTAGGCCGTATATGTTGCGACCAACAGGATATTTTGCTGCGCATTGATTTGTTTCGTGAACTCTGTGAAGAAAATGCTTGTTGGGGTAAGGCACGTACTTTCGCCAGCGACTACGGACGCTATCTCTATCTTAACGGCCGTAGCGAAATGCCGGATTATCAGCCATTTGATGATCAGACCTTTGATGTGTACGCCATGTGCGCCATAGCAGGTAGCGGTAAAGACAGTTACATCAGGCAACATCTTGCTCATCTGCCTATGCTGTCGCTGGATGAGATTCGCCGTGAGCGAAAACTCAATCCCGCGGATTCCAAACATACTGCCGAAGCAGTGCGTTTGGGTAAAGAGCAGGCAAAAGAATACCTGCGTACCCGTACGTCGTTTGTCTTTAATGCGACCAATCTTAACCGTGACCTGCGCAGCAAATGGCTGCCGATGTTTGCCGATTACGGCGCACGCGTGCATCTCATTTATTTGGAAGTGCCTTATACGCGATTGCTATCGCAAAACCGTAACCGCGAACATTCTGTGCCGAATGATGTGTTGCACCGCATGATAGAAAAGCTGGAAATCCCTGATTACAGTGAAGCGCATACAGTGGATTTTGTGGTCTCTTCTTAAAATGTAAAGATTTTTTGTAAGTAGGCCGTCTGAAACAATCCAATGTTTCAGACGGCCTTTTTATGAAATCAAAAATTGCTAGAGCTAAGACAGAGGTCTTTATTCGCAATTTAAGCCTTTTGTTTTTTCAGTGAATGTATCCATGGCAATTTGGCACATGCGTTCACGTTGGCCTACGTCGGCGGCAGGCAGGATTTGGCGCAGGTATTTTGTGTTGTCACGTTGGAACGATGCTTTATCGCCTGCTTTTTGGTAACACGCATCCGCACGGGTAAAGTATTGCTGGCAGATTTTCGGCAATTCTTCAAAGGACAAGGGTTTGCTTTTGTGCATGCCGTGCGCGGAGACGGAGAGGGAGGAAAGGGTACACAACGCGATGATTAAGGTTTGGGAAATGTTTTTCATGGTAAGCCTATTTATTGAAGTGGTGTTTAAATCAATTGTTCGCCCCAATGCAGCTTTTGGCGCAGGGTTTTAAAGTATTGGTAATCGGTGGGATGGAGGACGCGCAAGGGGTTGTGATAGCGGCGGATGATGATGCGGTCGAAGTTTTGTACGTCGATATGGGATTGTCCGTCAAAATGTGCGCGTGCGTCGCCGCTTTTGGTAATGAGGATTTCGATCACGCTGGTGTCGGAGATGGCAATCGGGCGGTTGGTCATGGATTGCGGGCAGATGGGCACGAGTGTGAAGGCGTGCAGGCCGGCCTGCATGATGGGGCCGCCGGCGGCAAGCGCGTAGGCGGTTGAACCTGTCGGTGTGGAAATAATCAGGCCGTCAGAACGTTGGGTATAGACAAATTCTTGATTGATAAAGACTTCAAATTCAATCATTTGGCCTGCGCCGCCACGAGACAGTACGGTGTCGTTGAGGGCGAGGGCACGTTCAATCGTTTCGCCGTCACGAATGATACTGGCTTCGATGAGGATGCGTTCTTCGGGCAGATATTTGCCTTCCAGTACGGGGCGGATGCCTTCAACCATGGTGTCGCGCGAGATTTGGGTAAGAAAGCCCAAATGGCCTTGATTGATGCCGATGATGGGGACGGCGCGTGGGGCGACTTCGCGGGCGGCGGAGAGGAAGGTGCCGTCGCCACCGAGCACAACGACGAGGTCGCAGTATTTGCCCAGTTGGGCTTTGTTGACGGTTTCGCAGTAGGCGGAATCTTGGATATAGACGCAGTGTTCTTCTACGCTCAATTCATCCAGATAGATGGTGAAGCCGTTTTCGCGTAGAAAAGAAACCAATGTGTGGACGGTATCTTGAATCTCGGGCGTATTGGGACGCGTAACGATACCGATGTTTTTAAATGGGCTTTTCATGTAATAGGCCGTCTGAAATTAAGTATTTAATCTATCCAGATATCGCGCTCGAGGCGGTCGAGGCGTTCGTTTAGGCGGGCAACGTCGTCGCGCAGTTTGTCCACTTCTTCCAGCCATGCGGCAAGCGTGGCTTGGTCGATAACAGGGGATTCGGGTTCGCGTGAAAAGTCGCTGATTTGTTCGGCAATGCTTTTGCCGATTTTTTTCATGGTGCGGCCGATGTCGCCGGCGCGCGAACTAATGCTTTCTGCGGCCACATGACCGAATATCCGCGCCAAATCTTCGCTTGGATAATAGCGCAGTCCACCCAAAATAGGAAGGACGGACATGCCCAATACCAAGTCGCCTTCGAGGCTGATGTCGCCCACGCCGGGCTGGCCGCCCTGGAGGATTTTTTGGATGGCGCTGTTGTGGAATGTGATGTTGGTGTCGGCGGTGTCGTTTGCGGTTTCTAGAAAACCTTGTTCGCTGATGCGGCCGGTCAGTCTGAAACCGGTCAGGCTGATGCAGATGATGCTGCCTGCAAATTCAGACAGCTCGCGCTGTTGCTCCGGATTTTGCTGTATCAGGTGGTTGATAATGGGAAATAGGGCGGACATGGTTTACTCTAAATGCCGTCTGAAACGGATTAATGGGTTGAGTCGCAATTTTACAGGCTTAGCCCGTCTGCGCAAACGGTATTTACAATTTTGCCGTTGCTTTCATCATCAACGATGAAATCAGGAGTGGGCAGGCCGAGTTTGGCCGCTTCGGCAGTATAAAATTCGGCCCGGCTTGGGTGACGGGGTTCGACAATATTGCGGATACGTTTGCCGTCTGCTTGGCAGACCGTCTGAAAAAGGATTTGGACGGCCAAGTCTTTATGAAGGATATTGACGGGTTGGTTGCCGCCTTGAATGCGTGTTTTTTGAACCAGCTTGGTAACAGGATGACGGTCGGCAGAATAAAGTCCGCCCAGTCGCAATATGTCGATATGGGGGACGGCGCTTTCCAGCAAGGCTTGCTCAACCGCGAGGATTTGACGGGCGGATTCGGTTTGCGGATCGGGCGGCGTGGTTTCATCGCATACGCGTGCTTGGTTGCCATATACGCTGGTGCTGCCGGTAAAGATGATGTGTTGTACCTTGCATCGCTCGGCAAGCTGAATCCATTTTTTCAGAGTCTCGGCGTAATGGTTTAATGACGAAGGCGGAAGCAGGCAAAACCATGTCGGCTTGTTGATGTGGTTTTGCCACAAGGCCGAACTGTGAAAAAGATCGTTTTGATTCAAATCGATGATGTCGAGCTCAATCGGCAGATTGATGTCGTCGGAGGTCAGGTTGCGTTTGACGGCGGCTACCTGACTGCCTTGCTCATAAAATTTTTGTGCCAGCGGCAGGCCGAGATAGCCTAGGCCGAGAATGGAAATATCGGGAAGGTGCATAAATAAAGCATCCGAAAATTAACAGGCCGTCTGAAAATAGCTTTAACTTAGTTAAAGCCACGTTTTCAGACGGCCTTTGTATGGAAAAATTAATGGTTGCTGCCGATTTTTTGGTCGAATTCGGCACGGTGTTCCGGCAGGAGGTAAGGGCGCAACAGGCTGAGTGTGCGGCTGATGCCCCGTACTTTGGAATCTTCGGTCAACTTGGCGCGGCCGCGCAGGGAGCTGTCGAAGTCGAACCAGTATTTCGTCACCATCCACATATTGACGGCAAGGTCGTTCATGGCGGTTTGGTCTGCGCTGATGATGTTCAGGCCGTTGAGCTGGGTCAGCAGGTTGACCAACAGCGGGGACACTTTGGCTTGGGTAAAGGTATTGTGTTCGCCCAATAATTCGGCACTGCGGGCAAGCAGGGTGTTCACATCGCTGAAAAGGAAACGGTATTCCCACATCACATCATAAATACCGGCCATGTAGTTGATGGAGTCTTCCACATTAGACGGCAACACAGCTTCGTTAAGATAGGCAAGCAGGGCCTCGCTGTAACGTTTGAACAATTGGACGATGATTTCGTCTTTGTTGCGGAAATGGTAGTAGAGGTTGCCCGGGCTGATGCCCAAATGGGCGGCAATGTGATTGGTGCTGATATTGCGCTCGCCTTCTTCGTTGAACAAGGCGAGGCTGGCATTGATGATTCGTGTGTAAGTGTTGACTTTAGCAATGCGCGGCATGGGATACACTCCTTTGTTTTATAGGCTGTATGAAGTCGGCAGCCAGTTGGGTTCTGCGTGTAATTCTACCTGAAATTGAGTAAATACTGTATTACAAACATATTGTGCCAGCTGGTGGACATCTTGCGCGGATGCGTTGTTTTTATTCACCAAAACCAAAGCCTGCCTGTCATGCACGGCCGCACCGCCGATCTGATGGCCTTTCAGACGGCATTGGTCAATCAGCCAGCCGGCCGCGAGTTTGACCGAACCGTCAGGCTGCGGATAGCGTGGCATATTTGGGTATTGCTGCAACAAATCGGCCACTTTTTCAGCGCTGACAACTGGGTTTTTAAAGAAACTTCCGACATTGCCAAGTACGTTAGGATTAGGCAGTTTACTGTTGCGGATTGCACACACTGCATCGGAAACATCTTTGGCGGTTGCTTCCCGGCCTTGGCTCAGTTCGGCAACCGCTGCCGCCAAATCGCCATAGCCCAAGTTCGGCACAAAATGCTCTTTCAACGCAAATACAACCGAAACAATCACATAACGGCCTTTGCCTTCCTGTTTGAACAGGCTTTCACGATAAGCAAAATCGCAATCGGCATTGGAAAGCTCGACAAAAGTTTCCGTATTCAAATCAAAGCAGCGGACGCTATGGATAACATCTTTGACTTCAACGCCGTATGCGCCGATGTTTTGCACGGGAGACGCGCCGACCGTACCCGGAATCAGGCTGAGGTTTTCCAGCCCGCTCAAACCCAGTCCAACCGTATGCAAAACAAAATCATGCCAAATTTCCCCGGCCTGCGCTTCGATATAAACCAGGCCGTCTGAACGCTCAATTTCGCGTATTCCCTTGTTTTCCATATGCACAACCAGACCGGCGTAGTCTTCCATCAAAAGGATATTGCTGCCGCCGCCGAGCCATAAAACAGTATCTCGGTTGAACTCGGGCAGCCGGACGATGTCGCGCAACTCGTCGGCGTGTTCGAGTGCGATAAAGGCTTGAGCTTGGGCTTTCAGGCCGAAAGTGTTGTAAGGGGTAAGGTCGGTTTGGTATTGGATGGGTTGCATGATGATTTGTGATTTTGTGGATTCAGGTCGTCTGAAAACTTACTATTTAACAATTACGATAGGTAATGGGGTTTTGGGGCGCTTTATAATTTTCTTGGGAAGAATAGGTCAGCTTATTCACGATTTCTTCATAAATGTCGGAGCCTTCTGGTAACGACTTGCCTTCAAACATCCAACGGCCTTGAATAATATCGTCGGCAGAAATCCATCTTTCGATTTCATACACTGCCAATGTCCAGCCGCGATAGACTGCAACTGCATATTTTGCTTTTTCACGTCGGCTTCCGATTTTCCAATATTTCCGTGTGCGTTCGTAAATTTCCTTATCCCTATTGGCTTCAGGAATATTCCCAGATCTAATGCCTTTTTTTAGTTTCTCATATTCGTTATTAATCGTAATTAAAACAATGGGTTTATCAGTTTTTAATTCTTGAGCATCATACTTTCGTTTTAATTCCGACAAACTCATTAATCCTACTTCTGAAGAATGCGCACCCCCTTGAATATTAGTCAGCGGCTGCTGGCTCGGCTTGACTAGGGAGAGTAGGTCTATTGCCATTGCTTCATATTCAAAAGCCTGTTTGTCTGTTTGGATGTTGTGCCGCAGAATGTAATACACGGGCTGGTTTCCGCTTTTATGTATTTCCCTAATCAAAGCAATTTTATCACTTGGCTTTTCTGTTTCTTGTAATGAACCTAGGGCATGATGGAAAACGCGATTGCCCACGCCTTTACCTACATAGAAAATATTGCCGTCTCTAGGGTCAATCAAGCAATAAACATAGTAAGCAAGTTTTTCTATAATGGAAGTTGAAAACATTTTTTTCCTTAAGAGTGAATAAGCCGTAAATGAAATATCAATGGAGGCCGTCTGAAAGAAATTTCAGACGGCCTTATGCGATTTGACCCTCTCTTTACTGCAAAGCTCCAGGCACCATACCAATGCAATGGCGGCAATCGTCAGCGAAACGGTCAGCGCGGTCCAGAAGCCGTAAATGCCCATATCGGCATGATAGGCAAGCAGGTAGCCGGGCAACAGGCCGCAACCCCAGAAAGCCACGGCATGGATGAACATCGGCATTTTGGTCACTTTATAGCCGCGCAGCGCATATGAAGCGATACATTGGGTGGCGTCTGCCAGTTGGAATAGGGAGGCGAAAAATAAAACGGTCGCGGCAATGCCTAATACTGCCGCATCGTTGGTGTACATACTGGCCAACTGAAAGCGAAAGATGACCAAGAGCAGCGCGGTGCAGGTGGCAAGCACCCAGCCCGACACCAGCGAAACGCCTGAAATATAACGCGCCCGCAAAAAATCGCGCCGTCCGAGCGAAAAGCCAACGCGTACCGTGCTTGCCGAGCCGACGCTTTGCGGAACCATATACAAGATGCCCGACAGGCTGATGACGACTTGTTGCGCGGCGACATAATCCTCGCCGAATGGCGCCACCAAAAAGACGATAAACGAAAACGCGCTGGCTTCTAGAAAATAAGACAAGCCGATAGGTGCGCCGATTTTCCAAATCTGTTTGAAAGCCGCCAAATCGGGTTTGCCGATTTTTGCCGTCAAGCCAAACGGACGGAAGAATTTTTCTTTGGCAATATAAAGCCACAAAGCCAATGCGCTGAACCAAAATACCGCCGCCGTTGCCACGCCGCAACCTGCGCCGCCCAAAGCAGGCATACCGAATTTGCCGTAAACGAACACATAGTTCAGCGGCACATTCAACACAAATGCCGCAAAGCTGACCAACATAATCACGCGCGGACGGTTCAAGCTTGAGGCATAGGCGTGCAGGGCACGGTGTATCATGGCGGCCGGCATTGCCAAGCTGGTAAAGAACATATATTGCGCCATCGTGTCTTCGACATAATCGTTCAATGTCAGCCAATGACGGAAAGGCATAATCATCGCCCACATTAGCAGCATGCCGAATACGCCCAAACACAAGCCAAACCAAATGCCCTGCATTCCTGTTTTGCCGACTTCTTCGGTTTTGCCTGCGCCGTACAGCTGGGCAATCATCGGGTTCAATGCCGCCATCACGCCCATAAAGGTAATGTAAATCGTGGAAAACGCGCTGCTGCCCAAAGCCACCGCGGCCAAATCTTCCTTACCTGCGCCACCGGCCATCACCGTATCGACAAAACCAATACCCACTTGCGCCACTTGCGCCAACAGCATAGGCAGGGCGAGGGCGGTAAGCAGGCGAGTTTCTTTTAAGAAAACAGGAAAGGCAAAGCGGTTGAGGTTCAGTAGCATAGTGTGTGTGGATTGAGGAAAAAGGCCGTCTGAAAACGGAAATTTAAAATTATAAAGGGTAATGTTTGTACGCAGACAAAGATTGGTTTAATCGTTAAAATTTTCAGACGGCCTTAAATGTCGGATGTCTTTTGACGGCTTCCAACCAGCTGTCCGGCGTTTGAAACTGCATCAGGCCGTCTGAAAGCGAAACCGTGGCTTGGGTCGTCGAAGCGCGGGTCAGCTTTTCATTGGTTTCGGCATCGTAAATGGTGTAATCGATACGCAGGCAGCTTTCGATCTCGACAATGTCCATATCAACGCGGATTTTTTGGCCGAAACGGGCAGGGCGGATGTATTTGAGGTTCATCTGCACAATCGGCCAGCTGTACCCTTGCCGTCCCATTTCGTTGTAGTCATAACCGATGGAAGACAGAAAAGCGCAACGTGCGGTTTCAAGGTATTTGACATAGTTTCCGTGCCACACGATGTGCATGGCATCTACATCAAAAAAAGGAACTTCGGTTTCAAAGCTGTGTTGGCAGTAGATGTGTTTTTTCATGGTTTAAAAGAGAGAGTGTGATGGTTTCAGACGGCGTCTTCGCCCCAAAAATCATAAAAATTGAACCATTGTAACGGATTTTGCGCACATTCTTGCGCCAAAATGTCGGCAAAACCCTGCATCGCATCTTTGACGGCGGCTTCGCGGTTGCCGCGTTTCCAGCTGGAAGTATCGGTAAAGCGGCGCAGTTTCAAATGATGGCGGCCGTTTTGTTTGACGCAAAACAGCGTGTTTACTTGCGTTTTTAAAAGCGAAGCCAATAGCCATGCGCCTTGCGGCATAGGGGCGGTGTGGCCTAAGAAATTAATGTCGGCGGTTTTCTCGCCGCGGACAGGTACTCGGTCAGCTGCGATGGCAATCCATTCGCCGTCTTCGATACGGCGGTTTAATTCCATCATCAGGGTGGTATCCAAATCGGTTACCTGAATCAGGCGGATATGTTCTGCGCCGGCTTTTTGCAATGCCTCGTTAAATGCCTGCGCGTGTTTGCTGTGTACCAATACATTGAGTCTGAAATCTTTGTGGTGCGACACCAGCGCACGGCAAACTTCGGTATTGCCCAAGTGTGAGCAGGCAAAAATCTGGCCGCGTTCGTTACGTTTGACTTGCGAATAGATGTCGTCCGGATCTTCAATCACCAAATCTTCATAACGGATTTTGCGTTGCCACACGGCAAAACGGTCGCAAACTGCTTCGCCAAATGCGACGAATTGTTTGAATACGCTGTGTTTCGGCAGGACGATATGGGGAAAGGCCGTCTGAAGACGGGTTTGATAGCGTAAGACATGTCGGCGCGGTTTGGGCGCAGTTGCATAAAAATACAGCACCACAAACCAAATGCACGGCTTCATCAAAAAGGCTGGCAGATGACGCACCATCAGCGTGGTCAGGGCGAGAAACAGGCGGTTGCCGCGTTCGGGCTGCGCCGCCCAATGGGTTTGTTTATTGTCGGTCATGGTTTCAGACGGCCTTTCCGAAAACTTTGCCCAATCGGTGTTTTAACATACCGAAAAACAGCCGTGTGTGCATTTTGCTGATGCGGACATTGTCGGCAAAGGCATCGAAGTGGGACACGCCGTCGGCGGCGTATTGGACGGGCGTTTTAATCCAAACCGGTTTGACGTCGTGCCAGTACAGGCGGATAAGGATTTCCGTGTCGAAGTCCATACGGTCGCCTACGGTTTCTTCGCGGACGACGGATAGCGCGGGTGCAAGCGGATAAAGGCGGAAGCCGCACATGCCGTCTTTGATGTCGCATGACCAAGTGTGCAGCATATTCCAGAAATCGGTAATTTTGCGTCCGTAAAGCCGTGCTTTGGGCGCGTCGTCGCCGTATTGCGGCCAACCGCAAACAACGGCTTCGGGATTTTGTTCCGCAGCGGCAAGGAGTTTGGGTGTGTCGTTTAAGCAGTGTTGGCCGTCTGCATCAACCTGCAAGACGTGGGTATAACCATGCTCTTCGGCGTATTCCAAGCCGGTTTTGACTGCTGCGCCTTTGCCGCCGTTAATGGGGCGGTAAAGGACATCGATGCCGTCTGAAACCAAAGCCTGCAATACAGGTTTGCATTCTTCGCGTGAACCGTCGTCCACAATTAAAACGCTTAAACCAAAGCTGCGCATGGTTTCGGCAACGTGGCTGATGGTGGTCGGGTGGTTGTAATGTGGAATGAGGGCCAGGGTTTTCATCAATATTCTTTAGGCGACGTTAACACAATGCAGAGTATAACAAATAAACATGCCATAGCGTTTGAAAAGGCCGTCTGAAACGGCGCTGACAAAATCATTTGATTTCGTTTTTCACTGTTTCAGACGGCCTTTTATATGCCATTAATTCAGCATTGTACATGACCGACATCGAGGCATAAATCATGGAATTCGTTGAGCGTGCTGCGGTGTCCGATGCTGATGATGATGCTGTCGGGTAGTTTTTGCTTTAAGGCACGGTAGAGCATGGCTTCGGTCGGTTCGTCCAAGGCGGCGGTGGCTTCGTCGAGCAGGATGACTTTGGGCTGCGAGAGCAGGGCGCGGACGAAGGCGACGCGTTGTAGTTCACCCGGGGAGAGTTTGTGTTGCCAGTCATCAGATTTGTCTAATTTATCAACCAGATAACCTAATCGGCAGGTGTTCATGGCTTCGATCAGTTCCGGATGTTGTTTGTCGATGTCGGGGTAACAAATCGCATCGCGCAGGCTGCCTTGTGCCGTGTATGGGCGTTGCGGCAGGAAGAGGATGTCTTGATGCGGCGGATGGCTGACTTTACCGCTGCTGCCGAAAGGCCAAAGCCCTGCCAGCGCGCGCAGCAACGAAGTTTTGCCGCAACCGCTCGGGCCGCGTATCAGTAGGGAATTGCCGCTTTTGAGGTTGATGTTGATGCCGTCTAATAAAACTTCGCCGTTGTGGCGGTATAGGGCAACGTTTTCCAAGATCAGGCCGTCTGAAACTTCGGTAAGGTCGGGTTGTCGTGCGGTGTGTTTTTCTTCCGTACTCAGCAAAAAGCCGTACAGACGTTCCAGTCGGGCGCGGTAGGCGGTGAATTTGTTGTAGAACATTCGAAAGAAAGACAGCGCGTTTTGCAGTCGTGCGAAGGCTTGGACGGTCTGCTGGATGTCGCCGATTTTGATTTGTCCGGCAAACAGGCGCGGGGCTTGTAAAATAATGGGGAAGAGTTTGATGCCGTTGGTGAACATATCGTTAAAGCCGCTCAGGCAGACGCTTTGTCGCGCAATGCGCCAACGGTTGCGGATAATGGCTTTAAAACGGTCGGAAAGCTGGTCGTGTTCGTGTTTTTCGCCGCTGTAAAACGCCACGCTTTCGGCGTGGTCGCGCACGCGGATGAGGGAATAACGGTAGTCGCCGTTGAGCTTTTCGTTTTCATAGTTGTAACGAATCAAAGGGTTGCCTATCCACATGGCGATAAAGGTCGCCAAAATCACAAACATATAGACAAACCAAACGATGCCGTGCGGAATGTCGAAGCCGAACACGTTCAGGATGCCCGCCAAGCCCCACAAAACAACGGCAAATTCCAGCGAGGTAACGACCGAATTGACCATGCCGCGCACAAATTCTATGGTCGAGGCGATGAAATCCTGCGCATCTTGTTGGATACGCTGGTCGATATTGTCCGGCGCATGACGGCGCATTTGCAGGAGGTAGTAGTTTTTGTCGGCAAGCCAGCGCGAAGTCAAAACTTCATTGAGCCGCTCCGACCATTTAATCGACAAACCTTGATCGAGAAAGTCGTTGACGACGTTGTTAAACGCCCGTATCAACACCACGCCTGCATTCATCGCTGCAAACATCCAAAACGCGGAGGCATTCAAATCTTGCATCGAGTCGTAAAGCCCTTTGGACATAAAGGTACTCAACACATTCAGCCGTACTTCGGTTAACAGCAGCGTAATCATCGCCGTAATCAGCAGCAAAACTTTGACGGTACTTTTCGGCGTCAAACACAGCCGCAGGATATAGCTAAACTCGCGCCCGAAGCGTGTGTTGCGTGCAAAAAACAGAATGACCGCTGAGGCTGCAGCGACCATCAATAAGGTCTGCAACAGCCAAGACGGCGTGGAATAAAGCTCGATTTGCCATTTTTGCATGGGGTGTTCTCTGAAAGGATGTAAAGGCCGTCTGAAAGGACGGCAAATTTATTTGACTATGGTAACTGTAATAATAGTTTTCTGAACTGTTGTATTTTTTGTATTTACAAACGGTTCTTATTTGTTTTTGTGGAAAGCAGAAATCTTATCAAATATAATCGCAAAACCAAATTACTTTGTAATTTTTTACTCGATATAAGAATTATTAATATTTCAAACCAGAAGGTATTTTATGAACAGCAAATTAGCCCTGATGCCGCTTTTGATTATGAGCGCATTTTCTTATGCCGCCGATGAAGCGACACCCGAAGCCCCTGTGCAACAGCAGTTGCAGGAAGTCAATGTCCGCGCCGACGCCAAACGCGTCAAAGCCGCCCGTTCTTACTCCATCGCCAGCGACGGCGACTTGCGCGACCGCGTGAACTTGGGCGTATTGGGCAAAGCCAACGCCTTTACCGCGCCGATTACCGTCGTCAACTACGACGAACAAGCCCTCAACAATACTGAAGCGCGTACTTTGGTGGATGCCGTAGCGAAAAAAGACGCTTCCGTTTGGCAGTTCGGCGGCGAAAGCAACACATTGACCGGCCTGTATTTCCGCGGTTATCAGCTTGATGCGCGCCAATTCAGCGTCAACGGTTTGGCAGGCATGTACGGCACGCAAGGTACGGCCAGCGTGCAAGTCGGTTCTGCGCAACTGATTAAAGGCGCGTCCACTGCCGTAAACGGCATGGACCCTGAAGGCGCGGTATCCGGTTCCGTCAATATCGAAACTAAAAAAGCCGCTGACGAAGGTAACCGCAAAATCGGTTTGGGCTGGTTCAGCAACAACCGCGCCCAAGGTACGTTCGACTTGGGCCAACGCTTCGGCGAAAACAAAGAATTCGGCGTGCGCGCCAACGGCAAACTGCGCCACGGCGACACCCCGCGCGACGGTTACAGCGAGGACAACAAAGAATTTGCTTTGAATACCGACTACCGCGGCGAAAAACTGCGCGTGGCGTTCGATTCCATCTACGCAAAACGCAAAACCAACGGCGGCCGCGCGCGTATGCAGGACATTCAAAACGCCAACGGCCGCTTGTTTGACGCACCTGAAGGCAAAGTGAATTTGGCGCCGAGCTGGCAGGCTCAAAACACGCGCGGTCAGACCAATATGCTGACTTTTGAATGGGATGCGTTTGAAAATGCCCAAATTACAGGCGGTATTGGTTATAACAATGCGCGCTATTATGGCAATTTCGCCTCTCCTACCGTTACAAGCAGCGGTTTGACCTACAATTCAGGTCGCGCGCGTTTGACCGACCAGCGTTTTAAAACGCTCAGTATGAATCTGACTGCACGCGGCGAATTTGAAACCGGTCCGGTAAGCCACAACTGGAGTACCGCATTTGACCGCATCGACCGCAAACGCACTACTTATCAAGGCGCACGTCAAACAAGAAGCAGCGTTATCGATCCGAGCATCGACATTCCTACTCAATTGGCAAAATTGGATTCCAACTTAGGCAGCGCGTGGAACCCAACCCCTTCATTGGATACCGTGATCAAAGTAAACAGTTTGGCGGTATCTGACACGCTTGGTTTTGCCGACAACAAATACCGCCTCACTTTAGGCGGGCGTTTCCAAGCCGTCGAGCAGAAAAACAAATTAAACGGCCGCAAAGCAGATGCGAGCCGTTTCAGCCCGATGTTGATGGCAGCATGGGTTCCGCAGCCCGATTTGGTGGTTTACGGAAACTATATGGAAGATTTGGAGCCGTCCGACATTCGTACTGATGACGACGGTCATGTAACGATGGCAGATCCGCGCGTCAGCCGCCAATTTGAAGTCGGCGTACGCAAAAACTGGGGCGACTTTGTCACCACTTTAAACGCGTTCCAAATCAAACGCCCGGGCTACTGGCGCGGCAACACGACTTCAGGAACTGATTTCGCAGCGCGCAAAAATGCAGGCTTGGCTTATAGCGGTTCGGAGCAAGGCATAGAACGCAGCCGCGGTATCGAGTTCAATACCTATGCCAACTTGTTGAACAAAACCCTGCGTCCGACTTTCGGTCTGATGTATCTGCAATCAACCGTAAAAGATTATCCGAATTTCGCCGACAATTTAGTTAACGGCGTACAAGTCGCCAACCCGCGCGTGATTGCCAAAGCAGGCGTGGAATGGGACACCCCGTTTGCCAAAGGCTTGACCCTGAACGGCAACGTTTCGTACTTCGGCAAGTCTTACCAAGACACGCAAAAACAATACGCCTTCCCGTCCTACACTTTGGTTGACATAGGCGCGCGCTACAAAACCAAGCTCGGCAAAAATACGTTGACCGTCAGCAGCTCGGTAGAAAACCTGTTCAACAAAAACTACTGGCAGGTACAGCGCGGCCAATACGACCGCAGCTTCGCCGTTGTCGGCATGCCGCGTACTTATTGGCTAAAAGCGGAATTGGATTTCTAATCTGATTTCGGTTTGACCGTAATAGCAGGCCGTCTGAAAGGGAATGATAAAGAGCAAGAATTTGGTTTTTATCCCTTTTCAGACGGCCTGATTTGATTGCCTTATGTTTTTTGCTTGAAAAATCTTACATGTTTTTTATGGATTTCACGCGAAACAAGGTTAATATTCCATTTTCACAATACATCATTCGAGAAGACATATGAAAAAATCCATCAAACTGACCCTGTGCGCCCTTGCACTCTCACTTTCCGTACAAGCACAAGCAGTTACCCATGCAGTGATTGAAACCAATATGGGCAACATCCAACTGGAGCTGGATGAAGTCAAAGCGCCGAAAACTGTGGCAAACTTTGTCAATTATGCCAAAAAAGGTTTTTACGACAACACGATTTTCCACCGCGTTATCGACAATTTTATGATTCAAGGCGGCGGATTTACCGAGAAAATGGTTCAAAAATCCACCGATAAAGCCATCAACAACGAAGCAGACAACGGCCTGAAAAATAACGTCGGCACCATCGCCATGGCGCGCACCGGCGATCCGAATTCCGCAACCAGCCAGTTCTTTATCAATACGGCCGACAACGACTTTTTGAATTTCAAAAGCAAAACCCCTCAAGGCTACGGCTATGCCGTTTTCGGTAAAGTTACTTCCGGCATGGACGTTGTCCGTAAAATCAGCAAAGTGAAAACAGCGGCACGCGGCTATCATCAAGACGTTCCAACCGAAGCCGTGATTATCCGCAAAGTCAGCATCAAATAATTTTGATTGTTTGAATCCAAACAACAGGCCGTCTGAAACATTCAGACGGCCTGAATTTATTTATTTGATAATAAGCGGCAATTTGGGCGATAATTCAGCATCTACAATTTAAGGAGTCGATTATGCAAACCCGCCTGCCTTTTTTCGGCGTTGTCCGTGTCAGCGGCGAAGACAGAGCTTCATTTCTTCATGGTCAATTATCCAACGATATTAATAATTTAGCTATCGGTCAGGCATGTTATGCCACATACAATACGCCTAAAGGCCGTGTATTGGCGAATATGCTGGTCGTCAATCGCGGAGAAGATTTACTGTTGGTCATGGCTCAAGATTTGACCGAAGCCATCGTCAAACGCCTGAGAATGTTTGTCTTGCGTGCAAAAGTCGTCTTCGAGCTGATGCCCGATTTGGCAGTAAGCGGCGAGTTAGCAGACAATGCAGAACCTCATCCTGCTGCCGAACCGCAACTGTCTTTCCCAGCCCAAATTCAAGCAAACGCCGTAGAAATTGCCTTGCCGCACACAGGCCGTCTGAAAATTTCAGCAGCCGAAAACGCAGCCGAATATCAATCAGAAGCCGAAAACGCATGGAACCTGCACGAAATACGCAGCGGCTATCCGTGGATTTGCGCCGCAACCAAAGAAGCGGCCGTTGCCCAAATGCTCAACCAACACATCATCGGCGCCGTCCATTTCCGTAAAGGCTGCTACCCCGGCCAAGAAATCATCGCCCGCGCCCAATATCGAGGCCAAGTCAAACGCGGTCTGGCCGTATTAAGCGGCGATTCTTTGGAAGCTGCCGGTATTACCGTCAAAGTTGGCGAAGAAGAGGCAGGCGTTATTCTTAATACTGCACTCACAGAGCAAGGCAGCCTCAGCCTCGCCGTTATCAAGTTTTCCGCAGCAGAAGCAGCATTGACCGATGCAGACGGTAATGCTTTGAAACAGGAAAAACTGTTTTTTACGGTAGAGAAAGATTGATTGTCAGATGATTGAATAAAAAGCTTAAATATTAGCTTGAAATGAAAACAGAAAGGCCGTCTGAAATTCAGACGGCCTTTGATATTGAGTTTTGTTGGTACATGACCCAAGCTGCGTTTGCTGCTGACTGGATTACGGCATGGTTTGGAATCATTCGGTAGCAACAAAAACCGCGTGCGTGCGTACCGCACACACCCTACACCTTAATCTTAAGGTTTGCGTCGCCCGCAGTGGTAGGGTGTGTGGCGTAGCCACGCACGCGGTTGGCAGGGGTGCGGGCTACGGCTTGCTATTTGTTAGATTTCCTTCGATTGCAGTCCCGGCACAACATCTGGCAGTTCTCTTCAACCGTTTTCCCACCTTCACACCACGGTGTAATGTGATCGCCTTCCATTTCCGACAATTCAAATTTCTGTTCACAGTGTGGGCAAATGCCTTCTTGTCTTTCGTAAACCTTCTGTTTGATGCTGTCTGAAAAGGCACGGATGTTTAGATACTTTTCATCGTGCGTTAGGACATATTGGTAAATCCCTTTTTTGTTTTCCACGTCGTCGTCGGCAATCAGTTTGGCAATCTCCGCTTCTAATACATCTTTATCCAAATCGGTATCTTTGAAACGGTTATATAGGAATCCCCAAGGCTGCCCTTTCATCAGTTTGATGCGTTTATTGGAAAATTTTAGGTTTACCCATTCAATCACATTTTTGAAATACAGCCATAAATCATCAGCATTCTTATCATGTTGGTGAACCGCCATATATTTGCAGACTGCTTCGTCTCCGTCTTGGTTGGCAATCCACCCGATAGCGGTTTCCAAATAGTCTTGGCGGATGGCTGTACCGTTCAAATAGTCTTTTCCGATTTGGTAGGCGGCACAGTTGGTTTTGCTGAAATGACGTTTGGCATCCGTTACCCAGTTGCCCGAATACACGGCGTTGCGTAATTCTTGGTCGGTCAGTTTCTCACCCGCAATATTGATGGTTTTGAACCAGTCCAGCTTTTCGCTGTCCGTCCCTTCGCACTGGTAAACGGTCAGTTCGTAATTTAAAATCTTCTCCTGTTCGTCTGCCTGCAAATTATGGAAGTAGCGCATCATATAGGCAAAATCGCCGTTCACATATTGGCAGATGGAAACAGTGCGCTGTTGCCCGTCCACGATTTCAAACGTGCCGTCATTGCGCACCGCCCAATACATCACATTAAGTGGAAATCCTTTCAATACGGTATCAATTACGGCATCGCGCTGTTTGTCTTTATAGACAAACTCGCGCTGATAGGGCGGGCGAACGTCCAGTTTTCCTCCATAAGCGCGCACGCCGTCTTCGTTGTTGTCGGTGTAGCCCGCCGCTTTTTTGGTTTCGCTGTCGTAGCCCGTCAGTTCGCGGATAGTGAGAGTGGTCATTTGGATTTTCATGATTATTTTCTCCTAATCATTATGCGTTTATACATCCCTTTCCCTTTTACAACAGGGGCATCATACCGGTCATGAACCTTCTTGATATATTCCAACAATCCGTCGCCCCCTCTATCGCTAGTTCCAATTATTTCAAACTGCTCGGGATTGTATTTATCCAAAAACGTAATCGGCACACCCATTACGCCATCGTAATCGCAGGGAATATCGGCAACTTTGGATACTTCGATGGCATCGTAGTTGTCGTATTGCGGATAATCGGCGGGGTTGTAGGTTCGGTACAGAATCAGTTCTTCATGGCGTTTGGCTATATCCAAGTTGGTAAACCAACAGATATTTCCCATACTTCGCCATTTTTGTCCCGTTTCATCCTGCCAATAGCGTGTTGCTTTTGGCTTATAATAATCAGGTACTTGGAATGCCATATCACCATTATGGTTGCCAAGCCATATTTTATTTTCTTTTAGCAAGGGAAAAATCTCTTTATAGGTAATGGCATTCTGATTGCCGATAATGATGAATTTCTTGCTATATTCAACCAACTGCGCCACATATTCCCGAAATAGCGAAAACGGTGGATTGGTTACGACGATATCAGCCTGTTTTAACAGTTCGATACATTCCTCACTGCGGAAGTCGCCATCGCCTTTCAGCGGTTTGACTGCTATTTCTTCGGGGGTGGGAATGCCGTTGCCGTCTTTGTCCCCTGTATATTCCAGCCAAACCGCCTGTTCGCTGTCGTTTTGGCTGAACAGGTCGCTGTTTTGGTTTTTGTAGCAGGTGGCAATCAGCTTTTTCAGGCCGAGATGCTCGAAATTGTAAGAAAAATAATGGAAGAAATTGCTGACGCGCGGGTCGTCGCAGTTGCAATAAACAGTTTTGTTTTTGAAATGGTGTTTGTAGTGCCGCAGCTCTTTTTCGATGTCGGAAAGCTGGGTGTAGAACTCATCGTTTTTGGCTTTGTTTGCCGCGTGAAGGGATTTGTTGCCTGCCATATCAAACCCCTTTAAGAGTACAAGAAAGGTTTGATATTGTATTGATTTTTAAGTTATAATTGCTGTGCTGTGCTGTGCTGTGCTGTGCTGTGCTGCGCTGCTATATCTGTGTCTGCTGTTCATATGATGTTTCCTTGTCTTAATTTATTCAAACAGGCTGCCTGAAAACCCACTTTCAGGCAGCCTGAACTTTCCTACATTACAGCTTCTCTTTAACCCAACCTTCCACGCTTACCAGCATTTCAGGCAATTTGTCGGCATCTGTACCGCCGGCTTGCGCTAAGTCAGGACGGCCGCCGCCTTTGCCGCCGACTTGTTCGGCTGCAAATTTAACCAGATCGCCTGCTTTGACTTTGCCAGTCAACGGTTTGGATACGCCGGCGCACAGGGAGACTTTGCTATCGTTGACTGCGGCGAGCAATACGATGGCTTGTTCTGATTTGCCGGTCAAGTCAGTCACGATTTCGCGCAGGGTTGCGGCATCGGCTTCGATTTGGGCAGCAACGAGTTTGGCTGGACCTAGGTCTTTTGCGTTGTCCAAGAGTTTGGCACCTGCGTGGACGGCGAGTTCAGCTTTGGCGCGTGCCAATTCTTTTTCCAATGCTTTGGCGTGTGCTGCGCCTGCTTGGATTTTCGCCAGTACGTCTTTTTCGGTTTGGGCTTTGGTTTCGGCAATAATGTCTTTAACCAAACGCTCTTGATCTTGCGCCCATTTGAGTGCGTTCAGGCCGGTGATGGCTTCGATACGGCGCACGCCTGCGGCAATACCGCCTTCACTGATGATTTTGAAGAGGCCGATGTCGCCGGTGCGTGAAACGTGTGTACCGCCGCACAATTCGGTAGAGAAACCGCCCATTTGCAGTACGCGCACTTCGTCGCCGTATTTTTCGCCGAAGAGCATCATGGCGCCGGTTTTTTGGGCATCTTCCATGCTCATAATGGCTGCGTTGACGGCAACGTTGGCCAAAATGGCTTCGTTGACGCGGCGTTCTACTTCGGCGATTTCTTCGGCAGTTACCGCTTGAGGATGGGAAATGTCGAAACGGGTGGATTCGGCGGTAACCAAAGAGCCTTTTTGTTCAACGTGTTCGCCCAATACATCGCGCAGGGCTTTGTGCATCAAGTGGGTGGCGCTGTGGTTGCGCATATTGGCATTGCGGATTTCGTCATCCACTTTGGCGGTAACGCTGTCGCCGACTTTCAGACGGCCTGAAGTTTGTACGCCGAATTGACCGAATACGGCCGCTTTGATTTTTTGGGTATCGCGTACTTCGAAGCGGTTTTCGCCTGCGAAGATATAGCCGACGTCGCCGACTTGGCCGCCGGATTCTGCATAGAACGGGGTAAAGTCGATAACGATGGCGCCTTCGTCGCCTTCGTTCAATTCGTTGACTTGTTCGCCGTCTTTGTAGAGGGCGAGGACTTTGGATTCGGTTTGGCGTTCGCTATAACCTTTAAACTCGGTGTCCTGACCTTCGTAAGGCAGTTGGGCGTTGGCTTTGAAGCTTTGTGCGGCGCGTGCGCGTGCGCGTTGGGCTTCCATCTCACGCTCGAAGCCTGCTTCGTCCAAGTCGATGCCCAGTTCGCGCGCCATGTCGGCGGTTAGGTCGTAGGGGAAACCGTAGGTGTCGTAGAGTTTGAAGATGTGTTCGCCGCCGATAACGAGTTTGCTGTTGGCGATGTTGTCCATCAAGTAGGTGTTCAAGGCTTCGGCAAACGGTTTTTCCGCGTCGGGAATATGGGCGGTTTCCAAAGCAGCCTGCAAATCGATATACATGCCTTCGTTCAGGCTGCCTGAAACTCGAGGACGGATAACGATTTGCTTTTTGCCCGGAGTAACACGGGAAGCGGCGGTAAATTCCACACCATCTGCAGTTTTCAATGTCAGTGGTTTGCCCACACCGTCTTGCGGCAGCAGGCTTTCCAGTTTCAGGAATTTCATGCCGTTGAGCACTTGGTTGAACAAGCCCATGCCTTTTTCCAGCGTTTCGCCGAAGCGGCTTTCTTCCGCGCGCAAGGCTTCCATAATCTGTGTCTGTTTCTCTTTCAACTCAGGATACGCATCACCCATTACTTTGACTAAATCGGGCACAAGTTTGTAGAAAAACGCCTGTTTCTGACCGAGTTTGTAACCGTGGCGTACAGCGCGGCGGATAATGCGGCGCAATACGTAGCCGCGGCCTTCGTTGGAAGGCAATACGCCGTCTGCAATCAGGAAGGAGCAGGAGCGGATGTGGTCGGCGATGACTTTCAGGCTGGGTTCTTCCATGCTGAATGGCGCGCCGGTTTCGCGGGCAACGGCTTTGAGCAGGTCTTGGAACAAGTCGATTTCGTAGTTGCTGTGAACATGCTGCATGACGGCGGCCATACGCTCCAAGCCCATGCCGGTATCGACGGAAGGCTTAGGCAGCGGATTCATATTGCCTTGTTCGTCGCGGTTGAACTGCATGAATACGCAGTTCCAAATTTCGATCCAGCGGTCGCCGTCTTCTTCAGGGCTGCCCGGAATGCCGCCCCAGATTTCTTCGCCGTGGTCGTAGAAAATTTCGGAGCAAGGGCCGCAAGGGCCGGTGTCGCCCATTTGCCAGAAGTTGTCGGATGCGTATTTCGCGCCTTTGTTGTCGCCGATACGGACGATGCGCTCGGCAGGCATGCCGATTTCGTTCAACCAAATGTTGTAGGCTTCGTCGTCTTCTGCGTAAACGGTCGCCAAGAGTTTTTCTTTAGGGATATTCAACCATTCGGGAGAAGTCAGGAATTCCCAAGCGAAGTGGATCGCGTCGCGTTTGAAGTAGTCGCCGAAGGAGAAGTTACCCATCATTTCAAAGAAGGTGTGGTGGCGGGCGGTGTAGCCGACGTTTTCCAAGTCGTTGTGTTTGCCGCCTGCGCGTACGCATTTTTGCGCGGTAGTGGCGCGGTTGTAGGGGCGTTTGTCAAAGCCGAGGAATACGTCTTTAAATTGGTTCATGCCTGCGTTGGTAAACAGCAGGGTCGGGTCGTCGTGTGGCACGAGCGAGGAAGAGCGGACGATGGTGTGGCCTTTAGATTCGAAAAATTTCAGGAATTTTTGGCGTAGTTCGGTGGTTTTCATAATGTCTCGATAAAATTTTGTACAAAGATTTCAGACGGCCCGGACGGCGCGTTGAGATTAAAAACGAATGGGCGTTATCTTACCGCAAAACCATATTTCAAGCTATCGGCAGAAAGGTTTTAAGTTGATTGCAATCTGTCTTTCAGACGGCCTTAAGCGGGACGATATCTTTTAACAATGAAGCCTATCCGCTCGGGCTTGCCTGCTTTATAATGCCTCTCTATTTTCAACCGGATACGCAAGGAATGATAATGACCAAACATCTGCCCCTTATCGTACTGACTGCGCTGGCACTGGCCGGCTGCGGCGGCTCGGACAAAACTTCTGCCGACAAGGCGGCTCAAACCGATAATCAAAAGGTATTGAGCATTTACAACTGGTCGGAATATGTTGATCCCGAGACGGTTGCCGCGTTTGAGAAAAAACACGGTATCGCAGTAACTTACGATGTATATGACAGCGATGAAACGCTGGAGAGCAAGGTGTTGACCGGCAAGTCGGGTTACGACATCGTAGGTCCTTCCAATGCGTTTGTCGGTAGGCAGATTAAGGCAGGTGCGTATCAGAAAATCGACAAATCCCTGATTCCCAACTATAAAAACTTGAATCCTCAGTTGATGAAACTGATGGAAGGCGTTGATCCGAACCACGAATATGCCGTTCCGTTTTATTGGGGTACTAACACCTTCGCTATCAATACCGAGCGTGTGAAAAAGGCTTTGGGCACGGATCAGCTGCCGGACAATCAATGGGATTTGGTGTTTAACCCCGAATACACGTCCAAACTCAAGCAATGCGGCATCAGCTATTTGGACAGCGCAGCGGAGATTTATCCTATGGTATTGAACTATATGGGTAAAAATCCAAACAGCAGCGAAACGGCGGATATTAAGGCGGCTACAGAAGTCTTGAAGAAAAACCGTCCGTACATCAAGCGTTTTACCTCGTCCGGTTTTATCGATGATTTGGCGCGCGGCGATACTTGCGTAACGATTGGCTTCGGCGGCGATTTGAATATTGCCAAACGCCGTGCCGAAGAAGCAGGCGGCAAAGAAAAAATCCGTGTGATGATGCCGAAAGAGGGCGTGGGAATTTGGGTAGACTCGTTTGTGATTCCGAAAGATGCTAAACATGTGGCCAATGCCCATGCGTATATCAATGATTTCTTAGATCCTGAAGTTGCGGCGAAAAACGGCAATTTTGTTACTTATGCGCCATCCAGCAAACCGGCTCAGGAGCTGATGGATGAAGAGTTTAGAAACGACAATACGATTTTCCCAACCGAGGAGGATTTGAAAAACAGCTTTATCATGGTACCTATCCAGCCGGCGGCATTGAAATTTATGGTCCGTCAATGGCAAAGCGTGAAAGCAGGGACATAAGCTGATTTAAACGTATTAAGGCCGTCTGAATGGTGTAACCGAAATCCTTGATTTCGTTTTACGGCTGTTCAGACGGCCTTTGGTTTGTATTAGCTTGGCTTGGGTAAGGTTTAAAAACAAAGGGCGTGTATATCAATCACGCCCTTTGTGTTTGTTTCAGACGGTCTTAGAATTTCACGCCTTTATGCAGTGCAACGATGCCTGCGCTCATGTTGTGGTAATCCACGCTGTCAAAGCCTGCATCCAGCATCATTTGCTTTAAGGTTTCTTGGTCGGGGTGCATACGGATAGACTCGGCGAGGTATTGGTAGCTGTCGGCATCTTTGGCAATCAGTTTGCCCATAATCGGCAATAGTTTGAAAGAGTAGAGGTCGTACACGCCTTCCAAAGGTTTGTACACTTTGGAGAATTCCAACACCAGCAGGGTGCCGCCCGGTTTCAATACTCGGTACATTTCTTTCAGCGCGGCATCTTTGTGCGTCATGTTGCGCAGGCCGAACGCGACGGAAACCAGATTGAAATAGTTGTCGGGGAATGGCAATTTTTCAGCGTCTGCCAACGATACGGGCAGAATCATGCCTTCGTTGAGCAGGCGGTCGCGGCCGACCGTCAGCATGGAGGAATTGATGTCTGTCAGCCAAACTTCGCCTTCTTTGCCCACGCGTTTTGCCCAGCCTCGGGACAAATCGCCTGTGCCGCCGGCGATGTCCAATACTTTGTCGCCTTTTTTCAGGCGGGCGGTATTGATGGTGAAATGTTTCCAAACACGGTGCAGACCGCCGGACATTACGTCATTCATAATGTCGTAGTTTTTTGCCACGGAGTGGAAGACTTCGGCAACTTTGCCTGCTTTTTCGTCTTCGTCAACGGTAGAGAAGCCGAAATGGGTTTTGTGGTCGCTCATAGTGTCTGCCTTCTTAAAATAATACGGATTCAGATATCGAATACGTCGAAATCGCCAACCACTTTCGACGCGGGAAATATAGTTTGTGCCTGCCGCTCCAGCATCAGGCGTTGTTCTTCTTCGGTATAACGTGCGCTGATGTGGATCAGGTAAAGTTGTTTCACATTGGCTTGCAAGGCCAGCTTGGCGGCATCGGATACGGTCGAATGGAATACTCGTTCCGCTGTCTCTTCATTGCCTGTCGCAAAGGTTGCTTTATGCACCAAAACGTCTGCGTTTTGTGCGGCGCGTACTGCTTGCGGACGGGCTTGGGTATCGCCGAAAATGGCCACTACCCGTCCTTTTTTGGGCGGGGAGAGGAATGCTTTGCCGTCAATGATTCTGCCATCGTTGAATGTTACGGTCTCGCCTTTTTTCAGACGACCTTTCCGCCGCAACCACCACTACCGCAGGAATGCGTGTGTTTGGGTTTTAAGTCTTCGGCACTTGGTGTTCTGGACGCGCCGGCTTTTTCGAGGCGGTCGAGATAGTCTTGCCAGAGCGCGTCTTGATTGTGCGCCAGTCGGTAGAGATAGTCCCAATCGTAAAGGCCGCTGTCGTGGCCGTCTGAAAAAGTAATTTTCAATGCGTATTGGCCGACGGGGTCTAAATCGGTAATGCTGACTTCGGCTTTGCCTGTTTGCAATACATCTTGACCGGCACCGTGTCCACGCACTTCCGCGCTGGGCGAGTACACGCGCAGGTATTCGGCAGGAAGGCTCTTGGCACCGTCAGCATAGACCAAAGTCAGTACGCGCCGCTCTTGCTGGAGGCGGATTTCTTGTGGAATTTTATCGGCTTGGGTCATGTCATGCTCCGTTCTTTTTACGCAAATAGGCAACACGTACAGAAAAAATACCGCCAAGTACGGCAAACAGCACGATTGCGTAGAGTGAAAACCGTATCAGGCTCACTTGGGTGTCCGCCGTCAGCCCCAAAGGCAACAACATCACGGCAACGAACAGTAAAAACGCGGCCAACATGGCGGCAATGCTGGCAAAGGCATAGCGAGTATTGGCTGCTGTTTGCGGATGTTTGGTCATATTGGATAGCTTGCCCTAGGGTAGTGAGGCGGTATTTTATCAGCTTTTTGGTGCTTCATGCCGTCTGAAAACGGCTTTATTTCCATAAATAAAGTGTAATGGCGCGCCTGTCTTCGCCTTCGGGCATTAAGCGGATGCTGCTGCCTTTGCTTCCGTTGACACGGATAATGATGCCGCCGGCCTGCCGCTCGATAATGTCGAGTTGGGTGTCGCGGTTCATGCGGTAGTTGTAGCGTTCGCATTGTTTCAAGCACCAAAAATCTTGCCAATGGATAAAATATTTTTGTCCGGATTCGATGGCCAGCGTTTCGCCGCCTTTGACGATGAAGTAAGGGTAATCGGGTTTTTGCGTGCTGAATGTCCATTCGGCCGTTTTGTCTTTTCCGTTTTGACGGTATTCGAACGCGGCACGGTAGTTGGTGTCGTATTCCAATGGCTGCAAAGGAAACAGCGCAAATTGACGTTCGGTCAGGAGGCGGTTTGGGTCATTATCTTTATCTAATATTTTGACGTCTCTGATTTCTTTTGTGTCCTGATACAGTTTGAACGAACGCATTTTGACCGGAGGCGATTGTTCTGAGAACGCGATGCTGACCGGATTGCCGGTCATTTCATAATGAGGCATAGGGTCGGGACGTTCGCCATGGAAAACCGGTAAAGCGAAGTTGCCTTGCGGATAGGTGATGTAAGGCCGGAATTTGCGGTTGGAGATTTCATCCGCATAAACAATGGAATGGCCATGACAGGCATCTTGATAAAACGAGCGGCTGAGGTCGGAGAGGGGGCGGTTTTTTTGGCAGAGGCTGTTGAATCTGCTGTCGCCCTGATTGATGCTCAGCGCGATTTGTTTGCCTTGCGATTCAAATGCGGCTCCGGCCTCGTCGATATTTTGATCGAGTAAGGAGAGACGGTGGTAAATCGCCGTCATCAGATTATCCAGCTGATGTTGGGCAGGTAGATGGCTGTTGATTTTTTCGTTTGGCGGATGCTGGCCGGTGCTGACGTTTTCGTGCACGCCTTTATAGGCATAACCGGCTTTGCGCGTGCGGTCTGATGGGCGTGGGCCTGTATAAAAGGGATTGTGTGTATTGTGTTCGTCATGTCCGTCGTCAGGGTTTTGCAGCAGATAGCGGGCATGATTGCGCGCGGCACGTTCGAGTGTGGCTGAGTGCGCCAGTGCGGGCAGATTGGCTGAGGCGCGGAGGAAGTTTAAATACGCCAAAGCGTCAAAATCGGCAACGGCAGAACGATTTTGTGGCGGTTGGGCATAGATGAGCTGGTCTTCGGAATAGCGATGGGTTTCGTAGTATTGGAATATGCCGAGGGTGACGGCAAAACCACCCAGCCAGTAAAGAATGTGTTTCATTATATGTACTGCGTTCAGACGGCCTTGAGCTACGGCTCTTTCCCCCTTGAAACTCATGCCGTTAAATGATTATTTTGATAGCGGCTTGACTTGGAATGCTTCAGGATGGGATTTGAAATATTCGACAGCGATAAATCCGCCGCCAATAATAATCAAGAGGGCAATGGCCATGCCAATCATCGCTAAAATGAATTTGTCCATATTTGTCCGTTTGAATGAAGGCCGTCTGAAACACTTGAAAGCGTTCAGACGGCCTTAAGTCAGGTTAATTAACGTTCGATTTGCGATACGTCGCGTACTGCGCCTTTGTCGGCGGAAGTCGCCATCGCGCCGTAGGCACGCAGGGCTGCGGAGACGTGGCGGTCGCGGTTTTCCGGTTTCCACGCTTTACTGCCGCGTGCTTCCATTTCGGCACGGCGTGCGGCAAGCTCTTCATCGGAAATGACAAGGTGGATGCTGCGGTTTGGAATATCGATTTCGATGGTGTCGCCTTCGTGTACCAAACCGATGGCGCCGCCTTCTGCCGCTTCAGGCGAAGCGTGGCCGATGGACAGACCGGAAGTACCGCCGGAGAAGCGACCGTCGGTCAGGAGGGCACAGGCTTTGCCCAAACCTTTGGATTTCAGGTAAGAAGTCGGGTACAGCATTTCTTGCATGCCCGGGCCGCCTTTAGGGCCTTCGTAGCGGATGATGACGATATCGCCTGCCACGATTTGGTTGCCCAAAATGCCTTCTACTGCATCTTCTTGGCTTTCAAATACGCGGGCGCGGCCGGTAAATTTGAGGATGCTCTCGTCCACGCCTGCGGTTTTCACTACGCAACCGCGCTCGGCAATGTTGCCGAACAATACTGCCAAGCCGCCGTCTTGCGAGTAGGCATGTTCGACATCGCGGATACAGCCTTTTTCGCGGTCGAGGTCTAGGGTTTTCCACATACGGTTTTGCGAGAACGCCTGAGTAGTGCGCACGCCGCCGGGAGCCGCTTTGAAACGCTCGATGGCATGGGTGTTTTCAGGGTTGGTCACGTCCCATTTTTCAATCGCATCTTTCAGTGTCGGCGCGTGGATGGTGTACACGTCGGTGTGCAGTTTGCCTGCTTTGTCCAATTCTTTCAGGATAGCGAAGATGCCGCCTGCGCGATGCACGTCTTCCATGTAGTAGTCGTGGTTGTTTGGCGCGGTTTTGCAGATGCAAGGTACAACGCGGCTCAGGCGGTCGATGTCTGCCATTTTGAAATCGACACCGGCTTCGTTGGCAACGGCCAACAGGTGCAAAATGGTATTGGTAGAGCCGCCCATGGCAATGTCCATGGTCATGGCGTTTTCAAACGCTTTTTTGGTGGCAATGCTGCGCGGCAACACGGTTTCGTCGTCTTGTTCGTAGTAGCGTTTGGTGATTTCGACAATCATGCGGCCGGCTTCGAGGAACAATTCTTTGCGGCCTGCGTGGGTCGCCAAGTATGAACCATTGCCCGGCAGGGAAAGGCCGAGTGCTTCGGTCAGGCAGTTCATGGAGTTAGCGGTAAACATGCCTGAGCAGGAGCCGCAAGTCGGGCAGGCGTTTTGTTCGACTTCTTCGACTTGCTTGTCGCTGATATTGTCGTCAGCCGATTCGATCATGGCGTCAATCAAGTCCAAACGGCGTTCGGGTTGAATGTTTGCAACTCCGATAACTTTACCGGCTTCCATAGGGCCGCCGGAAACGAAGATGGTCGGAATGTTCAGGCGCATGGCGGCAATCAGCATGCCCGGGGTAATTTTGTCGCAGTTGGAAATGCACACCAGCGCGTCGGCGCAGTGGGCATTCACCATGTATTCGATAGAGTCGGCAATCAGGTCGCGGCTGGGCAGGGAGTAGAGCATACCGCTGTGGCCCATGGCGATACCGTCGTCAATGGCAATGGTGTTGAATTCTTTGGCAATGCCGCCGGCTTTTTCGATTTCACGGGCAACCAGTTGGCCCATATTGTGCAGGTGCACATGGCCTGGGACGAATTGGGTGAAGGAGTTGGCAATGGCGATAATCGGTTTGCCGAAGTCGGTTTCCATTACGCCGGTCGCACGCCACAATGCGCGCGCACCTGCCATATTGCGGCCGTGGGTAGAGGTTTTGGAGCGGTATTCAGGCATTTTTGTTCCTTTGTTTTATGCTGAGGCCGTCTGAAATAGGCTGGTTGGTTGGCGGCCCGTTGTAGAAATAACTGGCTATTTTATACCAATTACGAGCGATGAAGCACGCTATTTTGTAATAAAACTAAACTGTATTTGCTTCACCTGAATTTGCTGCTCATTCTTTCAGACGGCCTGAAGTTTTCTTGGATGAAACGCTGTCTTTCCCAGTTGCAAAAGATGTTGGTGTCAAAAAGTGATATGATAGGGAACTTCTCACATTTCTAAGGATAAGACGATGAAAAAAATCATGTTTGCATTGTGTTCGGCCATATTGGCTTCTGCTGCGTCTGCCGCTGTTTATAAAGTGGACGAATTCCATGCCAATGCCCGCTTTGCCATCGACCATTTCAACACCAGCACCAACGTCGGCGGTATTTATGGTTTGACCGGTAATTTGGAATTTGACCGTGCCAAACGCCAAGGCTCAATCGATATCGTATTGCCTTTGTCCAAACTGCAAACCGGTTCAGATCGCTTTACTCAACATTTGAAATCTGCCGATATTTTCAATGCAGACAAATACCCTGAAATCCGTTTTGTATCCACCAAATTCAATTTCAACGGCAAAAAACTGCTTTCCGTTGACGGCAATCTGACCATGAACGGCAAAACTGCGCCGGTGAAACTCAAAGCTGACAAATTCAACTGCTACCAAAGCCCGATGGCAAAAGCAGAAGTGTGTGGCGGCGACTTCAGCACCACCATCGACCGTACCAAATGGGGCTTGGATTATTTGGTGAGTGCCGGTATGAGCAAAAAAGTTAACATCAATATCCAAATCGAAGCAGTGAAACAATAATCCTGCTTGATTTCAAAATAAAGGCCGTCTGAACAGGTAAGGCAGAAATCGTTGATTTCGTTTATCCCTGTTCAGACGGCCTTATGATTAAAGACGTTTAGGATTCTTTATTTTTATCGGCTTTGGCTGCCCAATAAGTTGCCAGGAGTGAGCCGGAGATATTGTGCCACACGCTGAACAACGCGCTGGGAACGGCAACAACCGGCGCGGCGGCAAAGTGTGCGGCGGCAAGCGCGGCGCCTAAGCCTGAGTTTTGCATACCGACTTCGATGGCCAGCGTTTTTTGTGCATCATAAGGCAGGCCGGTCCATTTGGCGGCAAAGAAGCCGAGCAGATAACCGATGCCGTTGTGGAGTACGACAACCGCGAAAATCAGCAGGCCGCTTTCAATAATCTTGCCTTTGCTGGCGCCGACTACCGCGCCGATAATCAGCACGATGGCGGCAACGGAAACCAGCGGCAGCGCGTCGGTCAGTTTTTCAGTTTTGTTGCCCAAGACTTTATGGACAATCAAGCCCAAAACGATGGGGAACAAAACCATTTTGACGATGGACATCAACATACTGCCCGCTTGGATTTCCAGCATTTCACCGGCAAGTATCAGGAAGATAGCAGGGGTCAGCAATGGGGAAATCAGAGTAGAAACCGATGTAACGGCAACCGACAAAGCCACATTTCCGCGCGCCAGATAAGTCATTACATTGGAAGCCGTACCGCCCGGGCAGCAGCCGACCAAAATCACACCAACCGCGATTTCGGCAGGCAGGTCCAACAGTTTCGCCAGCAGATAGGCAGTTGCAGGCATGATGGCAAATTGGGCAATCACGCCGATAATGACGGCTTTGGGGTGTTTGAACAAAATGTCAAAGTCGGAAGGTTTGAGGGTCAAGCCCATGCCGAACATGATGATGCCCAGAAGCCAAGGAATGTAAGGGCCGACCCATTTGAAGGTATCGGGTGAGAAAAAAGCGATACCGGCAAAGAGCGCAGCCCAAAGGGAAAATGTTTTTCCAATAAAGTTGCTGATTTTATTGAAGATACTCATGATAATATGTTGTGAAGTTGTTTTTAAGGGAAATCAAGGATACACGCCTTAACCTTAATTTGCAAAATGACTTAAAAATAAACCAGGCCGTCTGAAAATAGAGATTGATTTTCAGACGGCCTGCAATTTGTATTTATGATATAGACGGCATTATTCTTTTGATAAAATATTGCGCAGCCATCGGGCGGCAGGTGCGATTTCTCCGGCGAGCATACCGGTTTCGATTTTGCCGCTGTGTTTGATAACATCGGCTGCCGCTCCGTGCAGCCATACGCCGGCGCAGGCGGCTTGGAATGTCGGAATGCCTTGTGCCAGTAGGCTGCCGATAATGCCGCTCAAGACATCGCCGCTGCCGGCGGTGGCCAAACCGGCATTGCCGCTGGTGTTGGTATAGGTCATGCCGTCAGTTGCGGCAACTAATGTATGATGGCCTTTCAATACGACAGTCGCGCCATATTTTTGGCTGATTTCGGTTACGGCTTTTTGCCTGTCGGCTTGAACTGATTGGGTATCGGTGCCGAGTAAGCGGGCGGCTTCGGCCGGATGAGGTGTCAAGATGATATGTTTGTACAATTTGAGGCGTTCGGCCAATTCGGGAGAACGGGCAAGCAGTGTTAAAGCATCGGCATCGAGCAATAAAGGCCGGTCGTGGTGTGTAGACAGTATTTGGGGCAGCAGATGCTCTGATAATCCGTCCAAACCAAAGCCGCAACCGATTACGCGTGCGCTGACATCGTTGCGCTCCATCAATTGGGTCGCAGTAGCGAGCATAATTTCAGGGCGTTCGGGAATAATGGCAAAAGGCAGCATGGCTTGGTTGAAGCCTGCCCAAACCTTGCCGCATCCTTGATACATGGCGGCTGTAGCTGCCAAAACCACTGCACCGCTCATTCCCGTTGCGCCGCCGATAATGGCAAGCGTGCCGTATGTGCCTTTGTGCGATTCTTGTGCGCGGGGGTGGAATACGTCGGGAAATGCTAAGGCCGTCTGAAAAGCTTGAAGCGATTCGGGAAGCGTGTAGATGGGCTGCATGGCGTAACCTTCCAAGATAAGAAATTTAATTTTAAATCAGAAAGTAAAAGGTAATGAAGCAAAAAATAAAAGTTTGGGATGCACCTACGCGCCTGTTCCATTGGCTCTTGGTGTTATTGATGGGATTCATGTGGTACAGCGCAACCCAAGGCGGCGATATGCTGATATGGCACTTGCGCGGCGGCTTGTTGATGCTAGCGTTGGTGGCTTTTCGTTTGTGCTGGGGGATTTGGGGTAGCGATACGGCAAAATTCAGCCAATTTGTGCGCCCGTTTTCCGAAATCCGCCGCTACACGCAAGGCCGAATGTCTGAAGACGAATTGGTCGGCCACAATCCTTTGGGCGCGCTGATGGTCATCGCTTTATTGGCCGCCTTGGTTTTTCAGACGGCTACAGGTTTATTTGCCGCCGATGAAAATACGTTTACCAATTCCGGCTTTTTAAATCATTTGGTCAGCGAACACGCCGGTACGCTGGCGCGAAAAATCCATGTCAATTTCTTTAATGTTTTAGCTGTTTTGGCGGGTGTACATATCGCGGCTGTTTTGCTGTATCGCTTTGTGAAAAAACAGGATTTGATTACGCCAATGATGAGCGGCTTTAAAACCATCGATGCCAAGCAGCCTAAGTTGGCCGGAGTGGGACAACTGCTTGCCGCTTTGTCGGTGGCGATTGCGTTAGTGTGCGCAGTATGGATGTTGCGCGGTTGATGTTTTAAGGCTGATACCTAAAAACAAACCGACCCCGATAGCCGAAATGGTTGTTGGGGTCGGTTTATTTTTAGGGTTTAAAAGATGATGTTCAGACGGCCTTAACGCAGCGCAAGATGCTGTGGCCGCGGCCGATGCCGTCTGAAACTTCCGCTACTTTCAATCCGGCTTTTTCGACGCAACGGATTAGGTCTTCAGAGTGGAAGATTTTGCTGTTGCCGTTGGCCATGGCAGTGAAATACAGGCTGGTCATGGTCAGGCAGTAGGCGGCGGTTTCGTAGCGTTGTCTGTCCCAGAAAGGCTCCATGATGTAGAGGCTGGTGTTTTCGCTCATAGATGCAGCGGCGCGTTGAAGAATGCTGGTAGCTTGTTCCTCGGTGAAACAGTCTAGGAATTGGCTCATCCAGATCGCGTCAAAACCGGTTGGGAACGGAATTTCAGGATCAAGCAGGTTGGCCGGATGGGCGTGGATACGGTCCGCACCGTTTTTGCCTTTGGTCGCTTCGCGCATCAAGCCGATTTGTTGCGGCAGATCCATGATGGTTACTTCGACTTCGGCATTGTGGTTGACGCATTGTTCCGCCCAGCGGCCGGTATTGCCGCCGACATCGAGCAGTTTTTTAACCGGTTTGGCGAACACGGTGTTGAGTGCTTCTGCGAAGGAGTTGTCGGAATAATAATGGTCGAATGCAAACCATTTTTCCTGCGCGATGCTTGGCAATGAAGACAAGCCTTCGTAAATGGTCGGCCAGTCGCCGAATACTTTCAGGCCTTCGGGCTTGCCGGTTTGCAGGGTTTTTTCCAAATCAAACATGCCTTGGTAGCAGATTTCTTGCGTGAAATCCATGTTGACGCGGGCCATTTTGTCTTTGAGGACAAACCAACCGGCCTTGCTGATGAAATAGCGGTTGTCGCGAGTCAAGACAGTGCCGATAGACAGCGAGGCTTCCAGCAGGACTTGTGCCGCGTAGTTGCTGATTTTCGCTTTTTCGGCGATGTCAGCTTGAGTGAGGCCGTCTGGATGGTCGTTCAGCAAATCCAGAATGCCAAATTTCACCATCAGGCGAGAAACTTGGAACACAATCGGTGCAAAAGCGATTTCTTGAGCCAGACGTTGAGCCTCGCCTGCGGACTGGTGTTCGTGGGAATAGCGTTGTTCTAGGGCAGGGAAGAGTTGCATATTGTTGGTTTTCCACTAAAAAGTTAATAGGTATATTCAGACGGCCTCAAACACAATCCGTCCTGATGCACACGGATGCTCTCCGTTGTTGATTTTAAAGCTCAGTTTGTTTTTACCTTCATCAAATTTCAGCTCTACCGACACTTCATCGTGAGGACGGATAAACTGCTGATATTTTAGATTTTCGATGCGGATGACGCGCTGTTTGCCCCATGGCTGGGGCGCGATTAGGTTGCGCACCCATTGCAGCTCGACCACGCCGGGAACCAGCGGGAAGGTGGCAAAATGGCCGCCGAAATAAACCAAATCCAAAGGCACGCGGCCGATAAAAGTTTCGGTATTGGTTTTATCGTCAGATGATGTTTTCGACCAAACGGGAGAAGTTTGGGCAACGGTAAAGGCCATCTGAAAATCTGCCGCGGCGATTTTGGCTTGGGCATTGCGCGGCAGGCTGTCAGTAAAACGCCAGTAACGCGGCAGGGCGATGGTGTCCTGCGTGGCGGCCAGATGGCGTTTGAGCGTATCTGCGACCGCAGCGTGGCCTTTCTCACGCAAGGCGGCGATACCGTCTGCGTTCAATGCCGCCCATATGGCAATGCGTTGGTGTTGCGGATGACGGCCGCAGTGGGCGTCGGCAATCCAAGGGTGTTGTAAAAGTTCGTGTTCGATTTGGGTCAGCGACACGCGTTTGTCCTCAAATTTAATAATGCGGTCTTGGCGACCGAGTAACAGAAAACCGTCATCTTGCGGCTCGATCAAATCGGCGGTTTGGCGGCGTTCGGGCGACCAAGGCGAAGAAGCCCAAAGTGCGCCTTCTTCGTTTTGCCCGATTTCCACGCCTTCGAAAGGCTGCCATTCTTGGCGTTCGCAACGTGAGGCAATCACGCCGGTTTCGGTACTGCCATAAACTTCAAACGGGCGGACGGCAGCCTGTTGCAGCAAATCCGCCGTGGCAGAAGGAAGCGCGCCGCCGGCCGAGACAATGCCTGCAATTTTATGGCCGATACTTTGCCAGTTGCGGTTTTCGCCCAAGCGGTTGAGTACGGCCGGGCTGGCAATCCAAACCACTTTATCGTGTGCGGCCGTGCTGGAAAGCAGGTTTTCCGGATAAACCGCCTGCTGTCGTTCCATAGTCCAACCCATTGTCAGCGCGAGTGCGAAGCGAAATGTGAAGCCGTAAAGATGTTGCGGAATCACGCTGCCGATCACGGTTTCACCGTGTTGTCCAAATGGCAGCGTATTTGCCAAAGTCAGGGCTTCTGCCTGCATCTGCGCGGCGGTTTTCACAATAATTTGCGCTTCACCGCTGGAACCTGATGTTTTCAGCCATGCTTCGGCATGGTCGGGAATCAGATGGTTTTCAGGATAGGTGCTCAGTCCTTCCGATTCTGTTTGAGTCAATACATCAGGCAAGTGCCAGATGTTCAGGCCGTCTGAAGACAGCTTTTTATCTGTTGAATCCGTTAAAAACGCTTCTGCCGTTTTTCCCCACTCCAAATTGTCTTGCGCCAAATTGGGCAGCAATAAAACCTTTCCGCCAGAATGCCACACTGCCAACACGGCACAGGCAAACAGCGCGGCATCGTCAAACCACAGCGCGGCCGTTTGCACGCCTGCCTGTTTCAGACGGCCTGACAGATGAAAAACCGCACGGTTGAAATCAGCACGCGTCCAATTCGGATGGGCAGCGATAAGGTCGTGTTGGGGCAGGTCGGGGGATAGAATTTGGGTTAGGTGCATGATGGTTCTAAGGTTTTATAATTTTGATGTATTTGCCTTGGTATCTTCTTTGAATTGGGCCAAGCATTCATCGTATTGTTTGTTTGTCGTTTGGCGTACCAATTCGTAATCATTTGCCTGCCACTCTTCCAATGAATGGCTTTCACTTCTTTTGAAGCAATGGAGTAACCGATCGGTTTTGCCGTTTTGTCCGTCTACAAAAGGCTGATAATTGATGAAATATTTTTAATGGTTTAAACCTTCAAAACTAATTTCCGATAAATCCACTCTCCGGCAAATAATATTCCCATTAACACATACGACACGATGCCTGTATAAGCCGCCCACCAATCGTAATATTGCAAGCTTGCCAAAATGGCGGCGGTTGCGCCGTTGAAGATAAAGAACGCGCACCAGATTTTCGTAACGCGTCGAGTGTGGCGCACACCTTCGGGCGGCAGGTCGGGGTGTTGCAGTCGGGCGAGGCGTTCGATAACGGTTTGTTTGGCAAACAGGCTGCCGCCGAAAATGGCAAGCATCAGCGCATTGACGGCGACTGGATACCAATACATCGAGTCAGGCCGTCTGAAAGCCAGTACCGCCGCAAAAAAAGCAGCAAGGATAATCGCCGTAATGCGTTGGGCTGTGGTTTGCGGCATGGCGGCGCGTATCAGCCATAACACACACATGGCCGCAGCAAGCCAGAAAAACGCACCGTTTTCCCTTCCGTAATACCATAGAAGCGGATAGGCGAGGCTGGCAAGGGTCAGTAGGAATTTTCCCAGTGTTTTCATAATGGTGTTCGGTTTCAGACGACTTTTGGGTTTTAGGGGGGAAAGGTCGTCTGAAAGTTGTTTGGAAAAATAGTAGGGTCAGTGCAGCATGGCAATGGCGGCGGACAGAAAAAACGGTGCGACAAGGGTCAGGATAAAGCCGCTGACGACGGCGTATTTGATGTATTCGGCGCGGCAGTTTTCTTTTACAAAGGGCAGGGCGGAGTCCATTGCTGCTGCGCCGGAAATGCCGATTGCCGCCATAGGCTGCTTTCGTCCGTAGAAATACAGGAAGACGATGCTGATCATTTCGCGGAAAAAATCGGTCATAAACGCTGCCGCACCCATTTCGGGCGATACCGCTTTTCCAACCATAGGACCCGAAAGGGAGAACCAGCCGAAACCGCCCGACAATACCAGGCTTTGGGCAAACGAATAGGGCGAACATAGCGAAAAAACGAAACACGCGGCGGCGGTTGCAGCAACGGTCAGAAGCGGCAGCAGGAAAATCCTACGTCCGAATCCGCCAAGCTGGAAATGAACCAAGTCCATGCCAACCATGAAAATCAGCAGATAGAGGATATGGGTGCTGTCGATGGGCAGATTGCCGACCTGTCGCCCGAAAAAGGCAAATGCCGCGACACCCAAACCGAAAAAAGCAAAGGCTTTGAAACAGCCGTAAAAGGGTTTGATAAAGCTGCCCGATGGAGTGGGAGCAGTCGAGGCTTCGGGTTTGCGATAAAGCGCAATCAAGGTAAACGCGCTGATAATCAGTGCGAGCAGCAGGGCATATTTGACGATGTCCGCGCCCAGATTCGGGTCGGTAAAGACGCCGCCGAACTCATAGCCCATGAAAAAGAGCAGCAGCAGGACAATAAAGGACAAGGGTTTGAGTAGGACTTGTCGAAGGGGTGGTGCAAGAAATTTACCAGATAGGAAACCGGTAGATAACAATGCAAGAACAATAAAGATCGATGATAAAGATGATTCCATATTTATAATTCTCCAGTTGAAAATTATTGATTTGATATTAAATATTTTGTTTCGTAAGAGAGAAGTCAATTAATATCATTGTTCTTTGAGCAGGTTTGCCAGTTGCAGTTTGCGGCCGGTTTCGCATTTGATGTGGTCAATAAGGTCGATGGTGTCTTGGATTATTCGTTTTCTTCCTTATTTTTTTCAAAGGCTTCATGTTCTACGAGCAGCTTATAGTATTTTGGATAAAGCTTGGCGATGCGGTTACGGTTTTCCGAGGTGCAGAATTTTGCAACCTCTTTGGGTTCATGAGATTTAGGATAGCGGGAAAACATTTCAGTCTGCTCTTGTTTGGTCATTTTTTTGACCGTTGGGCAGATAGGGGCCATTGCTGATTTGCTGTTGGCAAATCCAGCCATATTCCATGCCAGCATCCCGTTACGTTGAGTTTCCTCGTTCGTGTTTTTTTCACAAAACTCCATATCGTTATACATATCCAATGAATCACGAATGACTTGCATACACTCGGCATGTGTCATTTTTTTGATGAGGGAAATTTCAGCGTGCGCAGACAAGGCGGGGAGTAAGAGCAGTAGGGAAATGAATTTTTGCATGGTGTTAGTTGTATATTATGGATAAGTGAGAAAGATTGATGATTAGGTTGTTTATTGATATTCAGACGACCTTGCCGGTGGGTAAGGCCGTCTGAAAATATGCTGATTCAAAGTAAAATCAGGAATCTTGTTGTACTTTCAAGACCGCTTGAACCACGTCTTCTACGGTACGCACGTTGCGGAAGTCTTCGGCTTGCAGTTTGCGGCCGGTTTCGCGTTTGATGTGGTCGATAAGGTCGATAGCGTCGATGCTGTCGATTTCCAAATCTTCGTAGAGGTTGGTTTCGGGTTTGATGCGTTCCGGTTCGATTTCAAACAGGTTAACCAGTGCATCGGTCAGCAGGGTGCGTACTTCTTGTTCGGTCATCTTGTCTCTCCCTTATGCTTGGCGGCTCTTGACGAACTCGGCTAAAGTTTTGACGTTGGCGAAGTTTTCGCGCAGGTTGTCGTTTTCACCGTCGAGCTGGAAGCCGAAGGTTTTTTGTACGGCCAAACCAAGTTCCAATGCATCAACCGAATCCAGGCCCAGGCCGTCGTCGCCGAAAAGTGGATCTTCGCTGCCGATGTCGGCAACGGTAATGTCTTCCAAGCCCAAGCTGTCGATGATTAATTGTTTGATTTGGTTTTCTAAATTGCTCATGTGGTTTTCCTTGTGAAATAGTCTTGCAGGTATTCGTTTAAACGGCGTGCGGCGATGGGCAGGGGTTTTTCTGCCAGCCATTCTTCCGGCAGGATGTCGTCGCCGACGGTAATTTCATAATGAATTTTTTGTGGCGGGATTTTGTACCACGGTTGCCCTTTTTTAAAATTGGGTGGCGTCATCTTGATGCACACGGGCGTGATGACTGATGCACTGCGCAAACCGAGTGATACGGCGCCGCGGTGCATTTTAACCTGTCCGTCCCAACCTGTGCGCGTGCCCTCGGGGAAAATCAGCAAACTTTGTCCGCTTTTGAACACGGCGTCGATTTCTTCCAGCATTTCCATGCTTTCATCGTTGGGGATGTAGCCGGAAGCGATAATCTGGCTTTTCATGCTGGGGTTGTGCAGCAGGTCTTTTTTTACCAGTACGTTTGGCTCGGAATAGTGGCTGATCAGCAAGACGACATCCAAAAGCGAGGGATGGTTGGCAAGAATGAGCTGGCCGGGCCTGCCGAGTTTTTCCAAGCCGTTGAAACGGACGCTCAATACGCCCGACCATTGCAGGTAGCCGACGAAGAAACGCCAAACTTTGCCTATCATGCGTCTTGCTTCAAGTTGGCGTTTGATGTCGCCTTTGGTCGATTTGAGCGTATAGGGCAAAAGTGCGATTTTGAACAATACGCCTGCAACGCCGAAGAGGATGAAGCCGAAGAGTGTGGCAAAAAAGCGACGGAAATAGTCTAAAGTCTTCATGCGTTTTTCTGCCAGTACCAGTTTCTACCGGCATAGTGTTGCGTGTGTTGTCGGCCGTCTGAAAGCAGGAAGCGTACCCACTCCAAGCTGCTCCAATAGGGCTCGACTGTTGTATCGTTAGGGTTTTCAGACGGCCTTGCGGATGTGGTTTCCAAGCTTAGGGTATAGTCTTCGCCCTTTGTGATGACCAGTGCCAATGCATAGGCAAACGGCGCACGTGTAGCCAAGACAGGATAGTCTTCAGACAACGGATCATCGGCGACAATCACTAAAACAGATGGCGCGCCGTCTTGCAAAAGCGCGAATGCTTCAGTCAGCGCGGTTTCAAAGGAATCGGCGGCAACGGCCAACGCGGTATGTTCGCTCATGTCTTTACGCAACATCGACCATTGCCCAATCGTCGCGTTGTGAACGGACAGGCCGAATGAGGTCGGCGAGACGGTATGCGTGTTCAGAAGCTCTTGCCATAATTCAAAGCTGCGGTTGCTTTCGCCGTCGTGCGAAACGTACACCGGGACGCTTTCAGGATATTGGTCGGCCAGATTCCATGCGGCATCACAAACCAAGCGCGCCGCTTTTCCCAAGCGGCGGCGTTGCATAGGCGGCAAAAAGGAGAGCACTGGTTTGCACTCCGGCAGGGAGGCGGTATCGAGTTTTCCCTGTGCCCAGTCCTGCCATTGCTCCGGCGTACTGATTTTGCTGGAGGAGGCCTGCCATGCGGCGATATTGAAGCTGAAACGGCAAACGTTTTGAGGCATGATGTCTTTCAATGTTTTACATTTTCATACATTGTAATGAAATGGGTTAGTAAAAGCTAGGCTCTGTTATAATGCATATTGTAACGTAATTTATTCCCGGATGACATTTTATGCCTTCAATACCGAGTGCCCCGATTTATGATGTGGCGTCGCTACTTCCGCACAACGGACATATGGTGCTTATCGACTGTGTGAAAGAATTTGGCGATGACTATACGGTTTGCTGTGCGCCAGTTGGCGACAAGCATATTTTGCTGCAGGATGGCGTGTTGCCGTCTATGGCTTATATGGAATTGATGGCGCAGGGTATAGGCGCGTTTGCAGGCATTGAGGCTTTAAAGGCCGGAGAGCCTGTACGCTTGGGTTTTTTATTGGGAACGCGCAAGCTGGATTTGTTTGCCGATTCCGTGCCTGTCGGTACTGAGCTGGAAGTCAGGGCGCATGTGTCCATTCAGGATTTGGGCGGCATGGGCGTATTTGATTGCGAGTTGCGCTGGACGGATGCGCCGGAAGATGTGAAGCATCTGTTGCCGCCGGACGGTTTACTGGCAAAAGCTTCTTTAAATGTGTACAGTCCGAAAGACGGTCAAGTCATTTAAACCGTTTACAAGGCCGTCTGAAAAGACAAAGATTCAGACGGCCTGTCGATATAGTGAGAAAACGTATGAGTGAAACTATTTTAATTACAGGGTCTAATCGCGGTATCGGCAAAGCCGTCGCGCTTGGTTTGGCGCAGGACGGCTTTGATATTGTCGTCCACTGCCGCAGCCGCCGCGATGAAGCGGAAGCCGTTGCAGAAGAAATCCGTGCATTGGGTAGAAATGCGCGCGTGTTGCAGTTTGACGTGTCCGACCGCGAAGCTTGCCGAGAAATTTTGACTGCCGACATTGAGGCAAACGGCACATATTACGGCGTGGTGCTGAATGCCGGCCTGACGCGAGACAATGCGTTTCCTGCATTTACAGATGATGATTGGGACTTGGTGCTGCGTACCAATTTGGACGGTTTTTATAATGTGTTGCACCCTTTGACCATGCCGATGATCCGCCGCCGCAAAGCCGGACGGATTGTGTGCATGGCGTCGGTATCCGGTTTGACGGGCAACCGCGGTCAGGTCAATTACAGCGCGTCCAAAGCGGGCTTGATCGGCGCGGCAAAAGCCTTGGCGGTTGAGTTGGCTAAACGCAAAATTACCGTCAACTGCGTGGCACCGGGCCTTATTGATACCGATATTATCGATGAGAACGTACCTGTCGAAGAAATCTTAAAGGCTGTCCCTGCCGCGCGTATGGGATTGCCCGAGGAAGTGGCGCATGCGGTGCGCTTTTTAATGGATGAAAAAGCGGCGTACATTACGCGCCAAGTGATTGCTGTGAACGGAGGTTTGTGTTGAATACCAGAAGAGTCGTTGTAACAGGTATCGGCGGTATTACCGCCTTCGGCCGTGATTGGCAAAGTATTCAGACGGCCTTTAAAGCCGAAAAAAACGCAGTCAAACATATGGACTGGAGCGAACGCTTTCCTGAATTGGAAGCGCAACTGGGTGCGCCGATTGAAGGCTATTCTCCTCCCAAACATTGGACGCGCAAGCAGCTCAGAAGCATGGGGCGTGTATCGCATTTGTGTGTCGATGCGGCAGAACAAGCCCTGACGGATGCAGGCTTGTTGGGTGATGAAAGCATTACCGACGGCCGTATGGGCGTGGCGTGCGGTTCGTCTGTCGGCAGTACCCAAGACATCGGCGATTTGGGCGAGCTCCTGCTGACCGGCACATCGCGTAATTTCAACGCCAATACTTATGTGCGTATGATGCCGCATACGACTGCCGCCAATATCGGCATTTTCTTCGGCTTGAAAGGCCGCATTATCCCGACTTCGAGCGCGTGTTCGTCCGGCAGCCAAGGCATAGGCTATGCCTACGAAGCCATCAAATACGGCATGATAGACATGATGCTGGCGGGCGGCGGCGAAGAATTTTGTCCGTCCGAAGTTTATGTTTTCGATTCACTTTATGCCGCCAGCCGCCGCAACGGCGAACCTGAGCTGACGCCGCGCCCTTACGACAACGCTCGAGACGGCTTGGTCATCGGCGAAGGCGCAGGCATTTTCGTATTGGAAGAATTAGAACACGCCCGTGCGCGCGGTGCGAAAATCTATGCCGAGCTTGTCGGCTATGGTGCCAACAGCGACGGCAGCCACGTTACCCAGCCGCAAAAAGAAACCATGCAGAAATGTATGGAGCTTGCGCTGAAAGACGCCGGTATTACGCCTGATAAAGTCGGCTATGTCAGCGGCCACGGTACGGCGACCGAAAAAGGCGATATTGCCGAAACATTGGCGACTGAGGCGGTATTTGGTTTTGTGCCGATGAGTTCGCAAAAAAGCTATCTCGGCCATACACTCGGCGCGTGCGGCGCATTGGAAGCCTGGTTTACCATTGAAATGATGAACAACGGCTGGTTTGCGCCGACTGTCAATTTGGAAAACATCGATCCGCGTTGCGGCAAGGTGGATTACATCCAAACTGGCGGACGTGAGATTCAAACCGATTATGTGGTCAGCAATAACTTTGCTTTTGGCGGCGTCAATACTTCGCTGGTGTTCAAACGTTGGCAAGAATAATCATTGCTTGATTTTATGATTAAAGGCCGTCTGAAACGTATCTTGAGTTTCAGACGGCCTTTATTTCATTTAGAGCTTGAGATGCTTGCGAATTTTATTCGTTTGTTTTCTTCTGATTTAAATCCACCAGCCTTGTTCCGGCCAAGAAGTCGTAGAGGAATTGGCGGTCGGGATGGAACAGGGCGAAGCCCCATGGCAGGATGAGCCAGATGAGCGCGGCTCCGAATGCGCCTTTGGGCGGTATATTGAGCAGATGACGCAATCCGGCGTAGGCAAGCAGGGGAATGAAAACAATAAAAATGCTGGCCCAAATAAAGCGCAGGCGCAGTTGAGGCAGGGGCGGCTGGGTGTCGTTTTTATCGGCTAAGCCGATTTTCCATGTTTGCATGGCGAGGGTTTGGCCTTTTTTGTGCCAGTTGGCGCGGAAGTAGAGCCACCATGCGTAGAACAGAATCAGACAGGTTGCCAGCATGGACAGGCGCGTGGAAACGGGATTGAGAAAGATGGCGACAATACCGGCTGCAAGGGCGGCAATGCTGGTAACGGCGCCGGTCAGCAGAAGTTCGTAAACCAGTGCGGCGAGGCGGCGTTTAAGTGGGGCAGTGGGAAGACGGGTCATAATGCGATGGAAACGAAAATGGGTTTGATGGCAATAAAAACAGGCCGTCTGAAACGGGATAGGATGTTCAGACGGCCTGTTACTGTCGGGATTAGCGATGTGGACGTTTTTGACCGCGTGCCTGTTGGGCAGCCATTTGGTTCATTTCCTGACGGGTCGGACGTTTTTTGAAGATAGCATGCGCTTCGTCAACAGAACATTTTTGTGACAGGCAAACCAGGGTAATCGCGTCTTTTTGATGTTGGCCGCCGCTGTGGTACATACGGCGCAGGTTGGCTTCGTTGATACGGCCTTTTTCCGGGTCGATGTCGAATTTTTTCAGGCGCTCGAGGAATTGGCGTTGCTGACGGCGTGAAGTCCAAACGAAACCGCCTGCGGCAGCGGCCACGATGATGACGGCCAACAGAATGGCCAGCGGCCATGAATCGACAATCAGAACGATGATGAGGCTTAATACGGCAGTGGTCAGCAGGGCCAGACCGCCGATGCGAAGTTTGGTTTTATTATCCATATGGTTGGTGTTTCCTTGTTTTTTGCTGGAAGAGGCCGTCTGAAATGCGAGGTTCAGACGGCCTGAATTTGAGTTTACGCTATTTTACAGTATTTTCTGTTTTTGGGGCGTATTGCGTGCAAGTTTCTTGACGCGTGGCAACGGTTTCAAGCGGCCAGCGAGGTAACGAGTTGTTTGAACTCGGTCCATGCATCGCCTTCTTCCGCGCCTTTGATGATGCGGTCGATTTTAGCGCAGGTTTTGAGCGCGTCGAGCAGGCGGTTGATGGAAATGCGTTTGGCCGCCATCGGTGCAAGGGTCTGCTTGTCGCCCCATAAGCGCAGGCTGTTGCGCAGGCTTTGGATGTTTTGTCCCTGCTTGAGTGCGGCAATCAGGCGGATTAGAGTGCGGATGTCTTCGGCAACCGCCCACAACAGCAAAACCGGCTCTTCGCCTTCTTCTTCCAAACCGTCCAGTAAGCGGGAAACGCGCAGGGCATCGCCTTTCATCCATGCACCGGCCAGTTGGAATACGTCGAAACGGGCAACGGTGGCAACTGCGGCTTCTGCGTCGGCAATATTGATCAAATGGCCTTTGGGATGGAGCAGTGCGAGTTTTTCGATTTCCTGACGGGCGGCTAAAAGATTGCCTTCGACGCGCTCGGCAAAAAGGGCAAGTGCTTCAGGTTCGATATCCAAACCTTGCTGCTTCAGACGGCCCTGTATCCATTGCGGCAAAGCATGTGGCGCAACGGCTTTGGCTTCTAAGACGATGCCTTTGCCTGCCAATGCAGAAAACCATTTGGACTGGATTTGCGCTTTTTCAAGCTTGGGTAGGAGGATAAGCGTAACCGTATCTTCGGGCAGGCGTTCGGCGAAAGTTTGCAGGGCATCGCCTCCGTTTTTGCCGGGTTTGCCGTTGGGAATGTGGATTTCCAGCAGTTTCAAATCGGCAAACAAACCTGCGCTGCCGGCACTTTGCAACAGCTCGTTCCAGTCAAAATTGTTTTCGGCGGTATAGACTTCGCGGTTGAGATAGCCTTGTTTTTTTGCGGCTGCGCGCAGCGTATCCAAAGCCTCGATGCGCAACAAATCCTCTTCGCCGTGAATAATGTACAACGGTTTGAGCGGCGTATCGGGGCGCAGGCTCTCAATGGGCGCGGCAGCCATTATTGCGCCTTCAGGAAAGTCAGGCGGCGGACGATTTGATCTGCGGCGTCGATGCGCATTTCAGACCAAATGGTTTCTTCCTCTTCCTGTTTGCCCAAAACTTCGCTGTCGGCGTAGTCCATGGTACGGTGAACCTTAACTTCCATCGGTTCGCCAACCGGCTCGCTGTTGCGGAAGGCTTGGGCTTTGATGGTCATGGCCAGCAGGTATTCGTTGATTGCGGCGGCGCGGGTGATGGTGTAGATGTCGCGGCGTTTTTGAAAGTCGACAACGCGCAGGGTGATTTGTGATTCGGCTTCGCTAACTGGATGGCCGTCAGCACGGCGTAAGGCATTTTCCAGCGCTTTTTGCATGACGGCTCCGCCTTCTACATGCCAGTTTTGATAAGGCAGCGGCTGAGAAGTCACGCCTGTGCCTTTCAGGTGGAAACCGCAAGAGGCAAGCAATAGGGCGAGTGCAGGCAATAGGATTTTTTTCATTGGATATTCCTTCGTTGAAACCGGTTACGGTATCGTCGGATTATAACGAATAATGTTTAGGCCGTCTGAAATCGCAAACGGAAAGTATTTCAGACGGCCTTGTCTTTGATGGTGCAAATTTTATTTTTCCAACCAAATCAGGCTGACCATGCGACCGGTTTGTCCGTCGCGGCGGTAGGAGAAGAAAGTATCGCGTTCCAAGACGGTGCAATGGGTGCCGCCATAAATCATGTTCACGCCTTCGCGGTGCAGAACCATGCGTGCCAAAGCGTAAATGTCGGCAAGGTATTTGCCGCCGCCGATGTCTTCAAACGCATCGACAGCTTCCGGCATAGGGGTGCAAAACGCATCAAATACATCTTGCCCTACCTCAAACGCATCAGGGCCGATGGCAGGCGCGAGATAGGCCATGATTTCCAACGGCTCGATATTCATTGCTGCAATGGTGTTTTGCAAAACGCCGCCAGCCAAACCACGCCAACCTGCATGAGCCGCCGCAACCACCGTTCCTGCTTTGTCGCAAAACAAGACAGGCAGGCAATCGGCAGTCATCGAAGCGCAGGCGACTGTACCCGTCGCATCAACCGAAGCATCGGCGTCGGGCGTATTACCTAACGCTTCGGCGGCATTTACAACGATGGTACTGTGGATTTGATTGAGGTAGGCAACGGGCAGGCCGACTTGTTCCTGTACGATTTCACGGTTGCGGAGCACGGCTTCCAGATTGTCGCCGACGTGCGAACCGACATTCAGGCTGCGATATACGCCTTCGCTGACACCGCCGTTGCGCGTGGTAATAAGCGTTTTAACATTGGCAGGGGCAGGCCAGTCGGCAGTCAAAAAATTCTTGCCTTGCGGGGCGAGGTTTAGGGTATCTGTGATGGTTTTCATAATCTTTGAGTCGCTGAAATATTGGAACGGATTGATTTCAGACGGCCTGAAATAATATTTTAGGCCGTCTGAAAAATGGGTTTAATCCCTTACATAAACGACTTCGACATCGTAGTCGTCTTCATTCCAATCATCGTCATCGTCCATGCCGAATTTCTCTTGCCATTCTTCCTCGTTGCTTAGGGACGAATCCAAACCGGCTTCCAGACGCAGGACGGAAAGCAGGTGGTACATATCGTCAGGCATAGGCGCTTCAAAGGAAACGGTTTCACCGGTTTTCGGGTGTACAAAGCTCAAGCGGTAGGCGTGCAGGGCTTGACGCGCACCAAGGGCTTTGATGGCTTCTTTAACTGCGTCGCTGCATGGATGGCGCAGGTTGCCGTAAACAGGGTCGGCGGCCAGCGGATGGTTGGCTTCGCGCATATGAACGCGGATTTGATGCGTGCGGCCGGTTTCGAGCGAGCATTCGATGTAGCTGTGCGCCAGATAACGTTCCAACACTTTGACGTGGGTAATGGCAGGTTTGCCGCCGAATTTGACGACTGCCATTTTCAGGCGGTTGTGCGGATCGCGGCCGATTTGGGTTTCGATTTTGCCGTCAAAAGGGACGATTCCGTTGGCAACGGCGCGGTAAATGCGTTTGACTGTGCGCTCTTGAAGCTGTTGAACCAGTGAGTTTTGCGCCGGCAGGGTCTTGGCGACCACCATCAGGCCGCTGGTTTCTTTGTCCAAACGGTGTACGATGCCCGCACGCGGCACTTGGCTTAATTCGGGACAGTGCGCCAACAGGCCGTTGAGCAGGGTGCCGCTCCAGTTGCCTGCGGCAGGATGGACGACCAACCCGGCAGACTTGTTGATGACGATAACGGTATCGTCTTCATAAATAATGTCCAAATCCATGGGTTCGGGTGTGAACGCGAGGTTTTCTTCGCTCGGACGTACCGTAACGGCAATCAATTCACCACCTATCATTTTATCTTTGGGTTGAGCGGGCTTATCGTTTACAATGACCGCACCCTCTTTAATCCACGAACTCAGACGGCTGCGCGAGTAGTCGGGCATGAGTTTGGCCAATACGGCATCCAGCCTTCCGCCCGCCATTTCGAGCGGAACGGTCAAATTAACACAACTTTCTGTTTCAGGGGATGACGGAAAGTCTAAATCATCGCTATAATCGGCTTCGTTATCAAAGGAAGTATTCTGCATGAAAAAAATTCTTTTAGTAGTTTCTTTAGGTTTGGCACTGAGTGCCTGCGCAAATAAAGGCACAATCGATAAAGACGCCCAAATTACTCAAGATTGGAGTGTGGAAAAGCTTTATGCCGAAGCGCAAGACGAATTGAACAGCAACAATTATACGCGAGCTGTCAAGTTATACGAAATTTTAGAATCCCGTTTTCCAAACGGCCGCTATGCCCAGCAGTCCCAGTTGGATACGGCGTATGCCTATTATAAAGACGATGAGCCGGAAAAAGCCTTGGCTGCCATTGCGCGCTTCCAACGCCATCATCCGCAACATCCGAATATGGACTACGCGCTGTACTTGAAAGGTTTGGTCCTGTTTAACGAAGACCAGTCTTTCTTGAACAAGCTGGCTTCCCAAGACTGGTCCGACCGCGACCCGAAAGCTAACCGCGATGCTTATCAGGCGTTTGCCGAGTTGGTTCAACGTTATCCAAACAGCAAATACGCTGCCGATGCAACCGAGCGTATGGCCAAGCTGGTGGACGCTTTGGGTGGTAACGAGATATCTGTGGCACGTTATTACATGAAACGCGGTGCTTATGTCGCAGCGGCCAACCGTGCGCAAAAAATCGTCAGCCGTTACCAAAATACCCGTTACGTCGAAGAAGCTTTGGCGATGATGGAATTGGCATACAAAAAACTGGACAAGCCGCAACTGGCTGCCGATACACGCCGCGTTTTGGAAACCAACTTCCCGCAAAGCCCGTTCTTGCAACACGAATGGCGATCTGACGATATGCCTTGGTGGCGTTACTGGCGCTAAGCGTCGGGTTGTTCAGGCATGAATAAGGCCGTCTGAAAACGATGCAGCTATGCATTTGGTTTTCAGACGGCCTTTGTTTTTAATGTTTTTTTACGTTCTCTGTAAACAGGGTGCAAAATTCGTTTTAATATGGTAAAGTCTGATTTTAATAACTCGACGGTTTGAAGCCGTTACTCAGGGGCTGTTTAAATTTAAAATCAGTTTTGTTGAAGCCGCATCAGATTTGCTATTGATGCATTCAGGAAAATTTCAGTCGTCAGGCTGATTTGGTTTTAAATTTAATCAGCCCTTTATGTTTACAAAAAAACAGAGGTAGATTCTCATGAAGTCTTGGCAGCTTCCTGAACACGTTGCCGACGTGTTACCGACCAATGCCCGACAACTGGAAAGCGCCCGTGAGCGGTTGTTGGCTTTGTTTCGCGTGCATGGTTATGAATTGGTGCAACCGCCATTGATGGAATACAGCCATTCCTTATTGACGCATATCGATGCCGGTTTGTCTTTGAAAACCATTTTGGTCGTCGATCAGCTTAGCGGCCGTCAGCTCGGTATCCGCGCGGATATTACGCCGCAGGTGGCGCGCATTGATGCCCATTTGCTTTCCGCCAATCAAGGCATCAACCGTTTGTGCTATGCCGGCTCGGTGCTTCATGCGCGGCCTGACGGATTGCTCAATATGCGCGAGCCTTTGCAGGCCGGTGCGGAAATGTACGGCTTGGAAGGCATTGAAGCAGACATCGAATTGATTGATTTGATGCTGAAAAGCATGAAAATCGCCGACATGGGCGAAGTTCTGCTTTCATTAGGCCATATCGGTGTATTCCGCGCTTTGGCAAATGCCGCTCATTTGGACGAGCAACAATCGGCAACCCTGCTGTCATTGATGCAGGACAAAGATGCCGAGGCTGTCAGCCAGTTGGTCAAAGAGTGGAAACTCGACGGTATGTGGGCAAAAGCGTTTTCACTGTTGCCCCGACTGTACGGCGGTCGCGAAGTGCTGACTTTGGCCCGTGAGAAATTACCTGAATTATCCGCAGTCAGTGCGGCGCTGGATGAATTGCAGGCCGTATGCGATGCGTTCCCAAATCAAAAAGTGCATATCGATTTGTCGGAATTGCGCGTTGACAATTACCATACCGGCTTGCTTTACGCGGCTTATGGTTCAAATCTTTATGATGCCGTGGCGCGCGGCGGCCGTTATGACGGTTTGGGCGGATACTTCGGACGCGCACGTCCGGCTGCCGGATTCAGTTTTGATTTGCGCAGCTTTATCGGCCGCCTTCCCGCTATCGGACGAGAGTCCGTGGTGGCGGTCGATGTCAAAGACATGCCTGCGGCTCAAGAAGCGGTAGATGCTTTGCGCGAACAAGGACAATGTGTCGTTATCGATTACGGTATCGGCTACAACGGTTCGGAAGAGGTTACAGGCCGTCTGAAACAAGTGGACGGCGTTTGGAAAGTAATCGCTTTGAATAATTGAGTTTTATTTTGAAATTTTGTATCTGAAATAAGGTTAGATAGCTATGGCTAAAAATGTTGTCGTAATCGGTGCCCAATGGGGTGATGAAGGCAAAGGTAAGATTGTTGACTGGCTGGCGGAAGAAACCAGCGGTGTTGTACGTTTCCAAGGCGGCCACAATGCCGGCCATACATTGGTCGTCGGCGGCAAAAAAACCATTTTGCGTCTGATTCCAAGCGGCATTTTGCATGAGACTTTAGACTGCTTCATCGGTTCGGGTGTCGTGGTTTCTCCTGAAGCATTGTTGGGTGAAATCGACGAATTGAACGCCGCCGGTGTGAAAAACGTTGAAGGCCGTCTGAAAATTGCGCCGACCTGCCCATTGATTCTGCCTTACCACATTGCGCTTGACCAAGCACGCGAAGCTTACCGCGGTAAAAGCAAAATTGGTACAACCGGCCGCGGCATCGGCCCGGCTTATGAAGATAAAGTTGCCCGTCGTGCGATCCGCGTGGTGGACTTGTTGCACCCTGAAAAACTGGTTGAAAAACTGGAAGCTGTTTTGGCTTATTACAATGTTCAGTTGCAACACCTGCACCATGCCGAGCCGGTAAAACTTGAAGACGTGATGGCGGTCATTGAAAAAGTTGCGCCGCGCATTACGCCGATGATTACCGATGTTTCCCGTGTTTTGAACGAGAAAAACCGCAAAGGCGAAAGCCTGTTGTTTGAAGGCGCGCAAGGTACGTTGCTTGACATCGACTACGGTACTTATCCGTTTGTAACTTCGTCCAACTGCTTAGCCGGTGCCGCTTCTGCCGGTGCAGGCGTGGGCCCGCAAATGCTGGATTACGTTTTGGGTATTGTTAAAGCCTATACGACCCGCGTGGGTTCCGGCCCGTTCCCGACTGAATTGTTTGACGAAGTGGGTGCAGGTTTGGCTGAGCGCGGTCATGAGTTCGGCTCTGTAACCGGTCGTGCGCGTCGTTGCGGTTGGTTTGACGTGGCTGCGTTGAAACGCTCCATTCAAGTTAACGGCATTTCCGGCATGTGCATTACCAAGCTGGATGTCATGGACGGTGTTGAAAACATCAATATCTGCGTAGGCTATGAATTGCCTGATGGCAGCAAAACCGACATTCTGCCTTGCGGCTCTGACGCGGTGGAAACCTGCAAACCGATTTATGAAACCATGCCGGGTTGGAGCGAGTCGACTTTCGGTGTGAAAGAGTACGACAAGCTGCCTGAAAACGCTAAAGCTTATCTGAAACGTATTGAAGAAGTGTGCGGTGCGCCTGTGGCCATTGTTTCAACCGGTCCTGACCGTGAAGAAACCATTGTTTTGCATCATCCGTTTGCTTAATTGATTAAGTGAATAAAAGGCCGTCTGAAAATTCAGACGGCCTTTTATATAAAATGCAATAAAAACTCAGCCCTGAAGAACACCTGTCTTCAGGGCTGAATTTTGTATTTTACGCCGTTTTGAAGTACGAATGTTTGGAAAATGAGATGTAGTGCCAAGTAACAATTATTCTCATTGACGTAAATCAAGAAAAACCAAATCTGTAATTTTATTTCACAAAAACCCCTGTAAATAAATGGGTATTGATGTTATCCTTTCAGAAAATTTACAGTCTATATTTTCAATAAAATTAGGAGCTTGATATGTCAAATGATGTTCAGCAACGTCCTGCCGCTTGGGAAGGTTTTGTCGGTGGCAACTGGGAAACCAACGTAGATGTCCGCGATTTTATTCAAAAAAACTACACGCCATATGAGGGCGATGCTTCATTCTTAGCACCTGCAACCGAAGCCACAACCAAGCTGTGGGCGGAAGTGATGGAAGGTATCAAGGTTGAAAACCGTACACACGAGCCGTATAAAATCGACGCGCAAATCGTCTCCGGTATTACCAGCCACGCTCCAGGCTACATCAACAAAGATTTGGAAACCATTGTCGGCCTGCAAACAGACGAGCCTTTGAAACGCTCTATCATGCCGTTTGGCGGTTTGAAAATGGTGCAAGACGCGTGCAAAGTGTACAACGTTGAATTGAATCCCGAAGTCAGCGAAATTTTCACCAAATACCGCAAAACCCACAACCAAGGCGTATTTGACGTTTATACGCCCGACATCCGCCGCTGCCGCAAATCAGGCGTGATTACCGGCCTGCCGGATGCTTATGGCCGCGGCCGTATTATCGGCGACTACCGCCGCGTGGCATTGTACGGTATCGACTTCTTGATGAAAGACAAACTCAACCAGTTCAACTCACTGCAAGCCGATTTGGAAAACGGTGTGGACTTGGAAGAAGTGATCCGCCGCCGCGAAGAAATCAATGAGCAATATAAAGCATTGAACCAAATGAAAGAAATGGCAGCTTCTTACGGCTACGATATTTCCGGCCCTGCAAAAAATGCACAAGAAGCCATCCAATGGACTTACTTTGCCTACCTCGCTGCCGTTAAATCTCAAAACGGTGCGGCGATGTCTTTCGGCCGTGTATCTTCATTCTTGGATATTTATATCGAACGCGACCTGAAAAACGGTGTGATTACCGAAACCCAAGCGCAAGAATTTATCGACCACTTGGTGATGAAACTGCGTATGGTCCGTTTCCTGCGTACGCCCGAATACGACCAACTCTTCTCCGGCGACCCGATTTGGGCAACCGAATCCATCGGCGGTATGGGCTTGGACGGCCGTACGCTGGTAACCCGCACCAACTTCCGCGTGCTGCATACCCTGTACAACATGGGCCCGTCTCCTGAGCCAAACATCACTGTATTGTGGTCAGAACAACTGCCTCAAGGCTTTAAAGAATTCTGCGCCAAAGTATCCATCGATACTTCGTCCATCCAATACGAAAACGACGATTTGATGCGCCCTGACTTTAATAGCGACGACTACGCCATTGCCTGCTGCGTCAGCCCGATGGTGGTCGGCAAACAAATGCAGTTCTTCGGCGCACGCGCCAACTTGGCTAAAACTCTGCTGTACGCAATCAACGGCGGCGTGGATGAAAAATCTAAAGAGCAAGTTGGTCCGAAAACCGAGCCGATTATGGACGAAGTTTTGGACTACGACACTGTCTTTGAGCGCATGGACAAATTCATGGATTGGTTGGCAACCCAATACGTTACCGCGCTTAACATTATTCACTACATGCACGACAAATACAGCTACGAAGCCGCGTTGATGGCGTTGCATGACCGTGATGTGAAACGTACGATGGCATGCGGTATCGCCGGTTTGTCTGTGGCTGCCGACTCATTGTCCGCCATTAAGTACGCCAAAGTGAAACCGATTCGTGACGAAAATGGCATTGCCGTTGACTTCGAAATCGAAGGCGAATACCCACAATTTGGTAACAACGACGACCGCGTTGACGATATCGCCTGCGATTTGGTTGAACGCTTCATGAAAAAAGTGGCAACCCACAAAACTTACCGCAACGCTACTCCGACTCAGTCCGTACTGACCATTACTTCCAACGTTGTTTACGGTAAGAAAACCGGTAATACTCCAGACGGCCGCCGTGCAGGCGCTCCGTTTGGTCCGGGTGCAAACCCAATGCACGGCCGTGACGTCAACGGTGCAGTCGCTTCATTGACTTCCGTAGCCAAACTGCCATTTGAGTTTGCCAAAGACGGTATTTCTTATACCTTCTCCATTATTCCTGGCGCGTTGGGTAAAGACGAACATTCTCGCGAACGCAACCTTGCCGGTTTGATGGACGGCTATTTCCACCATGAAGACGGTAATTTGGAAGGCGGCCAACACTTGAACGTCAACGTATTGAATCGCGAGACTTTGGAAGATGCGATGCACAATCCGGAGAAATATCCGCAGTTGACCATTCGTGTGTCCGGTTATGCGGTTCGCTTCAACTCGCTGACCCGCGAACAACAGCTTGACGTGATTACCCGTACGTTCACAGAAACCATGTAATCCGGGTGGAGAAACAAACCGGAAGCTAAATTTGCATTTGGTTTGTTTTGAAACAAAGCTCCGAGGCCGTCTGAAATGTTCAGACGGCCTTTATTATCGTACAATCCATATAAGCAAAAACATTTTTGAGCCGAACACTATGTCCACGACTTTTGCCATTACCCCCGAGCCGGCACTGAAAGACCTTGGTCACCGTCACTATAACGGCAAAGGCATTATTCATTCGATTGAATCTTGCGGTGCTGTCGATGGTCCGGGTTTGCGCTACGTGCTCTTTTTGCAAGGCTGCCTGATGCGTTGCCTGTATTGCCATAATCGTGACACATGGGATCTTCATACTGAGCAGGCGCAGGAATTGGATGTGGCAACTGTGATGAAGCAGGTCATGACCTATCGTCATTATTTGCGTGCGACAGGCGGAGGCGTAACGGCAACCGGCGGCGAGCCGTTATTGCAATATGAGTTTGTGCGCGATTGGTTTACGGCCTGCCGGGAACACGATATCCATACCTGTCTCGACAGCAATGGCTATGCTTTGCACTATGATTCGATTTTGGATGATTTGCTCGATCATACCAATTTGGTCATGCTCGACTTAAAACAAATCGATCCTGAAATTCATAAAGTGCTTGTCGGTATTCCAAATACCAAAACGCTGAAATTCGCGCGCTATCTTGCCGAACGCAATCAGCCGACGCGTGTGCGTTATGTGGTTGTTCCAGGCTACACTGATGATGAGCGTTCAGCGCATTTATTGGGCGAGTTTATCGGTGATATGGATAATGTCGAAATGGTCGAGCTTTTGCCGTATCACGAATTGGGCGCACACAAATGGGCTTTGTGCGGCGACGAATACAAGTTAAAAGGCGTACATCCGCCGCCTAAAGAAACCATTTTGAAAATCAAAGAAATATTAGAGAGCTACGGAAAAAACATTATTTATTAAAACAGAAAAAGGCCGTCTGAAACGAAATAATCAGTTTCAGACGGCCTTTTCATTATTGAAAAAAATTTAAGCGTTCAATGCGGCCAGAACCTTGGCAACAACTTCTGATACTGCAACAGCTTGAGCCTGATTGTCACGGCGTTCGGCATATTCGACATTGCCTTCTTTTAAGGCGCGATCACCGATCACGATGCGGTGAGGAATACCCAACAGCTCAGAGTCATTCAGCAATACGCCCGCACGTTCATCGCGGTCATCCAACAATACATCCGCACCGGCAGCCAAAAGCTCGGCATAGATTTTGTCAGCGGCTTCGCGTACGGCTTCAGATTTTTTGTAGTTCATCGGCACGATAACGACTTCAAACGGCGCCATTGCTTTGGTCCAAACAATGCCTTTTTCGTCGTTGTTTTGTTCGATGGCGGCAGCAACAACGCGGGTAATACCGATACCGTAGCAGCCCATTTCCATGATTTGGGATTTACCGTTATTGTCCAAGAAGCTGACATTCATGGCTTGGGTATATTTATCGCGTAATTGGAAAACGTGGCCGACTTCAATACCACGCGCCAGTTTTAGACGGCCTTGTTCGTCAGGGCTGATATCGCCTTCGATGACATTGCGCAAATCGACAAATTCAGGCTCGTCAGCATCTCGGCCGAAGTTGAAGCCGGTATAGTGGTAGTCGTCTTCGTTCGCGCCGATAACCCAGTCTGCGCCTTTTTCAGTAGCGAAATCGGCATAGACTTTACCTTTGAAGTTGACAGGGCCGAGAGAGCCGCCGTTTGCGCCGAATTGTTCAATAATCACGGCAGGGCTCGCCATGGTCAGTGGCGATTTTACGCCGGCCAGTTTTTCTGCCTTGATGTCGTTAAATTCATGGTCGCCACGCAACAGCAGCAGGACGAGTTCGCCTTCGTTTTCGCCTTCAACCACGATGGATTTGAGGGTTTGTTCAACCGGAATATTGAGGAATTCAACCAAAGACTCAATGGTTTTGACGTTTGGCGTATGTACTTTGGTCAACTCGGCCTGAGCAGCAGCGCGTTCGCCTTTAAGCGGCAAAGTCGGCGCCAGCTCGATATTGGCGGCGTAATCAGAAGTGTCGCTATATGCAATAACGTCTTCGCCGCTTTCAGCCAATACTTGGAATTCGTGAGAGCCGGTACCGCCGATGCTACCGGTATCCGCGGCAACAGGACGGAATTCCAAACCCAAACGGGTGAAGATACGGCAGTAAGCGTCGTACATATCTTGATAGGTCGTCTGAAGCGAGGCATAGTCGGCATGGAAGGAATAAGCGTCTTTCATGACAAACTCGCGTGCACGCATCACACCAAAGCGCGGACGCACTTCATCGCGGAATTTGGTTTGGATGTGATAAAAGTTTTTCGGCAATTGTTTGTAGCTGTTGACTTCTTTGCGCACGATGTCGGCAATCACTTCTTCACAAGTCGGACCCATACAGAAATCACGGTCATGACGGTCTTTCAGGCGCAGCAGTTCTTTACCGTAAAACTCCCAGCGGCCGGATTCCTGCCACAGTTCGGCAGGTTGTACCACCGGCATCAGCAGCTCCACGCTACCTGCGCGGGCCATTTCTTCGCGCACGATATTTTCAACTTTGCGCAATACGCGCAGACCCATCGGCATCCAAGTATAAAGACCTGATGCGTTGGCTTTGATCAAGCCGGCACGAATCATCAGCTTGTGGCTGGCAAGTGCGGCTTCGGCAGGGGCTTCTTTAAGGGTAGAAATGAAGAACTGGGAGGCTTTCATGGCGTATTTTTCTTTCTTAAAAATAAGTGCGTATTGTAACGCAAAATGTATGACCGCGTGTCTTTTGAATGGCATCTGATGAAATCGGCCGTTGTTTTACGCAGCTTTTGATTCGGGGCGATTTTTAGGGATGTCAACCCTAATTTATGCACAAAGCCGCATAACCTTGTTTTACCTATAAATTTTCACTGTATGATTATAGTAAAATCTTATAAATATAACTATTTGATTTTATTATGTTTTATTTGATTAAATTTTAGTCAATTTAAGACTTGGTTTGTTCCTAAAGAAAATTTTACGATTACCCAAAGCTTATCAACAGATTTATCCACAGAGATTGTGTATAGATTTTAAATGCCGCCAGCGTAATGATTTTGCATGATTGGCAACCTTGTTTAAAGCAGATTTGATTGCCTTAAAAAGATGGGGCAACAACACGATGGGCAGGTTTTGCGCTAACATTCTGCTTATTGCTGTTTCCTTACAAGAGGTAAAATGAAAAATTCAGAATTGCATTTGCTGGAACGCAGAAAGATGTTTAACGGGTATCAGGAACGGTACCGCCATTTTTCTCAAACCTGCCGGACGGATATGGTATTTGATGTCTATCTGCCGCCACAAGTCTTAAAAGGCTATCCCGCGCCTGTTTTATATTTTCTTTCCGGTTTAAATAGCGATGGTTCTGAATTGGTTCGGCAAAGTGGAATCCAACGTTTTGCGGCACAGTGGAATATTATTGTGGCTTTTCCGGATACCTCGCCACGCGGTCAGCATGTTGCCGACAGTGAGGAACATTATCTTGGACAGGGTGCCGGATTTTATGTCAATGCAACTGAAGTGCCTTGGGCGCAGCATTACCAAATGGAAAGCTATATCAGCCAAGAATTGTCTGATTTAATCGAGCATCATTTTCCGGTAACGAAAGAGCGCAGCATTGCAGGTTTCAACATGGGCGGGCATGGCGCGCTGCATTTGGCTTTGAATCATCCAGGCCGATATGCTGCGGTTTCAGCCTTTGCGCCTTTATGTCATCCTATCGATACGGAAGGCGGCAGGCAGGCGTTGTCAGCTTATTTGGGCCAAAACGTGGAAACGTGGAAACGCTATGACAGTACAGAGCTGCTTCAGACGACCTCGCATAAATTGCCTGTTTTGATTGATGTCGGCAGTGAAGATGCTTTGTATCCTGAAGTCCTGCAACCGGAAGGGTTTGTCCGCTCAGCACGCGAAAAAGGTTTCAATATCCAATATAAAGTACGCCCGGGCTATGGGCATGACTATTTCTTTATTGCCAGCTTTATCGATTCGCATATTGAGTTTCATGCTCAGGCATTGGGGCTTTAAGCAGTATTGAATAAAAGGCCGTCTGAAATCCGATTAATGGTCGGATTTCAGACGGCCTTTATTTGGTCTTTAACCTTTAATTTCAAACAGACTTATTCCTCAGGACGTTCGCCGTCGGTATCGTCCAATTTGCCTTCGGTAATATCGACATTGATACCGACTGCCGCACGGATTTTGGCATCGATTTCGTTGGCGATATCAGGGTTTTCTTTCAGCCAAACGCGTACATTGTCTTTACCTTGGCCGATTTTTGCGCCGTTGTAGCTGTACCATGCACCAGATTTTTCAACGATGTCATGTTTGACGCCCAAGTCGATCAATTCACCTTCCCAGCTGATGCCTTCACCGTAAAGAATATCGAATTCGGCTTGACGGAATGGAGGTGCAACTTTGTTTTTGATGACTTTGACTTTGGTTTCGTTACCAATGACGTCATCGCCTTTTTTAATCTGACCGGTACGGCGGATGTCGAGGCGGACGGAGGCGTAGAATTTGAGTGCGTTACCGCCGGTCGTGGTTTCAGGGCTGCCGAACATCACGCCGATTTTCATACGGATTTGGTTAATGAAAACAACCAATGTATTGGTGCGTTTGATGTGGCCGGTCAGTTTGCGGAGGGCTTGGCTCATCAGGCGAGCTTGCAGGCCGACGTGGCTGTCACCCATTTCGCCTTCGATCTCGGCTTTAGGTACAAGTGCGGCTACGGAGTCGACAACAACCATATCGATACCGCCTGAGCGTACCAATGTATCGCAGATTTCCAATGCCTGTTCGCCGGTATCCGGTTGGGAGAGATAGAGTTCTTCGACTTTTACACCGAGTTTGCGGGCGTAAATCGGGTCAAAAGCATGCTCGGCATCGATGAATGCGCAGATGCCGCCATTTTTTTGGCATTGGGCAATGGCTTCGAGACAGAGTGTGGTTTTACCGGAGGATTCCGGGCCGAAAATTTCAACCACGCGGCCGCGGGGCAGACCGCCAACGCCGAGTGCCAAGTCCACGCCGAGGGAGCCGGTGGAAATAACATCAAGGTTTTCTTCCTGTTGGCTGCCGTCCATTTTCATGATGGAGCCTTTGCCAAAGTTTTTTTCGATTTGGGCAAGGGCGGCGGCTAAGGCTTTGCTTTTTTCGTCTGACATGTTTTCTCTCCGAAAGGAAATATGAATCGCTAAGAATTTATTTAGCTATTATCGCATAAATTAAGAAAAAGTATAGTTTTATTTTTATTTTTCAGACGGCCTGTGTTTTTTGTATGCAACAGGCCGTCTGAAACTTTGAATAATCAATCAGTTGGTTAATGATGCAAAAACTTGGAAATACTCGGGGAAAGTTTTATGCGTACATTTCGGGTCGTTGATGATGACGGGGACGCCCAAAAGCGAAGCCAGCGAGAAACACATGGCCATGCGGTGGTCGTCGTAAGTATCAATGACGGCATTGGGGGTAAGTGTTTCGGGCGGCGTAATATGGATGGCTTCGGCTTCTTCAACGACTTCTGCACCCAGTTTGCGCAGTTCGGTTGCCATAGCGGCGATGCGGTCGGTTTCTTTGACGCGCCATGAGCCGATATTGCGCAGGGTGCAGGGTTGCTTAGTGGCCAGCGCAACAATGGCCAGAGTCATGGCCGCGTCTGGAATATGGTTGGCATCCAAATCAAAAGCCTGAATCTTGCGCTCGGCAGGACGGGAAATTTCTACAAAATTTTCGCCCCAAATGACATCTGCGCCGATTTTCTCCAATTCACGCGCAAAGGCAACGTCGCCTTGGATGCTGTGTGCGCCGATGCCGGTTACGCGGATGGGTGTACCCGCAATCAGGCCTGCGCCCAAGAAATAAGACGCGCTGGAGGCATCGCCTTCTACATATAAATGCTCGGGCGCATGATATTTGGCACCAGCCGGGATTTTAAATACACGGTAGTCTTCATTGATGATGTCCACACCGAACTGCGCCATCAGCTTGAGCGTGATGTCGATATAAGGTTTGGAAATCAATTCGCCTACCATGTGGATTTCAAATGCTTGTCCGGTCAAGGGCAAAGCCATCAGCAGGGCGGTCAGGAATTGGCTGGAAACATTGCCTTTAATCGGAATAACGCGCTCGCCGTTGTCTTGGCGTTTGCCGATCTGAAGAGGCGGATAGTTTTCATTGCCCAGATATTGTACGTCCGCGCCTGCAATCCGCAGCGCATCCACCAAATCGCCGATGGGGCGTTCGTGCATACGCGGTACGCCATGCAGATGATAGTCGCCACCCAAAACGGCAAGCGCGGCAGTCAAAGGACGGAATGCCGTACCGGCGTTGCCTAAAAACAAATCGGCGGTTTGGTTGGGAAAGCGGCCGCCGGTGCCATGAACTTTCAGACGGCCTTCAGGTAAAGATTCAATTTGAACACCGAGTTTATCGAGTGCTTCAAGCATTCGGTCGGTATCGTCGGATTTGAGCAAAGAATGGATTTCGCAAACGTTGTCGGAGAGTGCCGCCAAGAGTAGCGTGCGGTTGCTGATGCTTTTGGAACCGGGCAGGGCAACGGTCGAAGGCTTGAGTGTAGAAGCGGGCAGGCGGATGGATTCGGTCATGGCTGGACTAAGCTCATTTGAGTTGTAAATTAGACCGATATTATACGCAGGCAAAGGCCGTCTGAAAAATGAAGAGGGTGCAATTTATTTGTGAAAAAATGAATTTTTATATCAGTACACGATTTTCTAATCGTTTATTTTGAAATTTTCTGCTTCAGTTTTATGTTTGCCACTATAACTTATTTTGTTGTGGCAGGCATATAACCAAACACCATAAGAAAATCAGAAACCATTCTTTCCTATTTTTTCAGACGGCCTTTAATATCGGCGGACAATCATTGATAAAGCAAGAGCACGACCATGAGACATTATCCTTTGTTTGCCGATTTGAGAGACCGCCCAGTTTTACTGGCAGGTGCGGGTAAGGTTGCCGAACGCAAGGCGGAAAGCCTGTTGTCTGCCGGAGCGCGCGTACGCGTTGTTGCGGAAACTCTGAATCCGCAGTTTCAGCAATGGGTGACTGAAGGGAAAATAGTTTGGCTGGGCGGCTTGTTTGAAGAAGCTATGCTGGACGAGGTGTATTTCGTTATTGCGGCGACGGATGATGATGGGTTTAACCGCCGTGTTTTTGAAGCGGCGGAACGACGGGCAAAATTGAGCAATACGGTGGATACGGCAGATTTGTGTTCGTTTATCGTGCCTGCCGTGGTGGATAGGGGGCCATTGAAGATAGCCATATCCAGCGGCGGTACTGCGCCTGTATTGGCGCGTAAATGGCGGCAGATTATTGAAACATTGATTCCGTTGCATACGGGCACGATGGCGCGTATTGCCGGTAAATGGCGTGAGAAGGTGAAACAGACGATTCATCATGTCGAACGCCGCCGTTATTTTTGGGAAAAGTTGTTCGACAGCCGTTTTAGTATTTTTGCGGCTCAAAACAATATCGAAGCGGCAGAACGTGAATTGATCACGCAGTTGAATCGGGAAACGCCGTTTGGCGGCGAAGTGGTTTTGGTGGGCGCAGGGCCGGGTGATCCGGGCTTGCTGACTATACATGCTTTGCAGGCGATACAGGCTGCGGATACGGTGTTTTACGATGCTTTGGTATCGGATGATATTTTGGCGATGGTACGTAAAGATGCAGTGAAAATCAGCGTGGGCAAACGCGCCGGTGCGCACCATGTCCAGCAGGAAGAAACCAATCGTCTGTTGGTTGAACACGCTCAAAAAGGCGAGCGTGTGGTAAGGTTGAAAGGCGGCGATCCTTTTGTGTTCGGACGTGGTGGGGAGGAAGTGCAAACCCTGCATCAAGCTGGAATCGCTTACCGCATTGTGCCGGGTATTACTGCTGCACTTGGAGCTACTGCTTATGCCGGTATTCCGTTAACCCATCGCGATTGCGCCCAAAGTGCTTTATTTGTAACTGGCCACAGCAAACACGAGGGCAATCAGCCTGATTGGCAGACTTTGGCTTTAAGCCGTCAAACGCTGGTAATCTATATGGGCACGCTTAAAGCGGCTGAGATTGCGGAAAAACTAATGGCTTATGGCAGGCAGCCTTCTACGCCCGTTGCCGTGATTTCTAATGGCACTTTACCTAATCAAACCGTGCGGACAGGCCGTCTGAAAGATTTGGGCTTGCTGGCTGCCGAAGCAGAGCGTCCGGCTTTAATGGTGATTGGTGAAGTGGTTGCCCTGCGCGATGAGATGAAATGGTTTGGAGAATTTGTCGAATGCTATGAAGAAGCGGCGTAAAGAGTATTGATCAAACAAGGCCGTCTGAATATTGGTTTTCAGACGGCCTTGCCTTATTTAAAAGCTTGGCAATATTGCTGATAACGTTCTGCCAGTCCATATAGGATGATTGCTGTCAGCCCCCAGATGTCGTAGTGCCGAAAAGGTAGGGCGGGGAGGGCGAGGGTTTGATTGTTGTGATGAAGCTGGCGGAATGTGTAGTTTTGCAGGTTTAAGGCGAAGTCCAAAGGCAGATAAAAAATTTCTGCTACTTCATCGGGATTTGCTTTTGGGTTGATGGGCTGGGTGCAAATTGCCGGAACAGGCGTAACACGGTAGCCGGAAGGCGTGTCATAAAAGGGTAGCGGCGCAAAAGTCTGCCATGCGGCAATCGGAATGGCGGTTTCTTCATAAGCTTCTCTTAACGCCGTTGCCGTTAGACTGTCATCTTGGGCATCTTTGCGGCCGCCGGCAAAGGCGATTTGTCCGGTGTGCTGCCTTAAGGTCTCGGCCCTTTTGGTCAGTAAAATTTGCCACGCTCCTTCATGCAAGACAATGCCGACCAAAACGGCTGCTTTTTTGACCGTTTTTGGGGTAACTAATTGATTGCGCTCTGCTTGCATACGGCTGCTGAAGTGTGAAGCTTGAGTTAGGAAATGGATAAGGTGGTCGGTATTCATTTTTGGCGCTGATCGTTTTATGCAGATGAGGATTACACAAGGTTTACGGTTACCGTGTCAACAAAATAGGGTGCGTGTGTTACAGTTATGCCTGAATGATAAATAAAGCTTTGCGTCTGTTTTGCAAGTGCTTAGGCCGTCTGAAAATGTCGGCAGGTTCTCAAAAAGGATAGTTATGTTGTTTTCCCCATCCCGTATTCGAGTAGTAGCCGCGGCTGTCATGATGTTGTTTGCTACACAGACTTTTGCCGCGCCCGGCGATTCAAATGCAGTTTTTGAATCGGCTAAGATTATTAAAAAGAAAAGCCGTGCCGACCATTTTTCTCCCGAAGAACGAGAGCAGGAGCGGATACGTCTGTTGGGTATACAAAACCGCACCTCGCAGGTTTTCACTTTGTTAAATTCAGAACTGGCCCTGCAAAAGGGTGATGCGGCTTCTGCTTTGTTTACTTATATTTTGACGTTGCATCGCACCAAATCTCCCGAAGTGGCCGAACGCGCTTTGGAGATGGCGGTTTCTTTAAACGCATTTGAACAGGCTGAAGCTATTTACCAAAAATGGCGCGAAATTGAGCCGGAGCCTGGTGAAACACAAAAGCGTATGACTTGGTTGCGCAATTTGCTGCTGGGCAAAGCCGATAAGAATTTGAGCGGATTGGATAAGGTGATTGCCGGCGGTAGTGAAGACGAGCAAAAGCGCGTGTTCCTGCTTTTGGCACAAACCGCAGCCCAACAGCCGAATCTGACCAGCGATGCAGTCAAACAGGTACATAAAACGGCACTGATTTATAAAGACTTTCCAGAAGCGGCGATTGCGGATGCAATTTTTAGTGCAAAAGACGGTCAAAAGAAACACGCCATTGCGGCATTGCAGCGATTGGCCAAGTTGGACAACGAAATCCTGCCGCCGACTTTCGTCACCCTGCGGCTGATGGCGCAACGGCATCCTGATATTCTGGACGGTTTCTTCAAAGAGACAGACACCAAAACCTTATCTCCGATTTGGCAGGAATTGGACATCGCCAATTTGATCGCTCATGGTCAAAATGATAAGGCATTCAAGCGTTTGCAGACTTTGTTGGAAGAAAATCCCAACCCTGATTTGTATATTCAGGCTGCCTTATTGTCAGCCAGCAAGACGGAAAATATTTCTGCAGTAAACAGCTATCTGGAAAAGGCTTATAAAGCCGGTACGGAGGAGCAGCGCAGCCGTGCGGCATTGATTGGCGCGGTGTCTTACAATGATGCCGAGGATTTTGCCAAAGCCAAACAATGGCTGGCCAAGGTCACGGCTACGGCTTATACGTTTGATAAAACCATTTTGGCCGCTTCCATCGAGGCCAAGCAGGGCAACCATAAAGAGGCTTGGGCTTTGGTGCAACGCGCACAAAAAATACCCGAGCAAAGAGGACGTTATTTTGAAGCCAGGGATTTGCTGAATACGGCTTTGTTTGTATTGTCTAAAAATACCAATCTTCAAGAATCGTTGAACGCTTTGAACAGCTTGGTAAACTCCACCGAAAAATCCTTGAAAACCCAAGCTTCTCCAGAGTTGCTTGCCAATGTGCTGTATCAGCGTTCGATGGTGTATGAGAAGCTGAATCAGCCAGGCAAGGCGATTGCCGATTTGCGCCGTGTGGTAGAGCTGTATCCGGATAATCCGCACGGTTGGAATGCTTTGGGCTATACCTTACTGTCAAGTGGCAAGGATTTGGAGGAAGCTTTTAAAATGGTTCAGACGGCCTATCAAATGGAGCCGGAAAGCGCAGCAATTAATGATAGTGTAGGCTGGGCGTATTATCTTAAAGGTGATGCGCAAATGGCGCTTCCATATATCCAATATGCCTACGAAAAAGAACCTGAAGCCGAAGTCGCCGCGCATTTGGGCGAAGTCCTATGGACGCTTGGAGACCAAGATAAGGCCAAAGAAATCTGGAATGATGGTTTGAAGCGCGGAAGCAATCTCCGAGTATTAAAAGAGACAATGTCCAAATTCGGTATAACGTCCAGTAAACCGCATACTCAAAAACACAAATAAAACCAAAAGGCCGTCTGAAAAGCGTTTGATTTCAGACGGCCTATGAAGGAATATCCATGAATTTGAAACGATTATCATCGGTTGCAGCCTTATTGCTTTTGGCTGCCTGTGCGCAGCCAAATTTACCTCAGCAAAACAGTTGGCAAGCAGCAGAGCAGGTGCAGGATTTTAGCGCAGATGGTCGATTGGCTGTTAAAGTGGAAGGCAAAGGCTCATATGCTAATTTCGACTGGACTTATCAGAATGCGGTTCAAACCATTGATGTCAATACACCATTGGGCAATACCGTAGGTCAGCTGTGTCAAGACAGTGAAGGTGTATTGGCAGTAGACAGTAAGGGTAAGGTCTATCAGGCGGAAACGGCTGAGGAATTGAGCAGACAGCTTTTAGGCTTTGCTTTGCCGGTCCAATATCTGCATATTTGGGCTGATGGTAAACGCGTTGCCAATGCGCCATACAAAATCCTGCCTGATGGCCGTCTGGAGCAGTTTGACTGGACAATATCGCGTACTTTAAATAGTTCAGGACAGCCTAAAACGCTTCAACTTGAGAATGCCAAGTTTAATATCCGCTTGGTGTTTGACACGGTAAACCACTCTTTGGATAAGAATGGACAAACCCGATGCGCAGCACGCAAATAGAGGATGCCATGTCTGTTTCAGAGGAAATCCAAGCCTTTCCTGCGCCGGCCAAATTAAATTTGGATTTGAGGATTACCGGCCGTAGGAGCGATGGTTATCATAATTTGGAAAGTATTTTCTGTTTGATCGGCTTATACGATACCGTTCATCTGAAAATGCGTACTGATGGGCAGATTATTCTGCATACGCCGGTCGAAGGGCTTAAGCCTGAGCAAGACTTGACTTATCGGGCGGCTAAATTATTACTGCCCTATGCCAACGTGCCGCACGGCGTTGAAATCTGGTTGGATAAGGTGATTCCGACCGGAGGCGGATTGGGCGGTGGCAGCTCTGATGCAGCCACAGTCTTAATGGTTTTAAACCAATGGTGGCAATGTGATTTGAGCAGGCAGCAACTGATTGATTTAGGCCTAAGTCTTGGCGCGGATGTTCCTTTTTTTATTTTTGGAAGAAGTGCTTTTGCCAAAGGCGTAGGCGAGAAGCTGGCTGAAATAGATGTCCCTAAACAATGGTATGTTATCGTTAAGCCCCCTGTTCATGTGGCAACAGCTAAAATTTTTGCACATGAAGGCTTGACACGGGATTCCAAACCCAGCATAATGCCGACTTTCCAATCATTACAGCCGTTTCAAAATGATATGCAGGCGGTTGTGTTTCAGGAATATCCTGAAGTTTGGAAGGCTTATGTTGAGTTATCCCAATATGGTTATACATTAATGACTGGTTCTGGAGCTTGTTTATTCATAGCAAGTGAATCTCATCAAGAAGCAAATACAATTTACCAACAGGTTTCTCAATCATATGAAGCGTATTGTGTGGAAGGATTAGATATTCATCCGCTGTTTCATATGATTTAGTAAGTTGGGGAGTCGTCAAGCGGTTAAGACACTGGATTTTGATTCCAGCATGCGAAGGTTCGAATCCTTCCTCCCCAGCCAAATAAAAGCGTGTAAGTTCTCTTACACGCTTTTTTACGCTAAGAGCAAAATAACGCTGAAAAACTTTTTTTTACCCGTCTTTACGCGTATAATCGCGTAATTAGTGTCTTAGATATAGGGCAAAGGGAAGCGTAATGTTTTCTGCGCGTAAATCAAATCTAGAATCAGGTGAAGATATGGCTGCTTATGACAGTTTAATGGTGTTTACCGGTAATGCAAATCCGGAATTGGCGCAACGTGTTGTCAAACATTTGGATATTTCACTCGGTGAAGCCACCGTTTCCAAATTCTCTGATGGCGAAGTAGCCATTGAATTGTTGGAAAATGTGCGTGGTCGCGATGTGTTTATTTTGCAACCTACCTGTGCGCCAACCAATGACAACCTGATGGAAATTTTGACTATGGCCGATGCACTCAAACGTGCTTCTGCCGGGCGTATTACTGCCGCGATTCCTTACTTTGGCTATGCGCGTCAAGATCGTCGTCCTCGCTCTGTCCGTGTGCCGATTTCTGCTAAATTAGTGGCAAATATGTTGTACTCAGCAGGTATCGACCGCGTATTGACTGTTGACTTGCATGCTGATCAAATTCAAGGTTTCTTCGATATTCCGGTAGATAATATTTACGCTACCCCGATTTTGTTGAACGATATTAAACAACAGCGCATTGAGAACCTGACTGTTGTCAGCCCTGACATTGGTGGTGTTGTACGTGCACGTGCTGTTGCTAAATCTTTAAATGCTGATTTGGCGATTATCGACAAACGTCGTCCTAAAGCCAATGTGGCTGAAGTGATGAACATTATTGGCGATATTCAAGGCCGTACTTGCTTGATCGTAGATGATATGATCGATACAGCAAACACCTTGTGTAAAGCAGCCGTTGCCCTGAAAGAGCGCGGTGCAGATCGTGTACTGGCATACGCCAGCCATGCAGTATTCTCCGGTGAAGCAGTGAATCGAATTGCTTCTTCCGAAATTGACCAAGTAGTTGTGACAGATACGATTCCGTTGTCTGAAGCAGCTAAAAAATGTGAACGCATCCGTCAAGTTACTATTGCCGGTTTGCTGGCTGAAACGGTACGCCGTATCAGTAATGAAGAATCTGTCTCATATCTTTTCAATGAAGATGTGATGACTGGCGGCATGTTGCTGCCATAACCCGATGTCGTCTTAAGCTGGTCGCGGCCGATGACGACGATTTTATCTAAATTGGAGTATTAAACATGACTTACGAAATTCAAGCCTCTGTTCGCGAAGCCCAAGGCACTGGTGCGAGCCGCCGCCTTCGTCGCGAAGGCCAAATCCCTGGCATCCTGTACGGTGAAGGTCAAGAGCCTGTTGCTATCGCTGTAGACCACAAAACTGTATTCTACGCATTGGAAAAAGAATCTTTCCATACTGCTTTGATTAAACTGTCTTTGAACGGTGAAACTAAAGACGTTATCGTGCGTGACTTCCAAATGCACCCATTCCGTCGCGAAGTTCAACACATCGACTTCCAAGCTGTAAAAGCTGATCAACCTGTACGCATCCGTGTTCCTCTGCACATTGTTAACGCTGAAAACTCTCAAGCTGTTAAATTGCAAGGTGGTCGCGTATCTCTGTTGAACACTTCTGTTGAAGTAGTTGCTTTGCCTGCAAACATTCCTGCTTTCTTGGAGTTGGATTGTGCATCAGTAGTTGCCGGCGACATTCTGCACTTGTCAGACGTCAAATTGCCAGAAGGTGTTGAAAGCGTTTCCCTGAAACGTAATGAAAACCTGGCTGTTGCTACTGTTACCGGTAAAAAACGCTAATCGGTAGTTAATATAAGAAAACCGTATCAGATTTATCTGATACGGTTTTTGTTTTACATATAAAATCATTTGTTATAAAACTTGGGTAAACGTAACAGCATATGTACTTTATAAAATTGAAGCAATTTCATTGCGAAGTTTATTAAGAAAGCGGCCATGCCGTACCCATTGTGCGGCTGATTCATAATCCTGTTGTTCAAATGCTTGTTGTAAATCTTGATATAGGCTGCTTTGTACTTCTTGAATTTCTTGATCCAGTGCCCGGATGGCATCATGGTTTTGTTCTATTTGTGCATCCATCAATGTTTCCCGCCATTCCATTTGCTGCATGAGGAATTCTGGTGAAAACGAAGTGTGTTCAGGTGCATCAGCATCGATATTTTGGCTTTTCAAGAGATAAGCAGCCCGATCAATAGGACTTTTTAATGTGCGGTAGGCATCATTAATTGTAGAAGACATCATAACGGCTTGTTTCTGCTCAAAAGCTGAAGCAGAAGCAAATTTATCAGGATGAAATCGGGCAGCTAAAGCCCGATAGCTTTGTTCGAGTGCTTCGGTATCAATATTGAAAGATGGCTCAAGCTGGAAGAGGTTGAAGTATTGAGACATGATATTAAAGGAAAAAATCTAAAGAAGAGGATTATTTTACGATATAATCCGGAAACTGTTTATATGAAAGGAAAACAATATGACCGGTAAGGTGCAACACAATAAAGGCAAAATACGAGACAATACCTTAAAAGCCTTAGTCAAATCTGATTTGTTCCGACACAAAGTAGAACGAAAAAGAAAAGGCAAGGGTAGCTATAATAGGCAAGAAGCCAAAAAATGGCGGGATGGTTTTGATACTTTCCCGCCATTTTTTATATTTTAAACGTGGAAGCTCTCACCGCAGCCGCAAGAGTCTTTGACATTTGGATTTTCAAATTTGAAACCTTCCTGCAAACCTTCTTTAGTGTAATCAACTTGCGTGCCGTCTAGATAAACCAAGCTTTTCGGATCGATATAAACTCGTGCGCCGTGTTCTTCAAAAATCAGGTCATCCTCGTTCACTTCATCGACAAATTCAAGGTTGTATGCCATGCCTGAGCAGCCGCTGGTTTTGACACCCAAGCGCACGCCCAAGCCTTTGCCGCGTTTGGTCAAGTAGCCGTTGATGTGTTTGGCTGCGTTTTCTGTGATGGTAATCATGCTTTTTTCCTCATTTCGCAATCATTTTCTGTTTTGTCTGCTTTTTATTTCAGACGGCCTCTTGATTTTCAGGCCGTCTGAAAACGCTGTTTTGCCCACTCTATTGCGGTGGCAATGGTAGTTTTTGCCTGCGGACTGTTTTTCCAACAGGTCGAGCCGGTCAATTGTGCGCCCTGTTCCAAAATATCGTCTAAATCCGCAACCGCCAAAGTGGCAATATCATCCAATCCCATTTGCTGCAAACGCTGCAATATGGTTTTACCTATGCCTTTGACAGCAAGTAGGGATTGGACTTCTTTATCAGTAAAAGGCATATCGTCTTCTTTGATTTTGCAGGTATAACGACTAAATATAAGCTGTAGCTTATTGCCCTCTCCCTAACCCTCTCCCGTGGGGAGAGGGGATAGATTGGCAGGTAATCCCAAACTTGGTAGCAACTTCAAAACGATTAAGTTTCTGTACAGTTGGTTTTGTCTCACAAAAGAAGAGGGGGGAAACCATTAGATTTGCTTTTCTCGAAGATTCGCCGGGAATCTTGGGCACCTGCCGATAAGGGTTCGTTAAATCCGGTTATTTGTTTTCCTGACGTTTGCGATAGTCTGCAACGGCCGCTTTTACCGCATCTTCAGCCAAGATGGAGCAGTGGATTTTAACTGGAGGTAATTCCAACTCTTCGGCAATTTCGCTGTTTTTGATTGCCAGTGCATCGTTAAGGCTTTTGCCTTTAACCCACTCTGTGATCAGACTGGAAGAAGCGATGGCGGAGCCGCAGCCGTAAGTCTTGAATTTTGCATCTTCGATAATACCCTCATCGTTTACTTTGATTTGCAGACGCATTACGTCACCGCAGGCCGGAGCACCGACCATGCCGGTACCGACAGATTCGTCGTTTTTGTCGAAAGTGCCGACGTTGCGGGGGTTTTCGTAGTGGTCGATTACTTTATCGCTGTATGCCATGATGTGGTTTCCTTTGTGTTTTTAGTGGTGTAAATGGTTTGTTTACGAATATTCAGACGGCCTGAAGTTTAGATTTTGCATGCGCCGCCTTCGCAGCCGTCATCATTCTCTGAATCAACGCCGCCTTCTACGGTAACGTCGTCAAAATCTTCGAGCAGGTTGTCGAGATTGTCGAGGTCGATTTCTTGTTCGTTCATGGGTTGTATCCTTGATTCTAATGTGGTGGCTTTTAGGTCGTCTGAAAAGGCCTTTGGGGATTTTCAGACGACCTTTTTTTATTTATAGGTAGGTTGGGTTATTAAACTCAACATTTCAGGCGCTTTAATAGACTCGTTGGGTTTCCAACCCAACCTACGCTTGCTTAAAATATCGTGGTTTGTTGATGTTTTAGTCGTCTGAAAAAGACGATTGTTCTAAATTTTCTAAAATTAGGCGTGCCAATAAGCTGCTATCGACATGGTATGCCTGAATACAGGCTTGAATCATTTGTTCGGCAGAGATATTTTGCCAATGTATCTGCAAACCGTTTTTCATTGCCAATTGCGTCATAAACAGGCGCAATGTTCTGCCGTTTCCTTCACGAAAAGGATGTAGGACGTTCAACTCGCCCAAATAATAGGCCACACGCTCGGCGAATTTATCTTTATCCAACCCCCGCAAATAGTTTTCGCTTTGCAGCTTCTCCAAAAGTGTACGGCTTTCGTTTTCGATAAAAGCAAAATTGGCAAATCGGGTATTACCTTTGGAAATATCAATTCGCCGGATTTCTCCTGCCCAATCATAAACATTGCCAAACAGTTTGCGATGAATGGTCTGTAAATGCGCCAAATCGAAATTGCCTGTAATGGGTTGCAAAAGCAGATTTTGGGCGGAAATAGCAGAAATGTCTCTTTCGACCTTTTCTAATTTAAGTGGATCTTGAATGGCTAATTTATTTCTAAATACACCATCATTCATATAGATTATGTCTTCACCACCGTATTTACTCATTTTTTTAGAACCTTTGTTTAATTTTTCTTATTTCTTTCTCAATATTTGTTTTACCAATCTTTAGAAGTTGCATTGCATATTGAGTTTGTCGACTAATTTCTAAATTCTCCATTTTCCATGAACCAGTGATATCATCAACATCTTTTGTCCAATGATCTTCAATAGTTAACCATTCCAAACTTCCTTTATCACGATCAATAATATCAAGATGATGTCCTCCTTGATAAACAAAAATGTTTTTACTCTTAAATAAGGAAGAGAATTTATTGAATATAGATCGATTGTATTCAATAACAGATAAAGCAAATTCAATATCTTTTTTTAATACGTCTAAATCTTGTTCATAATCTAAGTCAAATTGTTCAAAATATTTTCCATAAATAATACGTTTATAACCATTTGGCAAATTAATAATTTTAACTTTCATGGTATTCTTTCTATGAAAATAGCATACAAGACTGTCTATAAAAAGTGTTTTACTGTATTCAAAAATCAGACTCACTTTCTTAGACAGCCTTTGTTTGACATCAATCTTAATGCGCTGCCCATTCAATCGAGTTCAAATCAATCCCGTCTTTGAACATTTCCCACAGCGGCGACAGTTCGCGCAGTTTGCCGATTTTGGATTTGATCAGTTCTGCCGCAAACTGCACTTCTTCTTCGGTGGTCATGCGGCCGAAGGTGATGCGCAGGGAGGAATGTGCCAATTCGTCGTTGCGGCCGAGTGCGCGTAAAACGTAGCTTGGCTCAAGGCTTGCGGAAGTACAGGCGGAGCCGCTGGATACGGCGAGTTCTTTCACTGCCATAATCAGGCTTTCGCCTTCGACGAAGTTGAAGCTGACGTTTAGGTTGTTCGGAGCGCGGTGTTCGAGGTCGCCGTTGATGTAGACTTCTTCAATGCCTTCGATACCTTTGAGGAAGATATCGCGCAGTTTCAAGTAGTGCGCAGTGTCTCGTGCCAATTCTTCTTTGGCAATGCGGAAGGCTTCGCCCATGCCGACGATTTGATGGGTCGGTAATGTGCCGGAACGGAAACCGCGTTCGTGACCGCCGCCGTGCATTTGGGCTTCGAGACGCACGCGTGGTTTACGGCGTACATACAGGGCGCCGATGCCTTTAGGGCCGTATACTTTGTGGCCGGACATAGACAACAAATCAACTTTGGCTGCGTCAACGTCGACAGGCACTTTGCCGCATGCTTGTGCTGCGTCAACGTGGAAAATGATTTTGCGTTCGCGGCAGATTTCGCCGATGGCAGGAATATCTTGAACCACGCCGATTTCGTTGTTTACCCACATGACGGAAACAAGGATGGTGTCTTCGCGGATGGCGGCTTTCAGTACGTCTAAATCAACTAAGCCGTTTTCTTGTACGTCCAGATAAGTCACTTCATAACCTTGGCGTTCGAGTTCGCGCATGGTGTCGAGCACGGCTTTGTGCTCGGTTTTTACGGTGATGAGGTGGTTGCCTTTAGATTTGTAGAAGTGCGCCGCGCCTTTAATGGCGAGGTTGTTGGACTCGGTTGCGCCGCTGGTAAAAACAATCTCTTTAGAGTCGGCGTTAATCAGGGCAGCAATGTCTGCACGTGCTTTTTCTACGGCTTCTTCTGCTTCCCAGCCGAAGCTGTGGCTGTTGGAGGCTGGGTTGCCGAAAATATCGGACAGGTAGGGAATCATTTTTTCGGCAACGCGGCGGTCAACGGGAGTGGTGGCGGCGTAGTCGAGGTATACGGGGGTTTTGACGGTCATGGTTTGCTCTTTCGTTTGGTCATCTGCCTGCGGTCTTTGCCGCAAGTCGGTTTAATGAATGTGTGTAAAGGTAACGACATGACTGCTGTCGCTGCAGTTTTTTTGTTCAATGATGCTTTGCAGCGTAACGCCGCTGAGGTAATCATTGATGGTTTTGTTTAAGTTCTCCCAAAGGTCATGGGTCAGACAGGGGGCGCCGTGGTGGCAGTTTGCTTTGCTGCCGCATTGTGTGGCATCCAGTCGGTCTTCGGCTGCGGAGATGATTTGTGCAATATTGATTTGCTCGGCGGGAGCGGCAAGGATGTAGCCTCCGCCTGGGCCGCGTAGGCTTTCAACCAATCCGGCACGGCGCAGCTTGCTGAATAATTGTTCGAGGTAGGAGAGCGATATGCTTTGTCGTTCGCTGATGGCACTGAGTTTGACACGCCGGTTTGCGCGTTCATCGCCAAATCTATCATGGCGGTTACTGCAAATCGCCCTTTGGTAGTCAGTCTCATGGTGTGGTTGCCTGTGTGGGCGTTTTTATTAGTGGAGGGAATTGTCTAATATCTGAGTGTTTCAGTCAAGTATGTGGTGGCTCGGTTTGATTGTTTGTTTAAATGGTGGCATGGGTTAATTTTTAAATCGGAAAATATTTTCTTTATTTTTCTGTAATTTGGACTTGAGGCCATCTGAAAAAAGGCTATCAACCCTACGGATGGCAGGGTTAAAATGTTTTGATTTAATATTGATAGTGATATAGATTATCAAAATTATTCTTAAAATTTAGTTGTTTTGATGGAGTAAAATAATGAGGTGTTTGAAATGTTCAGACGGCCTTGACCATCCATCTTTACTTGAACAGAGGCAATCGACAATGAAATGTGATTTAAGCAAAATAACCTGTATCGAAGACTTGCGCCTTGTTGCCAAACGTAAAATGCCGCGTATGTTTTATGACTATATTGACTCAGGCTCTTGGACGGAAACCACTTATCGTGAAAATACTTCGGATTTTAAAGACATCCGTTTTCGTCAAAAAGTATTGGTTGATATGGAAGGACGCAGCCTTGAGACTAAAATGATCGGTCAGGATGTGAAAATGCCGGTGGCGATTGCGCCGACCGGTTTCACGGGCATGGCACACGCTGACGGCGAAATCTTGGCGGCACGTGCGGCTGAAAAATTCGGTATTCCGTTTACGCTGTCAACCATGTCCATTTGTTCGATTGAAGATGTGGCTGAAAACACCAGCTCGCCGTTTTGGTTTCAGCTTTATGTGATGCGCGACCGCGAGTTTATGGAAAACCTGATTAAGCGTGCGAAGGATGCTAATTGTTCGGCTTTGGTATTGACTGCCGATTTGCAGGTTTTGGGTCAGCGCCACAAAGACATCAAAAACGGCCTGTCTGCGCCACCGAAACCGACCATCGCCAATTTAATCAATTTGGCGACTAAGCCCGAATGGTGCATGAAAATGCTGAACACGGAACGCCGTACCTTCCGTAATATTGTCGGTCATGCGAAAAACGTGGGCGATTTGTCTTCGCTGTCTTCATGGACTTCCGAACAATTCGACCCGCGTCTGAGCTGGGACGATGTGGCGCGCATTAAAGATTTGTGGGGCGGCAAGCTGATTATCAAAGGCATTATGGAACCTGAAGACGCGGAAAAGGCAGCGAAAAGCGGTGCGGACGCATTGGTCGTTTCCAATCATGGCGGCCGTCAGCTTGACGATACCGTGTCTGCCATTAAGGCTTTGCCTGATGTGGTCAGCGCGGTAGGCAGCGACATTGAGGTTTGGATGGACAGCGGTATCCGCAGCGGTCAGGATATTTTGAAGGCTTGGGCTTTGGGTGCGAAAGGTACGATGATTGGCCGGGCGTTCCTGTATGGTTTGGGTGCGTATGGTGAAGAAGGCGTAACCCGTGCGCTGGAAATCCTGTATAAAGAAATGGATATTTCCATGGCGTTTACCGGTCATCGCAATATTCAAGATGTGGATTCCAGCATTTTGCGTTCTACGCGTTGGCATCAAGATGAATTTTAATTTCTGAACATAAGAAAAGGCCGTCTGAAAAACTGTTTCAGACGGCCTTTTTATAGACGGCTATTTCTCGTTTTTGCGATACCATTCGATAAAGGCATCGGGTTTGACAAAGCCTAATAAGGCTTCGCTATGACTTCCGTCGGCGCGGACAACAAACACGCCCGGAGGGCCGAAGAGGCCGTATTCTTTCAGTAAGGCCTGATGGTCGGGAGTGTTAGCGGTCACGTCGATTTGGAAGAAGCGCTGCATATCGACTGCTTCGTGTACCTGCGGTTGGTTGAGCGTGTAGGCGGCCATTTCTTTGCAGGATACGCACCAGTCGGCGTAGAAATCAATCAACACGGGCTTGGTTGGATCGGCTTTCAAGGCGGCATCCATAGCGGCTTTGAGTTCGCCGACATCAGTAAACATCTTGCCGTGGTCGGTTTCTTGTCCGGCTTCGGATGGCGGAACCAACGTTAAGAAGTGGTGCAGGGCAGTGGTTTGTTTATTAAAGCTTTGCCAGCCAAACCATGAGCCGCCAATCAGCAGTAAAAAGCCCAATACGGCGGCAACTGTTTTCAGACGGCCTTTTTGTTTGCCAGATTTTGCCAAAAGCATAAGGGCGGGAACAATCATCAGCAAGGTGTAGAGGCCGACTACTGCGAAGTAAGGCAGATGCGGTGTGGCAAGGTATACGGCAACGGCCAGTAAGATAAAGCCGAATGCGTATTTGATGCCGTTCATCCAGTCGCCTGCTTTGGGCAGGATATGACCGCCGAATGTGCCGATGATGATTAGCGGTACGCCTGTGCCGAGTGCTAATGTATAGAGCGCAAGGCCACCCAATACGGCATCGCCGGTCTGGCCGATATAGCCCAGAGCAAATGCCAGTGGAGGCGCAACGCAAGGGCCGACAATCAGGGCGGACAAAATACCCATGATGAAAACGGAAATGATTTTGCCGCCGGAGAGTTTGTTGCTTTGGTTTTGGAAATAGGATTGGACGGAGTTTGGCAGTTGGATATTGAAGAGGCCGAACATAGACAGGGCCAGTACCACCATCAATGCGGCAGCGGCAAGCACAACCCAAGGCTGTTGCAGCCATACGGTCAAGAGCGCGCCTGTCAAACCGGCAATCACGCCAACCAAGGTATAGGTCAATGCCAAACCTTGTACATATACCATCGACAAGGTGAACGCGCGGCCTTTTCCGGCTTTTTTATCGCCTACGACAATGCTGGAAACAATCGGCAGGAGCGGATACATACAGGCGGTAAAGCTTAAGCCCAAACCTGCGACAAAAAACGCCAATAGGTTAGCGTTTAAAGTATCCCAAGAGAGCTTGAAGCGGCTGCTGTCGGGATTGTTTGTACTGGGTTGGGCGGGCATTTGGCCGTCTGAAGAGGCGGATGGTTGCAAAAAGCGGTCTTTGGCAGAAACCGGCTCGTCGCTTTGAGGCTGGTAAACCCCGTTGCCTTTTACGTCAAACTCGGTGTCCACAGGCGGATAACACACACCCACTTCGGCACAGCCTTGATAAGTCAGCGTCAGTTTGTATTGCGGCGCGGCTTGTTTGTAAGGCAGGTCAACCTGTGCGGTATGGTGGTAAACCGTTTGTTTGCCGAAGAATTCGTCTTCTTTTTCTTCGCCTTTGCTGAATTTGGGTTCGGCCAAGACTTTGTCAGGATTGGTCGCTGCAACGATTTTGGACTGGTACATATAGTAGCCGTCAGCGATTTTGAACTGCACGCTGATGCCTTGATCGGTTACATTGACTTGAGGTACAAAGGCTTGCTCTGGAGGCAGCAAATCATTGGCATCTACTGCGAATGCGAAGCTGCTCAAGCCTAAAAATGCAATGAGGAAATAAAGGAATTTTTTCATAGTATCTACGGAGATGCCGTTGAGGAACCGTCATTATAAATGATGGAAAAAATAAACGGCTTAATTTATGTTAAATATTGCGAGAGAAATCTAATGCTTTTGAATTATATCGAAATAGGGTTGCCCATATATGACCGATAGTCTCATGTTATCGTTCAATCTATGCCAAAGGCCGTCTGAAACTTTCAGACGGCCTTTGTTTCTATTCGGCTCGGCTTTTACGGATAAGCGATATAAGCGTAAGCGGAATGGTTGTGTATCGATTCGAAGTTTTCGCTTTCGACAACAAACGACTCGATGCGTTTATCGGCAATCAGCGCAGTGGCCACATCACGAACCATGTCTTCGACAAACTTCGGATTTTCGTATGCTTTCTCCGTTACATACTTCTCGTCAGGGCGTTTGAGCAAACCGTAGAGCTGGCAGCTTGCTTGTGCTTCGACGTAATCGATGATTTCTTCAATGCCTACATCTGCGTTTGCAATCAGACTGACCGTCACATGCGAACGTTGGTTGTGCGCGCCGTATTGGGAAATTTCTTTGGAACACGGACACAATGAAGTAACCGGAACCATCACTTTCAGATTGTGGCTGTATGTACCGTTTTTGATTTCGCCGGTCAGGGTAACATCATAGTCGAGCAGCGATTGGATGCCGGAGACCGGCGCGCTTTTCTTGCGGAAAAACGGGAAGGAAACGCTGATTTTGCCGGAATGGGAATCCAGCAGGGCAACCATGTCGGCAGTCAGTTTGTGCAGCGTATCGAAATCCAAAGCATCGGTTTGTTTTTCCATCAGGGCGACAAAGCGCGACATATGCGTGCCTTTTTGGTCGGCAGGCAGGAAAACCGTCATGGTCAGGCGGGCGACGGTGGATTGTTCGCCTTCTTTGCTTTTGAGGGAGATTGGAAAGCGCAGGTCTTTGATGCCGACCTGATTAATCGGCAGGTTGCGTAAATCGCGGCTGGATTGCACGTCTGCAATGGCGTTCATGCGTGGTATGTCCTTCATGATAGGATTGTTGAGATGCGTGTGGAGGGAATCGGCTCGTGTCGGCCGATTTGCAAATGCGAGATTATATCACTTGCTTTATCCGCCTGCATTGATTGTTTCTATTTTTCAGATAGTGATAAAATCTTCGATTATTCACATCTATATAGGCAGAGACCAAATGAAATTCGCCACGAAAGCCATTCATTCCAGCTACGATTGCGACGAACACAACCGTGCGCTGATGCCGCCGATTTATCAAAACAGTATGTTTGCGTTGCACGAGATTGGCGAAAATGTGCCTTACCGCTACTCGCGCCTGAGCAACCCGACCCGTCAGGTTTTGGAAGATACCGTTGCCGATTTGGAGCATGGTGCGGCCGGTTTTGCGTTTTCCAGCGGCATGGCGGGGATTGATGCCGTGTGGCGCACTTTCCTGCGCCCGGGCGATACCATTGTCGCCGTCGCCGATATTTATGGCGGCGCTTATGATTTATTGGTCGATGTTTATCAAAAATGGGGTGTAAACGTTGTTTTTGCCGATTTGGGAAATCCGGATAATTTGGACGAGTTGCTCAAAGTACACAATGTCAAACTGGTTTGGCTGGAAACGCCGTCCAATCCGCTTTTGCGCTTGGTAGACATCAAAGCGCTTGCCGCAAAAGCCAAAACAGCCGGTGCGCTGGTCGGTATCGACAATACTTTTGCTACGCCGTATTTGCAACAGCCGTTGGATATGGGCTGTGATTTTGTGTTCCATTCCGCAACCAAATATTTGTGTGGCCATTCCGACGTATTGATGGGTGTAGTCGTTGCCAAAACCAAAGAGCTGGCTCAGCCTTTGCACGACATGATGGTTCATACCGGCGCGATTGCAGGTCCGATGGACTGTTGGCTGGTGTTGCGTGGTATTAAAACGCTGGCCTTGCGCATGAACGCCCATTGCCAAAACGCACTCGAAATCGCACGCCGTTTGGAAGCCCATCCTGCCATTGAAAAAGTGTTCTATCCCGGCCTGCCGTCGCACGAACATTACGAACTCGCCCAAGCACAAATGCCCAAAGGCATCGGCGGCGTGGTTACGGTTTATCTCAAAAACGACACGCGTGAAGCGGCCAATAGCGTGATTAAAAACATGAAACTGGTCAAAATGGCTTCCAGCCTCGGCGGCGTGGAAAGTCTGGTCAACCATTGCTATTCCCAATCCCACAGCGGCGTGCCGCATGATGTGAAAATGGAAATGGGCATCAAAGTCGGCCTGCTGCGTTTCTCTGTCGGTATTGAAGATGTGGACGATATTTGGAACGATATTTCCAAAGCATTGGATACGACTTTGTAAATAAGGCGTAAAGGCCGTCTGGAGGTAAATAGTTTTTCAGACGGCCTTTAGTAATACATAAGGAATAGATATGAAAACATTATTCGGCGCATTGATAAGTATGGTAGTTTTGGCAGCTTGTACATCTCCTTCAGCATCTAAGCCTGAACAAGCCTCTAAAGTGCAGGTACAAACTCAACAAGCTGCGCAACCTACTTTAGCCGCCAAATGGCGTGTTGTCGCTTTCAATAAATTCACTGAAAAAGAATTGGCAGATAAAAACGCCTATTTGGATTTCAGCAAAATGCCTAAGGCGTATGGCAAGATGGGGTGTAACGGTATGATGTTCCAAGCCAATACGATTGGTTCGGACAAAATTGATTTTGGCCATATTGCGGTAAGTATGATGCTGTGTGAAGACATGAAGCTGGAAGATGCGTTTTTGCGTAAACAAAGCGTGTGGAACTATCGTTTTGACGGTAACGATTTGATTTTGGAACAAAAAGGCATCAGTATCCGTTTGCGCCGTGAATAATCTTAAAGGCCGTCTGAAAATAAATATTTCAGACGGCCTTTTGAATCTTTATAATAAGCCCTATTTGAAACTGATACCGAATATCAAGGAAACCTATTATGGCAGCTTCTCCAGAAGCCAAGTTTACCGAAGAAAAAGTCTTGTGGATCAAACACCATACGCCTAAGCTGATGACTTTTGCCATCAGCCGCCCTGAGTCCTACCGTTTTTCAGCAGGGCAGTTTTCTCGCCTTGGTTTCCGTGACGGCGAGGGCTTTATTTGGCGCGCGTATTCCGTCGTGTCTGCCGAATACGCCGATACGCTTGAGTATTTCGCAGTATTAATCGAAGGCGGCCCGATGTCGGCGCGTTTTGCTGCGATGAAAGAGGGCGACACTATTTTATTGGATAAAACGGCTACCGGTTTCCTCTTGCCCGAGCGTTTCCCCGACGGAAAAGATTTGGTCATGCTCTGCACGGGTTCCGGCATTGCGCCTTTCCTTTCCATTATCGAGCAACCTGAAATCTGGCAGCGTTTCGACCGTTTGGTTTTGGTGCATTCAGTTTCTTACGCCGACGAGTTGATTTTCAACCAACGCCTTGCTGATTTGAAAAAGCATCCGCTGATTGAAGAATATTTCCATAAATTCACTTTTGTTCCGGTCACTACGCGTGAGGAAACGGAAGGCGCATTGAGCGGCAAACGGATTCCCGAATTGCTGAAGAATGGAGGCTTGGAAGAAAAAATCGGCTTCAAGTTCACCAAGGTCGATACGCGCTTTATGGTTTGCGGCAATCCGGCAATGGTCAAAGACACTTTCCAAGCCCTGATGGATTTGGGCTACGCCATGCACCGCAACCGCATCCCCGGCGAAATCATGATGGAAAATGGTTTTTAACAGGTAAATGTTCAAAGGCCGTCTGAAAGTTTCAGACGGCCTTCAATATTAAATATAAACCGAAAATTAGAGAAAATGAGACCTTTGCAAAAATAGTCTGTTAACGAAATTTGACGCATAAAAATGCGCCAAAAAAATTCAATTGACTAAAACCTTCCTGATATTGAGCAAAAAATAGGAAAAATCAGAAAGGTTTTGCATTTTGAAAATGAGATTGAGCATAAAATTTTAGTAACCTATGTTATTGCAAAGGTCTCAAAATATGAATATCAAACAAATTATCCAAGCCCTGCCCAAAGCAGAGTTGCACGTCCACATCGAAGGGACGTTCGAGCCGGAGTTGATGTTTGAAATCGCCAAGCGCAACCACATAGCGATTCCTTATGAAAATGTCGATGCGGTACGGCAGGCTTATGATTTTCACAATTTGCAGTCGTTTTTGGATATTTATTATGCCGGTGCCGGCGTATTGTTGCACGAGGCGGATTTTTACGATTTGACCCGCGCGTATCTTGAGCGTTGCCATGAAGACAATGTCGTGCATACGGAAATATTTTTCGATCCGCAAACCCATACTGTGCGGGGCGTGGCGTTTGAAACCGTGATTAACGGCATTGTCCGTGCCTGCCGTGAAGCCGGGCAGCAATGGGGCATAAGCACGCGTTTGATTATGTGTTTCCTGCGTCATTTGTCGGAAGAAAGCGCATTTGAAACCTTAAATCAGGCTTTGCCATATAAAGAACACATCATCGGCGTAGGCTTGGATTCGAGCGAATTGGGGCATCCGCCGTCTAAGTTTGAGCGCGTGTTTGCGCAGGCGCAGGCGGAGGGTTTGTTGACGGTGGCACATGCTGGAGAAGAAGGCCCGCCCGAATATGTTTATGAGGCTTTGGACTTGCTGCATGTCCGCCGTATCGATCATGGCGTACGGGCGGAAGAAGATGAGGCGTTGATGGCGCGTTTGATTAAAGAACAAATGCCCTTGAGCGTTTGCCCATTGAGCAATTTGAAATTAAAAGTGTTCCCTGAAATGGCGAAACACAATTTGCGCCGTATGTTGCAACGTGGCGTCTTGGTAACCGTCAATTCCGATGATCCGGCATATTTCGGCGGCTATATGAACCGCAATTTTGAAGCGCTTGCCGAGGCTTTAGATTTGAGTGCGGAAGAAATCAAAACCTTGTGCACCAATTCGTTCCGCGCTTCGTTTTTGAGCGAGGAGGAAAAGGAAGAGTGGATACGGAAGATTGAAGGTTTTGATGCTGAATAACGATAAAAGGCCGTCTGAAAAAGTTTTAGACGGCCTTTTATGTCGGCGACGGGCTTATTCGCCTACGGTTTTTTGTATCAGTTTTTCGGCGTTTGCCAAAGTGTTTGCCACTTCGTCAAAACCGATGCGGCTGCCGGCGATGAGGGCGCGCGTATCGGTATAGGCGGCGCGTACTTTGCCGTCCGTTTCGGTAACGAGGACGCGCAGGGGCAGTTGCAGGGCGAAGGCGGGGTCTTTGACCATCAGCGGCGTGCCGGCTTTGGGCGTGCCGAAGACGATGACTTTTGCCGGCTGCATCGTTAAGCCGTTTCGGCGGGCGGCTTCCTGATGGTCAATGACGGCAAAAATGTCCATTCCTTTGCTTTTTATGGCGGTTTCAAGGCGGCTGACGGTTTCGTCAAAGCTGTATTTTGAGGTGAGGGTATGCGTGGTCATAGCGGTTTCGTTTTGGGTGGACGGTTCGCCGGTAGGATGTGCCGAAGCGGTTGAAATGCAGAGTGCGGATGCGGCAATCAGGGGGAGTATGTGTTTCATCGTATTTCCTTATCGGTTTGTTTATCAGGCTTCGGACGGGGCGGCACGCGCCGCGCCTGATGTTGCGCCGCGTGCAGGAGTGCCGTATGCCGTCTGAAAGCCTGTCCTTTCAGACGGCATTATGATGGCGGTTAATAGTCGACTTTGATTTTGGGTGTTTCCTGCGCGGCTTTGTATTCTTCTTCCAATTCAAAGCGCAGCGGATACAAATTCAATTTTTCCATCAGCAGGCGGTCGCCGTCTTCGTCCGGATTGCCCGTAGTCAGCAGCTTGTCGCCGTAGAAAATCGAGTTTGCGCCAGCCATGAAACACATGGCCTGCATGGATTCCGGCATATTGCTGCGGCCTGCGGACAGGCGGACGTAGCTCTCGGGCATGGTAATGCGCGCCACAGCGATGGTGCGGACAAATTCCGTCCAGTCCAAATCTTCGGCATCGGCCAGCGGTGTGCCTTCTACTTTAACCAACTGGTTAATCGGCACGCTTTCGGGCTGCGGGTCGAGGTTGGCAAGGCTGGCAATCAGGCCGGCGCGTTCGGCGCGGGTTTCGTTCATGCCGACGATGCCGCCGCAGCAGACTTTCAAACCGGCATTGCGGACTTTGCCCAAAGTATCCATGCGGTCTTCGTGTTTGCGGGTGTGGATGATGTCGTTGTAGCGTTCGGGGTCGGTGTCGAGGTTGTGGTTGTAGTAGTCCAGACCGGCTTTTTTGAAGTCTTCCGCCATGCCGTCTTCGAGCATGCCGAAGGTGCCGCACACTTCCATGCCCAAGCCTTTCACCGCGCTGATGATTTCGGAAACGACAGCCACGTCTTTGGGTTTGGGGCCGCGCCATGCCGCTCCCATGCAGAAACGGCTGGCGCCGCGCGATTGGGCAATTTTGGCTTTTTCGACGATTTCGTCCACATCCATCATCTGCTCTTTGCCCAGATTGGTGTTGTGGTGTGCCGATTGCGGGCAGTAGGCGCAGTCTTCGGGGCAACCGCCGGTTTTGATGGAGAGCAGGGTGGAAAGTTGGATTTCGCGCGGGTTGAAGTTTTGGCGGTGGATTTCGGCGGCTTGGAAAACGAGGTCGAGGAAAGGCAGTCCAAACAAAGCCTCGACATCGCATTTTTTCCAATAACGCGCAGTCGGATGCGGCTTGCGCTCGGTTTGACGGCGCAAGGCTACGGGAGATACGGTCATAGTGTGTTCTTTCGTGTTTACAGCGACGCAGTGTCGCTGACGGCTTGACTGCCGGCGCAATGACGGCAGCAGCAGGTTTGAAATCAATATAAAAGGCCGTCTGAAACGGCGCAGCAAGTGTAACGCTTTTGATAATGTAGAGCAAATGTTTCAGACGGCCTGAAATATGGTTTGCCCGGGTTTGCTATAATCGCATTTTTAATTTTTCCGTTTTCTTATGAACGCGCCCAAAGCCTTCGCCGTACTCGGCCCGACCGCCGGCGGTAAAACCGCACTGGCCTTAAATATTGCCCAATCGCTGCCGGTGGAAATCATCAGTTTGGATTCCGCACTGGTGTATCGCGGCATGGACATCGGTACGGCCAAGCCGACTGCCGAAGAGCTTGCCGCCGTACCGCATCATTTGATTGATATTATTTCGCCGCTGGAAAGTTACAGTGCGGCAGATTTTGTCGGCGACTGCGTGCGCTTGGTGAACGAAATACATGCGCGCGGTCGCTATCCGCTGATTGTCGGCGGTACGATGATGTATTTCCACGCGCTGACGGAAGGTTTGAACGACTTACCTAGCGCGGATGCGGCAGTGCGCGCACAGCTTCAGGCAGAAAAAAACGAACACGGTCTGGCAGGCCTATATCGCCGTTTGCAGGAAGTTGACCCGATTACAGCAGGCCGTCTGAAAGCCAATGACAGTCAGCGTATTGAGCGCGCTTTGGAAGTCTATCTTCTGACCAGCAAGCCTTTGAGCGAACATTTCACAGAGCAGAAGCAGGCTGCGCCCTTATTGGATTTATGCACGGTTGCCCTGATTCCCGAAGACCGCCATTTGTTACACCAGCAAATCGAAAAACGCTTTTTAAATATGCTGGAACACGGTTTCCTCGATGAAATGCACGCCTTACGCCGCGATTATCCGCAGCTGCATGCCGATATGCCGTCTATGCGCTGCGTGGGCTACCGTCAGGCTTGGGATTATCTCGAAGGCGAAACCGATTATGTTACCTTTGTCGAAAAAGGCATTGTCGCCACGCGCCAGCTTGCCAAACGCCAGTTGACCTGGTTGCGGAAAATTCCTTTGGCGCACACGTTAGATCCTTACTCAGACAGCGATTATGTTCAGACGGCCTTAGCCTTGGCGCGTCAGCATTTTCAGGAATAATCCATGCTGACCACGCCACCACTTGCCCCTAAAACATTGACCGCGCTAAAAGAATTGGGTGTTTGTACGCTGGAAGATTTACAGGAAATCGGCGCAGTCCGCACATTTCTATTGCTGAAAGCGTCGGGTTTGACCGTAACCAAAAGCACCTTGTGGCAACTGGCTGCGCTGGTTTCAGGTGTAGATGTCCGGCATATTTCCGAGGAGAGAAAGACGGAGCTGGGCGAGGCCTTGAAAAACCATCCGCCTGTTGCCGTTTTCCCTTCGCAAAACGATATGGAAACCTTTATGCGGCTGGCGATAGAACAGGCCAGACAATCGGCGGCCTTGGGCGAGATACCAGTTGGCGCGCTCATCGTATATCAAGGTAAGGCAATCGCAGCGGCACACAATACCTGCATTGGCGACCACAATGTCAGCCACCACGCCGAAATTAATGCGCTTGCCGCCGCAGGTAAGGCCTTGCAAAACTATCGCTTGGCAGACTGCGACGTGTATATCACATTAGAGCCTTGCTCCATGTGCGCATCTGCCTTGATACAGGCGCGGGTCGGGCGCGTGATTTATGGTGCGGCCGAAGCCAAAACCGGTGCGGCAGGCAGCGTGGTCGATTTGTTTGCCGACAAACGTCTGAACAAGCATACCGCAATTTTGGGCGGCATATTGGCAGAAGAATGCCAAAGCGTATTGCAGGATTTCTTTGCGGCCAAACGTAAGGCCGTCTGAATTTCAGACGGCCTGTCAGCAAAAACACTTTATTTTAAATTTTCGGATTTCCCCATGTCAGTCAATCATTACGAAAACTTCCCAGTCGGCTCTATTGTGCTGCCGCGCCGTTTGCGCAAGCCGGTTCACGCCGTTTACGCTTTTGCGCGGACGGCGGACGATATTGCCGACGAAGGCAATGCCGAAGCAGTCGAACGCCTGCGCCAACTGGACAAACTGAAGGCAGAGTTAGACCGCATTGCAAAAGGAGGGGAACCGCAAACGGCATTGATGCAGCGTTTATATAACGAAGCGATTGTGCCGTTTCAATTACCGTTGCAGCCGTTTTATGATTTGCTGGCGGCGTTCAGTCAGGATGTAGTCAAAACCCGTTATGAAAACTTTGGCGAATTGATTGCCTATTGCCGCTTGTCCGCCAATCCGGTGGGGCGCATTATGCTGCATTTGTACGGGCAAACCGATGAAGTGAGCATGGCGCAAAGCGACGGCATTTGCATTGCCTTGCAGCTGATTAATTTCTGGCAGGACGTGGCGGTAGATTGGCAGAAAGGGCGCGTGTACATCCCTCAGGAAGATTTGCGGAAGTTCAAAGTCAGTGAAGGGCAGATTGCGGCCGGCAAAGCCGACTTCGCCTTTCAACGATTGATGGCGCACGAGTGCCAACGTGCTTTTCAAATGCTGAAGGCAGGCTCGCCGTTGGGCAAAACCCTCAAAGGGCGAATCGGTTTTGAGCTGCGCATGATTATTGTCGGCGGCCAGTTGATTTTGCAGAAGCTGGACGGTTGCAAATATGACGTGTTTAACCAGCGGCCGCTGTTGGATAAGAAAGACTGGATGATTATCATCAAACGGGCTTTGATGAAGAAATAAAAAAAGGCCGTCTGAAATGGATGTTTCAGACGGCCTTGATGTTTTCGATTAGCGGTTTTTCAAACGGTTGATGCGGTTGTCCAAAGAAGGATGGGTACTGAACCAAGAGTCTTTGGATTCGCTGGCAATGCCCATTGCGGTCATGGTTTGCGGCAGATCGCTGGTGCTGCCTTTTAAGCGTTGCAGGGCGGCAATCATTTTCGGCGCGCCCACCAGTTTTGCAGCGCCCGCATCGGCGCGGTATTCGCGTTGGCGGCTGAACCACATCACAATGATGCTGGCGAGGAAGCCGAATACGATCTGCAATACCATGCTGACCATAAAATATGTACCTTGCGAAGTGCTGCCGTCATTGTTGCGCGCCACCATGCTGGAAACGATACGCGCCAAGAAGACGACGAAAGTATTCACAATACCTTGAATCAGCGTCAGCGTTACCATATCGCCGTTGCCGACGTGCGCCATTTCATGCGCCAAAACGGCTTCGACTTCATCGCGGGTCATGTGGTCGAGCAGGCCGGTGCTGACGGCGACGAGCGAGCTGTTTTTAGTCGCGCCGGTTGCAAAGGCGTTAGGCTCTGGAGAGTCGTAAATGGCTACTTCCGGTGTTTTCAGATTCCATTGGCGGGCTTGCGCTTCAACAGTTGCCAACAGCCAAGCTTCTTCTTCGCTTTGGGGCTGGTCGATGACGACGGCGCCGACCGAATGTTTGGCGATGGTTTTCGACATCAGCAGGGAGACAATCGAGCCGCTGAAGCCGACGACTGCGGAATAAGCCAACAGGCTGCCGACTTGGTCGGTACTGTTGATGCCCAAGATGGCCAAAATAACACGGATGACACCCAGAACTGCGATATTGGTTGCGATAAATAAGAAAATGCGTTTCACCGATTATTCCTTTTTAGTGTGGTTTGTGAGGTGATTTTTATATGGGCGCATTGTCTCAAAAACTCTATAGAGATGAAACAGCGCAATAGGCAAAGGTATGCAAATTCAAAGCAATTGAAGCAAAGGCCGTCTGAAAAAGCAGGATTTATGATTAAAAACAGCTTTTCAGACGGCCTGATTGCAAACAGATATTATTTTCCGAATTCCTGCAGCCAGTCTCGCGCTACCAAAAATTGATTTAATGCGGCTTCTGGAGAACCTTCTTCCGGCGCATATTGATACTCGAAGCGTACTAAAGGCGGCATGGACATCAAAATGCTTTCCGTACGACCGCCGCTTTGCAGGCCAAACAGCGTGCCTCTGTCCCAAACCAAGTTAAATTCCACATAGCGTCCGCGACGGTAGAGTTGGAAATCTCGTTCACGTTCTCCATAAGGCGTATTTTTGCGTTTGGCCACAATCGGTAGATACGCTGCGATATAGCCTTCCCCGACTGCCTTGATAAAATTCAAGCAGGTATCGAAATCCCAGCGGTTTAAATCGTCAAAAAACAGGCCGCCCACGCCACGTGTTTCGTTACGGTGTTTCAAATAGAAATATTCGTCACACCATTGTTTGAATTCAGGATAAACCGATTCTCCAAATGGCGCGCATACGTCCCGAGTCACTGTGTGCCAATGCACGATATCTTCTTCAAAAGGATAAAACGGCGTCAAATCAAAGCCGCCGCCAAACCACCAAACCGGCTCGGCATTTTCAGGGTAGGCAATAAAAAAGCGCACATTGGCATGGCTGGTCGGAACATAAGGATTTTTCGGATGAATGACCAGCGACACGCCCATGGCTTCAAACGCCGCGCCTGCCAATTCCGGACGATGGGCCGTAGCAGAAGCCGGCATTTTTGTTCCCTTTACATGCGAAAAATTCACACCGGCCTGCTCGAATACTGCGCCGTTTTTCAATACACGGGTTTCGCCGATACCCAGCTTCCCAGTCCATACTTCATGCACAAATTTGGCTTCGCCATCTTCTTGCTCCAGCGCGGCGCAGATTTGGTTTTGCAGTGTTTTGAGGAGGGTTAGAACGGATTCTGTGTGCATGATATATCCTTGATGGTTTCGTATTTGTAAAATGACAGGGCGGAAGATGATTTAAGTTGTTGAAACTAATTGTTATTTTTCTGTTTCTTTATTATGGGTAAATTTTTGCATGGGCGTATCTTGCAATCAAGCGTTACTCATCGGCAATAGATTGAAAGGTATTACGGGGTTAAAAATACAGTTGCTACTCTTGCTGCATGATATTGGCAAGATTTAATTTAAATGTTTGTTGAATCTTGTTTACATCCTTAGCAAAAATATGATAGTCACTCGAAGAATAGATAGATTTTATTCTATCCAAATTAGTTTGTTGATAACATTTTTTCATTTCCGCGATGAAAAAATTATCTTTTCCTCTTTCATTGAGACAGTTATTTTCTAACAGATAGATTGCCCATGCTGTAAAAATAAATATACTATCTTCCGGATATTCAGATAAATAAATTTCGAATTCAATTATAGAATATTCAGCTGCTTCAATTAATGTTATATCTAAATCTCTGACAAATTTTTCCGTTATATTTTTAAATAATTTCTTGAATTCTATATAATTTTTTATTTTTTCCATGATTCTATTTTCCTGTAAAAATATTTAATTGAATATTTGGATAGCGATTTCTAAACTCTAAAATAACATTGCTGCAAGATTGACAGGCCTTTAATGATGATATTGCGATACCTTTCAGACGGCCTTGATTTATTCAGTAAAAAAAGTATGTGCGCCCAAATAGTTTTTTGCGTAGAACGGAGTGGAAAGTTTTTCGGTTTTGATGGTTTTACCGCTGCTGGGGGCGTGAATAAATTCGCCGTTGCCGATGTAGAGGCCGACATGGGAATATTTGTGTGCGCCGCCGGTATTGAAGAAGACAAGATCGCCGGCTTTCAATTTGCTGTCGGGAATTTTTCGGCTGGCTGCGGCCATATCGCGTGCGGTGCGTGGCAGATTGACGTTGAGGGCGTTTTTATAGACGAATTGGATCATGCCGCTACAGTCAAAGCCTGTGGCTGTGGTGCTGCCTCCCCATTTGTAGGGCGTACCGATCAGGCCTAGGCTGTGAAGCATCAATTCCTGCGAACCTTGGGTGTGGTCGATATGGGAAATGCGGACAGGTTGGATTGTTCTGGCGGTTGTTTGCGGCTTGTGGGATTTATGCTTGCCAGTGGTGCCGCAGGAGGCCAACAATAAGCAGGTGGGACAAACAAATAGGGTTTTGCAGATGAGTCGAGACATGGTGAATTCCTCCGGCTGCATGATTTTTGTTTTCAGACGGCCTCTATAATAATCCTTCTATGGGCAGGATGGACAGGATTTTTGAAGTCATCCGTTTCCAGAACTTGGCTTCGGGTTCGTGTGCGTAAGTTCGTTTTTCGCTTGGGTCATACCAGTATAGTTTGTTGTAATTGCCAAGCGTTACCTGATAGGCGTAGCTTGGGGTGGTCGTAACGAGGGTGCGCTGCATTTGGCCTGCGATTTCGGGGCTTTCGATGACGACACCCATTTCGGTATTGAGGCGTGCGGAGCGTGGGTCGAGGTTGAATGAGCCGATGAAAACGCGTTTCTCGTCCACGATGAATGTTTTGGCATGCAGGCTGGTGGTGGAGCTACCGGTTAAGCCGCGGTCTTTGGTGGTCGGAACGGCATGATTGGGTTGGAGTTCGTATAGTTTGACCCCGGCTTTGAGCAAAGGCTTGCGGTATTTGACGTAGCCGGAATGGACGGCGGCAACGTCGGTTGCTTGGAGCGAATTGGTCAAAACGGTAACGTCCACGCCGTTGTGTATCAGTTTTTCTATGGCTTTGACACCTGATTTTGTGGGTACAAAATAGGGCGAGACAAGGTAAACGCTTTTTTCAGGTTGCTTGAGGGCGTCTTGCAGGCGTTCGGAAATAGGCGGTTTGTGCCGGTCGCGGTCTAAGCCTTTGGCCGGGTCATCGCTGATCAGGCGTGTGCTGACGCTTTGCCACTCCATAAGGTTGCTCTGCATTTTTTGATAGAGGTTGGAGTGTTCGATGCTTTGACGGTAGCGGATGAGCGTTTGGTTTTTATCTTGGTCGGTGTAATCAAGCTCTGCCAATCCTTTTTTCAGGTTTCCCCGTTTGATAATGCTGGTCGCGTTGTAGGCGGAATGGCTTGCCCAATAGCGGTCGAAGTCTTGGGACACTTCTGTTACTACGCGGCCTGTGGCGAGGATATCGAGGTCGGCAAAGATGGTATCGTCGTTAACCTTAAAATATTCGTCGCCGATATTGCGTCCGCCCAAAATGGTGGCACGGTTGTCGGCGGTAAACGATTTGTTGTGCATCCGGCGGTTAAGTCGCGGAAAGTCAGCAACGTAGCCGAGTGCACGCCATTTTCTGAAAATAAAGGGATTAAACAGACGGACTTCAATATTGGGATGATTGTCGAGTGCCAGCAGGAGATCATCCATGCCGTTGGTGTTGTTGTCGTCCAGAAGCAAACGCACACGGACGCCGCGTTCAGCTGCACGATGAATCAGGTTGAACAGAAGCTTGCCGGAGATGTCGTTGTGCCAGATATAGTATTGTAAATCGAGGGTATGGTCGGCGGATTCAATCAGGGTAGCACGAGCGACAAAGGCTTCATGGGCATCGTTCAGCAGATAGATATGGGAAACATCAGTCTTGGAGGATGTAGAAGGAATACCTAATGCGCTGTCCAGCCGCGGGGTTGCAGGTATGTCAAGATAACTGCTTTGGGTGCGTTCGTCCAATGATGGCAAAAACGCGGCGCAACCGCCCAATAGCAGGGTATAAAGAAAGGGAAGATGAAATTTCATGGGAAACCGGTACAAACAATCCCTACCTAAATGACATTTAGGCAGGGATTGAATTGAAATTAGGTTGCTTGAATCAGCTTAGAAGGCAACATAATTTGCCGGATTGACCGGTTTGCCGTTTTGACGGATTTCAAAGTGCAACTGAGTACGAGATGCATCGGTATTACCCATGTGCGCAATGGTTTGACCGCGTTTAACGGTTTGGTTTTCATTAACCAGCAGACGTTGGTTGTGGCCGTATGCGCTCAAGAATGAGGAGTTGTGTTGGATGATGACCAAGTTGCCGTAACCGCGCAAGCCTGAGCCTGCGTAAACGACTTTACCGTCTGCCGCTGCAACGACAGGCTGACCTTGTGTACCAGCAATATCCACGCCTTTGTTGCTGCCGCCGAAGTTGGCAATAACGTTACCGGTAGTCGGACGCTGCCATGTGATGCCGCTGACGTTGCGGCTGCTGCCGGTAGATACGGTTGGTGTATTGGCAGGAGTGCTTGGAGCCGGAGCAGTGGTTGTCGTTGTTGGCGTAGAAGGTTTGCTTGCAGAAGCTGCAGGTGCAACGTAGCCTTCAGGTTTCACGCGCAGGGTTTGACCAATGCTGATGGTGTTGTCGGCCAGGTTATTCCATGCACGCAGATTGTCTTGGGTAATATTGTAACGTTTGGAGATGTTGTAAACGGTATCACCACGAACAACGGTATGTGTCGCTGCATTAATATCAACAGGCGCGTAAGAAGGCGTGTAAGTGCCGGTGCTGCCGCTGTTGTATGTTGGAGCAGGTGTACTTGCCGGCGGAGTGTATGGAGCATCTGCCGCTGGGCTGGTGTTGGTATTGTAAGGCGCTGCGCCGTAAGGATTGTCAACGGTAGAGCCTGTTGTTGAACCACCGCTTTGTGTGCCGACGACTACAGGAGCCGGTTGTTGGCTGGCACAGGCTGCAAGTAATAAAACCAAAGCTGCCGATCCGGCATAAGATACACTTTTTTTCAACATGTTAATGACTTTCGTATTCGGGTAATTGTTCTCGTCGAGGCATATCATAATAAAAATATGCTTGATTCTCAAGTGTTCGGCTGTTAGGGACTGTTAAGGCGCAGGGATTTCTGACCAAAAGGAAGCAGTTTGCTCCATTTGTCCGTAGGCAGTCAAATCGACTTGCAGGGGGGTTATCGTGATGAAGCCGGACGCGCATTCGCCAAAGTCGGTACCTTCTTCGCTATCGGAAACATCGCCGACCGGCCCAATCCAATAAATTTGTTCGCCACGTGGATTATACATGGGAACAATGCTTTGTTCATGATGACGGCGGCCGAGCCGTGTAATTTTTATGCCTTGGATATCCTCAGGTGCGACGGCAGGGATATTGATGTTCCATAAGATGGGTTCGGAAATAGGGCGTTTGAGAAAGTAGGAAAGCAGTATCCAAGCGGCTTTTTCTGCGGTTTCCCAATAACGGCCGCTGGAGTCGGCAAGTGAGAAAGCAATGGCGGGAATGCCCATCAGGTAGGCTTCCGTCGCGGCGGCAACCGTACCGGAATAAAGCGTATCGTCGCCCATGTTTGCGCCGTTGTTAATGCCGGACAAAACTAAGTCGGGTTTGAAATCGGCGAGGGCGTGTTGGCCGACATGAATGCAGTCGGTGGGCGTACCATTCACATAGTAAAACCCGTTTTCCGCCTGTTTCAGTTGTAAAGGACGGTCTAAAGTCAGGGAATTGCTGACGCCGCTGCGATCGCGTTCGGGCGCAACCACCCTAACATTGGCAAATTCCGAGCACACTCTTGCCAAAATAGCCAAACCGGGCGCAAGATAACCATCGTCGTTTGAGATTAATATGTTCATGTGACAATATTGTGTCTATCGGTAAGATAGGCCGTATTGTACTGGTTTGCTTGAGCGATTGTCCATGAATCGGCAACGTTTGGGCGGAAAGGATAATAATGAAACATTATGAGTTAGACCCCAAAGCTTTATTGGGCGGCGTGATTGCTTCAGACGGCAATCAGGAGATTGTTCAGCTTTCACTGCAGAAGAATAATGAAATTCCGGCATATGAGGCGGATGCGATTATTTTGCTTTTGGTTTTAAACGGCAAAGCCGAAATCAAAACGGTGGACGAAGTTTTGCAAACCGAAGGCTTGCAAGTTATCCGTCTTGAGCCAATGGAAGCGCATAGCATTCGCGCGTTGGCCGATAACACCAATATTTTGGTTATCAAACAATTGATTCATGAAACAGGTCTCAGCAAACGTTTGAGATTTGGAAGTTGCTGTCTGTGATGTCAATAAAGGCCGTCTGAAAAGTATCAGACGGCCTTTTTAAAATCAACCAGATTTATTTCAAACCTTTTTTCACCAAGTCTTCATAACCGCCATGGTTGGTTACGTTGGTGTAGCCCGCTTTTTTCAGCTCAGTCAGCGCGGCTTCTGCACGGCGGCCACTGCGGCAGTAGAGGTTGACCGGTGCGTTTTTATCCGGGCTGACGGATTTGATGCGGTCAACGATTTGGTCATGCGGAATATTGAGCGCACCTTGCAAATGGCCTTCTTTAAATTCTTCGGCAGAGCGGACATCAATCCAAACGCCTTTTGCTTTTGCAGGTTGTGCCGCAATTTTTTCAATTTTAGGCATAGAGGCAGCGGAAGCGGCCAAAGGAGTGGCAACAGCGGCGGCAAAAAGTACGGCGGTCAGCAGTTTCTTCATGGTTCAATCTCCTATTAGACAGAAAACAATATGATAACTTTATCAGTTTAGCATTTCATCAGGCCGTCTGAAAGGGGAGTTGGCTTTCAGACGGCCTGATTTTACAAACCGATTAGCGTTGGGTTTCTACTGCTTCCAAAGCGCGCAAAGCGTAGGTATAAGCGGCACCTGCATTCAGAGCGATAGCGGTGGCCAATGCGCCGGCGATTTCGCTTTCGGTTGCACCTGCTTTAGCTGCAGCGGCAGCATGCACGCTGATACAGCTTTCGCAACGTGTGGTAATGGCAACGGCGATGGCGATCAGTTCGCGTGTTTTGGCATCCAGTGCTTCGGCAGCGGCTGCTTGATCCAGTGCGCCGTAGGCTTGCAGCATTTTAGGATGGTTTTTACCCAGTTCACCGAATGCTTTTTTTACCAAGGCGGTATGTTCAGGCCAGTCTTTAAACATGATATGTCCTTTCTTAATGTGAGTGGATAAGATAAAAAATCCTATCCGTTTGTGTTTAGTGTGTGTATTATTGCAATAATTGGAAGAATAAAATCGTCAAAACATCTCATTTATTGGTAAAAAACACTATGGATATTTTGGATAGGCTGGTCGAATTGGCGCAGGTAAAAGGCAGCGTGGATGTTCAATGTCTTTTTCGGGGGAAGTGGTATGTGCGGCATGAGCCCAAGCGTGCGCATGGTTTGGTGCATATCGTAACTGCCGGTTCGGGTTATATCCGAATTGATGGGGAGCAAGAGGCAAGGCTGCTGAGTGCGGGGGATGTCATTTTTTTCCCGCGTAGTGTAGGGCATACTTTGAGCAGCGATAGCAGTTGTGAAAATCTTGGTGTTAATGTGCTGACGAGTGAAAAAGGCGCATTTAAAGTCAAGCAAAGTCATGCAGGAGGCGATGCGGCTTTGCATCTTTTCTGTGCACGGTTTGAATATGAAGCGCAGGCGGATATTATGGCGGGGCTGCCTGATACGGTTTTACTGAATATCAACCATCCTTCTTTGCAGTATTTGGTGGCGTTATTGCAATATGAGAGCGGTCAAGCTTTGTCAGGTTCGGTAGCGGTTGTGAACGCATTGGCTTCGGTGTTGTTGGTATTTCTACTTCGAGCCAGCCTAGAGAAAAATGGGGAAGCGCAATTAAGCGGTTTGCTGAATGGTTGGCAGGATAAACGCCTGCGGAATCTGCTTCAGGCAGTAGTGGATAAGCCGGAAGAGGAATGGAATATCGAGAAAATGACCGCGATGGCCAACTTATCTCGCGCCCAGTTGATGCGGGTATTTAAGCAGCAGACGGGAACAAGCCCGCATGCCTTTGTAAACAGTATCCGCTTACAGCAGGGGGCATTATTGTTGAAACAGACGGCGGATTCGGTTTTATCGGTTGCGCTCTCGGTGGGTTTTCAATCGGAAACGCATTTTGGCAAGGCATTTAAAAAGCAATATGGGATATCGCCGGGGCAATATCGAAAAAATGATCGCGCTGATGAAGCGGCAGTACAAGCGGAAGAAATACCGATTTACTTTATTTGAACAGATGATAAAAGGCCGTCTGAAAGTGTGAAAATGAAATCTAGGATTTCTAAAACACTTTTCAGACGGCCTTAATTTTAAAACGTATCAATCAAACAGAATTAGTCCAGTTTTTTGAAATGACGGCGACGTTCCAATTCGCTCAGGTAGCGTTTACGCAGGCGGATGGATTGTGGCGTAATTTCAACCAGTTCGTCATCGTCGATGAACTCAACTGCGCCTTCCAAAGTCAATTTGATCGGCGTAGTCAGGCGCACGGCTTCATCTGTACCGCTGGCGCGGACGTTGGTCAGTTTTTTACCTTTCAGAGGGTTTACCACCAAGTCGTTGTCGCGACTGTGAATACCGATAATCATACCTTCGTAGACTTTGTCGTTTGGAGAAACGAACATACGGCCGCGGTCTTCCAAGTTCCACAGGGCGTAAGCAACGGCTTCACCTTGCTCTTGAGAAACCAGTACGCCGTTGTGACGGCCGGGCATATCAGGTTTAACCGGAGCATAGTCGTCAAAAACGTGGCTCATCAAGCCGGTGCCGCGGGTCAAAGTCAGGAATTCGCCTTGGAAACCGATCAGACCGCGTGCAGGAATGTGGTATTCCAGACGGGTACGGCCATTACCGTCGCTTTCCATATTGGTCAATTCGCCACGGCGACGGCCAAGCTCTTCCATAACGGCACCTTGGTTGTCATCAGGTACGTCCACGGTCAGGTTTTCGTAAGGCTCGCATTTTTGACCGTTGATTTCACGGAATACCACGCGCGGTTTACCGACTGCCAATTCAAAGCCTTCACGGCGCATGTTTTCCAACAAAATGGTCAGGTGCAATTCGCCACGGCCGGAAACGCGGAATACATCAGCGTCGGCAGTATCTTCAACACGCAGGGCAACGTTGGTCAGCAATTCTTTTTGCAGGCGGTCGCGGATTTGGCGGGAAGTCACGAATTTGCCTTCAGTACCGGCCAAAGGAGAAGTATTGACCATAAAGTCCATGGTCAAGGTAGGCTCGTCCACGCTCAACATAGGCAAGCCTTTAGGATTGTCTTTGTCGGTAATGGTTACGCCGATACCGATGTCTTCGATACCGGAAATAATCACGATATCGCCGGCTTCAGCTTCTTCCAAAGGTACGCGTTCCAAGCCTTGGAAGCCCAACAGCTGGTTGATGCGGCCTTGGGCAACTTGTTCTTCATGATTCATCACGGCAACAACTTGGCCGGGTTTGATGCGGCCGTTCAGGATGCGGCCGATACCGAGGCGGCCGGTATAGTTGTCGTAGTCCAGTTGGGAAATTTGGAGTTGCAGCGTTTCGTCCGCGCTGCCGCTTGGTGCAGGCGTGTGTTTCAAAATGGTCTCGAACAGAGGACGCATATCGCTGCTCTCGTCGTTCTCATCCAGTTTGGCAAAGCCGGACAGGCCGGAAGCATAGACGATAGGGAAGTCCAATTGTTCGTCGGTTGCGCCCAGGTTGTCGAACAATTCGAATGTTTGGTCGATAACCCAGCTTGGACGGGCAGACGGTTTGTCGATTTTGTTGATAACAACGATAGGTTTCAGACCCAAAGCCAAGGCTTTTTTGGTCACGAAACGGGTTTGCGGCATAGGGCCTTCTTGTGCGTCAACCAACAGTACGACGCAGTCAACCATGCCCAATACACGTTCCACTTCGCCACCAAAATCGGCGTGTCCCGGGGTATCTACGATGTTGATGTGGTAGCCTTCGTATTCGATGGCGGTATTTTTAGCGAGAATGGTAATGCCGCGTTCTTTTTCAAGATCGTTGCTGTCCATGACGCGTTCTTCGACTTGCTGGTTGGAACGGAATGTACCGGACTGGCGCAGCAATTGGTCAACTAATGTGGTTTTGCCATGGTCGACGTGGGCGATGATGGCAATATTGCGGATTTGTTTCATGATAATTTATAAGGTTTAGCTGGTTGCTTAAAAAAAAGATAACTGGCGATTATAGCACGATTCGCAAGTGATGACGGAATGGGAGATTCAAAAAAATCAGGTAAAAGCAGTTGAGAATAATTCATAATTAAATTTGATTGATTTTGTTGGATTATTTGCTTTTATTTATGGTTAACGAATGTAAATGTTTTTGAATAATGCAATGGATTCTTAATATTAATGTCAAAAAATTGTTATTAAAAACAGGGGATTAATTTTTCAGACGGCCTTTTAGGCAGGTTAAATTTTTTGATAATTGTTTGTATTTTAAATAGAAAATTTGTCAAAAGTGCTACTTGTGCATACAATTACCTCATTCCATAACAACATACGAATCTTCATTCGTGATTATCAACTTTTAAAAGAAAGAGAAAGAATTATGCAAGGCAACCAAGCAGTTATTGATTACATGAACGAATTATTGTCTGGTGAGTTGGCTGCTCGCGACCAATATTTTATCCACTCTCGCCTGTACTCTGAATGGGGTTACACCAAACTGTTCGAACGTTTGAACCACGAGATGGAAGAAGAAACCACTCACGCCGAAGACTTCATCCGTCGTATCCTGATGTTGGGCGGTACGCCTAAAATGACCCGTGCCGAACTGAACATCGGTACTGACGTAGTCTCTTGTCTGAAAGCAGACTTGAATACTGAATACGAAGTACGCGATGCGTTGAAAAAAGGCATCAAATTGTGCGAAGAAGCTCAAGACTACGTTACCCGCGATTTGATGGTTGCCCAACTGAAAGACACTGAAGAAGATCACGCTCACTGGTTGGAACAACAACTGCGTCTGATCGAATTGGTCGGCGAAGGCAACTACTACCAAAGCCAACTGTAATCTAGCCTATAACATATAAGGAGCTGAATATGAAAGGCGATCGCTTAGTTATTCGCGAGCTGAACAAAAACTTAGGTTTGTTGCTGATTACCATTAACCAATACTTCCTGCATGCCCGCATTTTGAAAAACTGGGGTTTTGAAGAATTGGGCGAACACTTCTTCAAACAATCCATCCGCGAAATGAAATCCGCAGACGATTTGATCGAGCGTATTTTGTTCTTGGAAGGCCTGCCTAATCTGCAAGAATTGGGTAAACTGTTGATCGGTGAATCTACCGAAGAAATCATTGCCTGCGATCTGAAAAAAGAGTATGAAAAACATGATGCTCTGGTTGCAGCCATCGCTCTTGCAGAAGAGCAACAAGACTACGTCAGCCGTGATTTGTTGGAAAAACAAAAAGACATCAACGAAGAACACATCGACTGGCTTGAAACTCAGCAGGAATTAATTGGTAAAGTTGGTTTGCCAAACTACCTGCAAACAGCGGCGCAAGAGGACTAAAACACAAACCACTGCCAAATATAGCAGTCCCTGCTCCCATCAACGGCATATCTTTACGATATGCCGTTTTCTTTTGTGGAAATGCTTAAAGGCCGTCTGAATGTTCAGACGGCCTTGATTTTATATCGCTTTCAGACAGTATAGATAAGTAGTTTCCTTGTTTCTGGCAAACGCCAAAGGATCGGATTCATCTATTGCTTTTTTGTGTTGCGGTTTGGTTTTCAAAATATCGACTACATTGAGTGAGGCCGTCTGAAAGCATTGGTTTAGAAAGTCTTTATCACGCAAATGCAAGTGTTCTGCCAAATCTGAAATAATCAGCCAAGCTTCGCCGTTTGGATTTAAGTGATGACGTACGCCGTTAATGAAGGCTGTCAACATGGCATTATTTGGGTCGTAAAGTGCAGTCTCAATAGCGGAGGTCGGTTTTGCCGGCAGCCAAGGCGGATTGCAGACGATAAGGTCGGCGCAACTTTTGGGAAATAAATCAATCAATTGGATATTGACGGCTTTATCCAAGCCTAGGCGTTCGAGGTTTGCTATGGCGCAGGCAATTGCTTTGGGGTTGGTGTCTGTGGCAATGATGTCGGGTATGCCTCGTTTGGCCAAAATTGCGGCAATAACGCCTGAACCGGTGCCGATGTCAAAGGCCGTCTGAATATTGGGAGCGAGTGGGGCTTGTGTGATTAAATCCAAATACTCGCCGCGCAGTGGAGAGAATACGCCGAAAGGAACATGGATTTTTCCGTCTAGTTGAGGGATATCTATGCCTTTTTTGTGCCATTCGTGTGCACCGATAAAGCCCAGTAATTGATTCAGCGGCAAAAGAAACGGCTTGTCGTTTGGTGTGTCGTAAACATCGCACAGGGCAGAGTAGATGTTGGGTGCGCGTGCATTGCCCAGTTGAAAATTCGGTTGAATTTCAACGGCAAGCATATTGAGCAAACGACTTTGCTGAGCTTGTTTCATACGGTGGGCGTGGAAGGCCGTCTGAATATCGGCAGGTGCGCCTTTCTTTTTTTCAGACGGCCTGCGGATACGCTTTTTCATTGCGGCTAAGACTTGCTTGGCATTATGAAAATCGCCAGTCCAAACAGTTGCAGTTTGCGCGTGGGCATTTTTTAAAATTTCTGCTGTGGCTGCTTCTTGGATGTAAACCGCCTGCTTAGGCGGCTTTTGTGTGCTTTCGTTGCGCCATTCGATGTCGGAACGGTCGGTAGGGATGGTGTGGGGCATAATGTGTTTCAAATCGGAGAAATAGGGGATTAGTTTACTATATTTAGGATGTGTTCGGTTTGAGAGGAGCTTTTAATAGTCTGAATTAGACAAAATGTATAAAATTTTCTCAGATTTTAAAATTTATACTAATATTTTGATAAAAATAGATTGTCGTTTTGTCTAAAATGAGTATAATGCAAAACTAGAACACAATAATCTTAATCAGATTTGGACAAGGAACATCATGCAATTAGACATTGACCGTTTGGTTGCCTATTTTGGTGGCGTAAACGCGCTGGCCGAAGCCCTGAAACAGCACGACCCGGAAAATGCTGCAACGACGGCGGCTATCTATAAATGGCGTACACGCGGTTCCCTGCCTTTGGCTCAGTTGCAAAAACTGACCGCTTTGGCGGAAGTGCAAGGCAGACCGCTTGATTTGAATGCTTTTTTACAAAAAAACGAATCTCTGGAGAGAACAGAAATGACACAAACCAACCGCGTTATCATTTTCGATACCACCATGCGCGACGGCGAGCAGTCGCCCGGTGCATCCATGACCAAAGAGGAGAAAATCCGTATTGCCCGCCAGTTGGAAAAGATGGGTGTTGATGTGATTGAGGCAGGTTTTGCAGCAGCCAGTCCGGGCGATTTTGAATCGGTTAATGCGATTGCCAAAATCATTACTAAATCTACAGTTTGCTCATTGGCGCGTGCCGTTGAAAACGATGTGCGCAAAGCAGGCGAAGCTGTTTCCCCTGCTCCGAATAAACGTATTCACACTTTTATCGCCACCAGCCCGATCCACATGGAGCACAAACTGAAAATGAAGCCGCAGCAGGTCATCGATGCGGCGGTCAAAGCGGTAAAAATTGCTAAAGAATACACTGACGATGTGGAATTTTCTGCTGAAGACGCAGTACGTTCGGATTTGGACTTCCTTGCCAAAATCTTTACGGCGGTTATTGAAGCGGGGGCGACTACTATCAATATTCCTGATACTGTCGGCTACTCCATCCCTTCCGTATGGTACGAGCGTATCAGCAACATCATCAAAAGCGTTCCCAATGGCGACAAAGTAGTTTGGTCGACCCACTGCCATAATGACTTGGGTATGGCGGTTGCTAACTCATTGGCTGCTGTTCAGGCAGGTGTGCGTCAGGTGGAATGTACCATCAACGGCTTGGGCGAACGCGCGGGCAATGCCAGCCTTGAAGAAATCGTGATGGCGTTGAAAGTGCGTCATGATTTGTTCGGCTTGGAAACCGGCATCGATACCACGCAAATCGTGCCGGTATCCAAACTGGTATCTACTATCACCGGCTATCCGATTCAGCCAAACAAAGCAGTAGTCGGCGCAAACGCCTTTGCGCACGAATCAGGCATCCACCAAGACGGCGTGTTGAAACACCCTGAAACCTATGAAATCATGACTGCCGAATCAGTCGGCTGGTCAACCAACCGCTTGACTTTGGGCAAACTCTCTGGCCGCAGCGCATTCCGCAGCAAGCTGGCAGATTTGGGTATTGAGTTGGAAAGCGAAGAGGCGTTGAATGCGGCATTTGCACGCTTCAAAGAGCTGGCGGATAAGAAACGCGAAATCTTTGATGAAGACCTGCACGCTTTGGTGTCTGACGAAATGGGCAATATGAATACCGAAAGCTATAAATTCATTTCCCAAAAAATCAGCACCGAAACCGGCGAAGAACCTCGTGCCAATATCGTGTTCAGTATTCGCGGAGAAGAAAAACACGCTACCGCTAGCGGCTCAGGCCCTGTTGATGCCATCTTCAAAGCCATTGAAAGCGTGGCTCAAAGTGGCGCAACCTTGCAGATTTACTCTGTCAATGCGGTGACGCAAGGTACAGAAAGCCAAGGCGAAACTTCAGTCCGCCTGCAGCGTGGCGATCGTGTGGTTAACGGTCAAGGCGCAGATACCGATGTGTTGGTGGCGACTGCCAAGGCTTATCTGTCTGCACTGAGCAAATTGGAATTCGGTCAAGCCAAGCCTAAAGCACAAGGCAGCGGCATGATTTGATTTATTGAAAAAAGTAAAGGCCGTCTGAAATCGTAGTGATGCGTTTCAGACGGCCTTTTTTATTTGGTCAAAAAATAGTTTGTTTATTGAAGTTTAAGCAGTCGGTCTTGTTCAACAGACAATACGCCGTTTACTTTTTTGAAATAGGCAATGGCATCTTCAATATTGGTCTTGGAAGCCGGACGAATAGCAATGCCGTTCAGGTTTTTGTATTCGTAAACCAAAGTTGCACCAGAGGTTTTCACTGCTTTTAGCAATGGCGCAGAACCAGTTTGGGCATCATAGAAGATAATCAGGTTGCCGGTTGTATCTTGGGTTTGTTGCTGAGATGGAATAGCAGTTAATTGAGTAGGAGTGCTTGGGCTTTGACAGGAACAAAGCAGGGTGGAGAGTAGGACGAATGCTAGGATTTTCATGGCATTAATTCAATTTGATAAAAGAAAAAAGGCCGTCTGAACAATCGTAAAACAAAATCAAAGTTTCTCTTTACAACTTTCAGACGGCCTTTGTTCCTTATGCTTCAGGCAATTCCATGGCTAGAACGGTTTGTTCTTGTTTGGCACGGAAAGCCGCCAATTTTTCAGCCAATTCAGGATTTTCATTGGCCAAAAGTGAAATAGCAAACAGCGCTGCATTGGCCGCGCCTGCTTCGCCAATGGCAAATGTGGCAACAGGAACGCCTTTGGGCATTTGTACAATCGAAAGCAGGGAGTCTTCGCCGCGCAGATATTTGCTGGGCACGGGAACACCCAAGACGGGCACCGTGGTTTTGGCTGCAACCATGCCTGGCAAATGCGCTGCGCCGCCTGCGCCGGCAATGATGGCTTTGATGCCGCGTTCGCGTGCGGTTTCGGCGTATTCAAACATCAAATCAGGCGTACGGTGTGCAGAGACGACACGCGCTTCGTATTCAACGCCGAATTCTTTGAGAAATTGTGCTGCCTGCTGCATCACCGGCCAATCGCTGTTGCTGCCCATAATAATGCCGACTTGGATCATGAGGAGTTCCTTTTGCTTGAATGGATTAAGGGTAAAAAAATATTCAGACGGCCTTGGGGATGACAAGGCCGTCTGAACGTTTATCTTTGTTTGAGACTGATGGAAGCGCGTTTTGCCGCTTCGCTGTTGGGGAAGCTTTGTATCAGTTTGCGCCATGTGCTGCGGGCGATGTCTTTTTGTTGCAGTTTGTATTGGCATTGGCCGATGCTGTACATGGCATCGGGAGCTTGCGGGCTGTTGCGGAATCGGTTGGCGTAGCGGTTGCCGATTTCGATAACGGATTCGCAGTTGCCCAGACGTTGTTGGCTTTGCAGAAGCAGGTACATATTGCGGCGGGCAATTTCGCTGCCGTTGCCGCCGTCTGCCTCTTTCAAAATGGCTACTGCGGCAGAGAAGTTGTTGCGCTGGTAGTATTTTTGTGCCTGATTATAAAGGCGCAGTTCGTTTTGTGCGGCTGAGTCTGTTTCAGACGGCACGCCGCCGCCATTGGCCAAATAGTTCATTTTCAGCTTGCGGTCGTCTAATCGCTGGGCTTTGGGGTTGGAAGCCGAAGTAGTCGGACGCTTGATGGTTCGTTGTTGTTCCAATGTGTGCAAGCGTTGATTTAATTCTTCAACCGTGCGTTCCAGTCGGGCAATTTGTATACCTAAGTGGTCAATCTGGGTTTGTGCATCTAAGCGTGGATAGGGGATACTTTTTTCATGCAAAGGCTCGCGCGGAATATCCGGCAGGACAAAGTTGGGATTGTCGGCAGGTTGGGGAGGATGGGAAACGGCGCATGATGCGGCCAATAGAGTAAGCGGCAAAAGAAACAGGGAATGTGATAATGTTTTCATCGGATTGTGTCGTTTTATTTTTTTAGCAGCAGTGTCAAACCGTCGCCGATAGGCAGGGTAATGGGAATAATGCGTGTATCGTGCGGCAGATTTTGGTTGAAATGGCGCAGGATATCCAAGCTGGGTGGATCATTTTCGCCAGCTTCATTCATGACGCGCCCGCCCAATAAGATATTGTCGATGGCAATTACGCCGCCACTCCGTACCAGTTGTAAACAGCGTTCAAAATATTTCGGCGTAGGCGGTTTGTCGGCATCGATAAGCGCCAAGTCATAGCTTTCCGATTCGCCTTGCACAATCAAATCGTCCAAAGTCAGCAAAGCCGGTTGCAGATGAAGCGAGATTTTATGCGCTATGCCTGCTGCCTGCCATGTTTCGCGGGCAATATCGGTAAAGGTTACATTGATGTCGCAAGCCGTGATTTTGCCGTCCTCGGGGAGGGTAAGTGCCATGGCGGTGCTGCTGTAACCGGTAAAGACACCAACTTCCAAATATTTTTTGGCATTCAATAATTTGGCCAACCACACCAACATGGCTGCCTGCTCTTGTGCGATGGCCATCTTTCCCAGACGATGTGATTGGGTGCGCTCGCGCAATGCGGTCAAAACGGGATGTTCAGATTGACCGATGCTGTTGAGGTACTGCTGTAACGCCGGATCGGTATTGTGGGTGTTGGTCGTCATACCGATATGGGTTAGTCTTGATAATAGGTGTAAGGTTTTTTGTTGACTTTGGCCGCTTCAAATTCAGCCTGTTCGGCCGGATTGAGGGTAACATCCCACAGCAAATGGCGGTTTTCGAGGCGTTGCGCTTCCATTTCGGGATTGTCTTCCATGAGTTTGTCGAGGAATTGGGTAGCTTCGGATTTGTAGTGGTACATGATGTCTTGCCTGAATCGTTGTCAGACCGTCATTATAGCCGATATTTTTTGTCAATACGCTAATTAATCGAACTTCCATAAGGTATAATGGCACGTCTTTTTTAGGCTGTCTGAAGCCTTTGCTCAATGTTTTGTTCTTTCTACGGCAGGATATTGTGCAAAGGCTTAAGCCGGACAAGTTTCAGACGGCCTTTTTTATTGTGAAAAGAGCTGCTTATGTTAAAAAAATGGCTGCATAAAGTGTTGCCTAAAAAACACGTCAAGTCGTTGCCCGAAAAGGAAATTATCTCACTTGAGCAACATGGTATCCATGCGGATATGTTGAGCTTTGCCGCTGAGAAAATTGCTAAACGCCTGCATGAAGCCGGTTTTCAGGCTTATGTTGTAGGTGGGGCCGTTCGGGATTTGTTACTCGGGGTCGAGCCCAAAGACTTTGATATCGCAACCGATGCCACGCCGGAGCAAATCCGCAAAGTATTCCGCCGCAGCCGCATTATCGGCCGCCGCTTCCAAATCGTTCATGTGATGATCGGCCCTGAAACCATTGAAGTGACGACGTTCCGCGGTGGCGATAAGGTTCAGCAAAATGCGCAAGGCCGTATTATGAAGGACAATACTTACGGCAGCATTGAAGAAGATGCCATGCGTCGCGACTTTACTTGTAATGCACTGTATTACGACCCGATTAAAGAGGAGATTTGGGACTTTCATCAGGGCGTGGCTGATGTTGCCGATAAAAAATTGGTGATGATAGGCGATCCTGCCGAACGCTATCAGGAAGATCCTGTCCGTATTCTTCGCGCCGTCCGTTTGTCTGGCAAGTTGGGCTTTGAAGTGGAAGAGCAAACGGCTTTGCCGATTGCAGAATATGCAGGCCGTCTGAAAAATGAGCCGGTGGCCCGTCTTTTTGATGAAATTCTGAAAATCTTGTTTTCCGGTTATTCCCGTGCCTGTTTGAAACGGCTAAACGAGTTGGGCATTCCCGAAGGCATCCATCCGCTTTTAGATGCCTTGAAAACTGCCGAAGCGGCCGATAAACGTATGATTATGTTGGCCTTGAAAAATACCGATGAGCGTATCCGTGCGGATAAGTCCGTTTCTGTCGGTTTCGTATTGGCGGCGGTATTGTGGCCGACACTAAATGCTATGTGGCAACGAAATCTGAGCCATGGACAAAAACCTGTCCCTGCATTGATGGATGCGATGAACACCATGCGAGATACGGTAGAGAAGGGTTGGGGTGTACCGCAACGATTTTCTGCAACCATGCGTGAAGTCTGGCAATTTCAGCCGCAATTTGACAATATGCGCGGCGCACGCCCATATCGCCTGCTATCGCAAACACGTTTCCGAGCCGCTTATGATTTCCTGATTTTGCGTAGCGAGGTTGGCGAGGTTGATAAAGAGATGGCTTCTTGGTGGACAACTTTCCAACATGCCGATGAGGAAACACGCCAGCAAATGACTGCGGCCAATGATCACAAACGTCAGAAACAAAGTGGATCAACTGATGGCAAACCCAAACGTCGCTGCCGTCGTCCGAAAAAGAAAACTACAGAGGCTGAATAAGTTATCAAAATAAATTTAAGGCCGTCTGAAACGATTAAATCTTTTGGGATTTGGTTTTCAGACGGCCTTTTTGTATTCCAATAAAAAACCGCAGGTCTTTCAACCTGCGGTTTGCTTTTATGATTTGTTTTCTTCGCTGTCGAGGAAGCTGCGGAGGCGGTCGCTGCGGGTCGGGTGGCGCAGCTTGCGCAGGGCTTTGGCTTCGATTTGACGGATACGTTCTCGGGTTACGTCAAATTGTTTGCCGACTTCTTCCAAAGTGTGGTCGGTATTCATATCGATACCGAAACGCATACGCAAAACTTTGGCTTCACGCGGCGTCAGGCTTTCGAGGATTTCTTTGGTTACTTCGTGCAGGCTGGTGTACATCGCAGCTTCTGCCGGTGCAACGTTGTTGGCATCCTCGATGAAGTCGCCCAAGTGCGAATCATCGTCATCGCCAATCGGCGTTTCCATGGAAATCGGCTCTTTGGCGATTTTCATGATTTTGCGGATTTTGTCTTCCGGCATTTCCATCAGCTCGGCAAGTTTGGCGGAATCAGGCTCTTCACCGGTTTCTTGCAGGTATTGGCGCGAGATACGGTTCATTTTGTTGATGGTTTCAATCATGTGAACCGGAATACGGATGGTACGCGCTTGGTCGGCGATGGAACGCGTAATCGCTTGACGGATCCACCATGTGGCGTAAGTCGAGAACTTGTAGCCGCGGCGGTATTCGAATTTGTCTACCGCTTTCATCAGACCGATATTGCCTTCTTGAATCAAATCAAGAAACTGCAAGCCGCGGTTGGTGTATTTTTTGGCAATGGAAATAACCAAACGCAAGTTGGCCTGAATCATTTCCTGTTTGGCGGCTGAGGTTTCTTTCTCGCTCAACACCATGTTTTTGTTGATTTCTTTCAACTCTTCGATGGAAATGCGGGTTTCAGTTTCCATATTTGCCAGCTCGGTTTGTTTTTCGAGGATGGCGTGGCGGAAACGATCTAACGCGTTTGCCCATACACGGCCTTTGGCTACTTCTTCTTCTACCCATTCCAAATCGGTAATGGCGGGAAGGAAGTTTTTGATGAAGTAGTCGCGATCCATGCGGACACGGTCGATACAGATGTCGCGGATTTCGCGTTCGAGTTTGCGGATGTTTTCAACGCGGCTGCGCAGGTTGCTGCTCAGGTTTTCGATTTGACGTGTGGCGAAACGGACTTCCAACAGTTTGTTGGCAATGGCATCGCGGTGTTTCAGGTAGTTGGCGTGCTGACTGCCGTGTTTTTCCAACTGCTTGATCATTTTGCCGTATTCGCTCTCGATAAAGGCGAAATGTTCCAAAACTTTTTGCTTCAGTTCGGCCAAATGGGCGGCGGATATGGCTTCAGAGTCGCTACCTGAATCGTCTTCATCTTCCTCGTCGGCATCTTCATCGTCGCTATCGGCTTCGTCTTCTACATCATCAGGCTTGGCATTTTCCAAATGACCTAAGCCCAATTCGTTCAACAAGACTTCATTAGGGTCGATGATGGCTTCAACCACCTCATCCACACGGATTTCGTCGTTGCGGACTTGCTCGATCAACGCCAGAATTTCGGCAATTGAGCCTGGGCAGGCGGAGATTGCCTGCACCATGTTTTTCAGTGCATTTTCGATTTTTTTGGCAATGATGATTTCGTCTTCACGCGTCAACAGATCGACTTGACCCATTTCACGCATATACATACGCACAGGGTCGGTTGTGCGGCCGAATTCTGAATCTGCGCTGGAGAGTGCTGCTTCGGCTTCTTCAACGGCATCGTCGTCGGTCATGGCGGCGGCGTTGTCGCTCAAGAGGATGTCTTCAGCATCGGGGGCTTGCTCGGTTACTTGGATGCCCAAGCCGGAAATCATGCTGACGATGTTGTCGATTTGCTCGGCGTCGGACATATCGTCGGGCAGGGCATCGTTAATTTCGGAATAAGTGATGTAGCCGCGTTCTTTACCCATAATAATGAGTTGACGCAGACGGGCGCGCTGCTCTTCGATACTCAAGGGACGGTTGTCATCTTGGTCTTGGTATTCTTCGTAGTTTTGGTTTTTAGACATGGATTGCTCTCTAGGTTGATAGGATGCCGACGGTTTACGGTGATGTGGCCGTACCTGAAGGCGGAGCAGAGCTTTTTGTTGTGAAATCAGATTTCACTTTAATACTCTGAGGCTGTCTGAAAATATTACGGATGGAGTGTTCTGCGTGTCATGCTTCGCAGCGTGTGTTTAGATTGTTCAGACGGCCTGAGGGGTTAGTTTTGCTTTGCCGTCAAAAGCGACAGCAAAAGTCTTTTTTCATTTTCGGTCAAACCAGTTTGAATACCTTTTTTGCTTTAAAGTTTCGATTTGACTGTATTTTAATTCATTTAACAACTTTTTCATGCCAATTTGGAAACTTTCGCAATCTTCTTCGTTATCCCCTTCCATTTCTTCAGAATGAAGGGTCGATAAAAAGATTTGATTGACGGTTTCCTCATAGGGCGAACCGCGCATATATTCAAGCACTTGTGCGGTTGCAGGAGTCGTATCGTGATGCTTGATGGTTTCGGCTAAATTGGCAAGGCAGGCAAAGTCGCCGCTTAAAGCCAGATAATCGGGTAGGTCTATATATGAAGCCCAAGCCGGATTTATCAAGAGGCTGCGTATCTGTCTTTGAACCAGCGTCAGCATGGTTGGCTGTTTGACAGAAATAGGCGGCAGTTTGTAACTTTTTTGTTTGACGTGCCGCTTTGGCGCTTCTTGTCCGAGTAACTGGGCGAGGTTGTCCGGGTCAATGCCTACCAGCTCGCTGAGTTTTTGTTTTAGAAGATAGCCCAATGCCGGCGCGGTAATCTGAGCCAAAAGCGGAGAACTGGTTTTGACCAACTCTGCTTTGCCTTCTTGTGTATTGAGGTTAAGGCCGTCTGAAAGATGTTCCCAAAAGTATTCCGATAGGGGCTTGCTTTGGTTTAACAAGGCATCTTCAAATTGAGTCTTGCCGTAGGCGCGGATGTAGCTGTCTGGATCATGTTCTTCGGGTAGGAACAGAAAATGCAGCGATTTATCGTCTTTTAATTGTGGTAACGCATTTTCCAGCGCGCGCCAAGCCGCTTTACGTCCCGCACTGTCGCCATCAAAACAAAAATAAATACTGTCGGCCTGACGCATCAGGATTTTGACGTGTTCCGCCGTGGTTGCCGTACCCAAAGCCGCTACGCCGTAGCCGACGCCGAACTGCGCCAATGCGACCACGTCCATGTAGCCTTCGACCACCAAAATCCGTCCTGCCTCTTTTATGGCAGCACGCCCTTCATATAGTCCGTAAAGGTTTTTCCCTTTGTCAAACAAAGGAGTATCGGGCGAGTTCAGGTATTTGGGTTTGGAGTCGTCCAATACGCGGCCGCCAAAGCCAATTACCTGACCGCGAGGATTACGGATAGGGAACATAACACGATGGCGAAAGCGGTCGTAATGTTTGCCTTCGTTATCAACGACCATGCCCGTATCCACCAACGCAGTATTCGGATAGGGTTGGAACACTTGCGCCAAAGGTTGCCAACCGTCAGGCGCATAGCCTAAGCCATAATGCGCGATGACTTCCGCACTCAAGCCGCGCTTATCCAAATAAGCCTTTGCCGCCGGATTGAATTTCAACTGTTGTGCGTAAAAATCCGCTGCCGCTGCCGTCGTTTCTTCCAAAGTCTGTTGTTTTTTCTTACGTTCGGCACGGATTTCGGGATTGTCTTCCTGCCCGCGAACTTTAGGCACCGTCATACCGACGCGATCAGCCAAAAACTGCACCGCCTCCGGAAACGACAGCCCCTGATGTTCCATCACAAAACCAATCGCCGAACCATGAGCCCCGCAACTGAAGCAATGGTAAAATTGCTTGGTCGGGCTGACCGAAAACGACGGCGTTTTTTCCTTGTGAAACGGACAGCAGGCCATATAGTTTGCCCCGCCTTTCTTCAGCGGAACCTGCTCGTCGATAATATCGACAATATCGACTTTGGATAAAAGCTCGTCAATGAAATCAGATGGAATCATGGCTCGGCAGAAGAGGATGGACGGAAAACATTTCAGACGGCCTTATAAACAGACAAAGGCCGTCTGAAAATGGAATTTTGGATGAGGGTTGAAATGAGTTTTGTATTATAGCAAATTGTTGTAATACATGTGTCTTATCCTTTTGAGGTAGGGTATTAATCATCGTATTTCATTCGTTATTTAAGATAGATATGATGTCGTTAAAGCAAAGGCCGTCTGTAAGATATTCAGACGGCCTTTGATGTTGGTTTATTTTTTGATTTAGTTGCACTTTGATGGTATGAATATGATAATGAACGTATATCCTCGGTTTTAGAAAGGTCGTTTCTCATGAAAGATTTTGCCCGTTTGCTCAATCATCCCGATATTTCCTTTTCTCCGATTCCAAATGCCATTAGAGTTGATAACCCTGCAACAGGTGAGGCTTTGGCATTTGTCCGTAAGACTGGTTCAGACGGCCTGAAGCTTTTGATTCAAAAGGCAGAGACGGCACAAAAATTATGGGCGGCAAAAACCGCGTTGGAACGGGCCGATGTGTTGTGGCGTTGGTATTTTTTAATTAAAGAAAACAAAGAAGAACTGGCGCGTATCATGACGATGGAGCAGGGCAAAAGCCTGACTGAGGCGCGTGGTGAAATTGATTATGCGGCTTCGTTTGTGCGCTGGTTTGCGGAAGAGGCGCGGCGGATTGACGGCGATGTGCTGACAAGTGTGAAAGCATCGCAAAAACTGGTTGTATTGAAACAGCCTGTCGGTGTTACCGCTGCGATTACGCCGTGGAACTTCCCATCTGCGATGATTGCACGCAAGGCTGCGCCTGCTTTGGCGGTGGGTTGCGCGATGATAGTCAAACCAGCATCACTCACGCCTTTGAGTGCGTATGCGTTGGCTGTACTGGCCTACGAAGCGGGTGTGCCGCAGGATTTGTTGCCTATTGTCAGTGGTAGCGCTTCAGAAATCAGCCATGAATTTGCTACTAACCCGACCGTGCGCAAAATCAGCTTTACCGGCTCAACCGAAGTCGGTGCGAAAATTTTTGCCGACAGCGCGGCAGATATTAAAAAACTCAGTTTGGAACTGGGAGGCAACGCGCCGTTTATCGTGTTTGACGATGCCGATTTGGACAAAGCCGTCGAAGGCGCGCTCGCCAGCAAGTTCCGCAACAGCGGCCAGACCTGCGTCTGCACCAACCGCGTTTACGCTCAATCCGGCATTTACGACGAATTTTGCCGCAAATTAAGCGAAAAAGTGGCGACGCTCAAATTGGGCAACGGCTTGGAAGATGGCGTCAACCAAGGGCCGCTGATTGAGGAAAAAGCGGTAGAGAAAGTTGAGCAGCACATCGCCGACGCGCTCTCCAAAGGCGCGGTCTGCCTGACCGGCGGTAAACGCAGCGCATTGGGCGGAACGTTTTTCGAGCCGACCGTCTTAAGCGGCGTTACGGCGCAAATGGCGGTGGCGCGCGAAGAAACCTTCGGGCCGTTGTGTCCAGTGTTCCGCTTTGAAACCGAAGCCGAAGTCATCGCGGCCGCCAACGATACGGAATACGGTTTGGCAGCTTACCTTTTTACCTCCGATACCGCCCGTCCGTGGCGCGTCGGCGAAGCCTTGGAATACGGCATGGTCGGCATCAATACGGGCTTAATCAGTAATGAAGTGGCACCGTTTGGCGGCGTGAAACGCAGCGGTTTGGGACGTGAAGGCAGCAAATATGGTGCGGACGAGTATTTAGAATTGAAATATTTGTGCATTGATGTAGCGGAATAAGGCTGCACAGTAAAGGCCGTCTGAAATTTGGTTTTCAGACGGCCTTTTTTAAACGCAGAAAAGGTATTGGGTAATTTTCATACTATGAGAACGAGCGCTTTATAAAGAAGCAAAACCATAAGAAACAAAGTTGCAAAAAATTTGTCACATGTTTATAAAATTAGTTTGATAACTATTTTGATATTTTTAATCCTGTTGGGTGTGTATTTCAAGTTTCTAGCTGTAGTTTTTTTGAGTAATGGCAGCGGAAATTTTGGATAATACAACCGTGAGCAAGGAAGGATTGTTTTTTTGCTCACATAGTGTGGCTCATAATCGATAGTGTGGGAACTTTATCTAGGCTGCAATTTTAGGGTGTGACTTTTATAAAAAAGGTGATGTGAATGTTGAAGAAATTTTTAATCCTGTTTTGCGTAGCTTTTATCGGCGCATGCAGTTCCTTTAATGGGGACGGTTTGTCAAATGGCTCATATTCTCAAGGGAAACGGCTTGATCCAAATTGTGATCATTATGCTGTCGGCGGTAGTGGAGGCGGTTGTACACCGGCAGGTCAATGGCATCTTAAAGATAAACAAGGACAAAGAGTTCCATTCTAGCTTTTAAAAATGATTGTAGAATGGGCATTTAATTATTTAGGCCGTCTGAAATTTGGTTTTCAGACGGCCTTTGTTTTAGAGTAGATCCTGGATGGCTGAACGCTCTTCTTCCAATTCGGCCAGCGTGGCGGCAATACGGTATTGGCTGAATTCGTCCGACAAGTCCAAGCCTTGGACGATGCGGTAGCTGCCTTCGTCACAAATAACGGGGAAGCCGAAAACCAAACCTTCAGGAATGCCGTAAGAACCATCTGACGGAACGCCCATCGTTACCCATTTGCCGCTGCTGCCGAGCAGCCAGTCGCGCAGGTGGTAGATGGCGGCATTGGCGGCAGAGGCGGCGGATGATGAACCGCGTGCGGCGATAATGGCGGCACCGCGTCCGGCGATTTTCGGCATGAAGACTTCGGTGTTCCAGTCGGGTTCGGTAATCATGTCTTGGACGGACTCGCCGTTGCTGGTGGCGTAGCGGTAGTCGGCGTACATAGTCGGGCTGTGGTTGCCCCAAACGCACATTTGCTCGATGGAAGTAATCGGGCGGTTGATTTTTTCGGCAATTTGACTGACGGCGCGGTGGTGGTCGAGACGCATCAGGGCGGTGAAATTTTCCGGCGGGATGTCGGGTGCGGACTTCATGGCGATGTAGGCGTTGGTATTGGCCGGATTGCCGACGACGAGGACTTTGACGTTGCGATGGGCAACTTTGTTCAACGCCGCGCCTTGTATTTTGAAAATTTCGGCGTTGGCGTGCAGTAAGTTAGCGCGTTCCATGCCTTGCGTGCGCGGGCGCGCACCAATCAAGAGGGCGATGTCGGCCTCTTTGAAGGCGACTTCGGGATCGTCTGTGGCGAAGATGTCGGCTAGGAGGGGGAAGGCGCAATCCTGCATTTCCATAATCACGCCGCGCAATGCTTGTTGCGCCTGTGGCAGGTCGAGCAGTTGCAGGATAACGGGTTGATCGCGGCCGAGCATGATGCCGCCGGCGATACGGAAGAGGGTGGCGTAGGCGATTTGCCCTGCCGCGCCGGTAACGGCGATTCGGACGGGTGGCTTGAGGGTCATATTTTTCCTTTTGAAGTCGTTGTTTTACTTGATTTTCGGATTATAGCAGTATTATGGGGAGAATGATGTAGTAAGGCCGTCTGAAATTTGATTTTCAGACGGCCTTCAGTGTTTGAAAAGATTATTCGCCGTTTTTCTTTTCAGCTTGTTCTTCTGCTGCTTCATAGGCTTCGACGATTTTCTGCACCAAAGGATGACGGACGACGTCTTCGCTGGTGAAGGTGTGGAAATACAGGCCTTCTACGTCGCGCAGTTTTTCGCGTGCATCTTTCAAGCCGGATTTGATGTTGCGTGGCAGGTCGATTTGGCTGATGTCGCCGGTAATGACTGCTTTGGCACCGAAGCCGATACGGGTCAGGAACATTTTCATTTGTTCGGGCGTGGTATTTTGCGCTTCGTCCAAAATGACATATGCGCCATTTAAGGTACGGCCGCGCATATAGGCCAGCGGCGCAATTTCAATCAAACCTTTTTCCATCAATTTGGTTACGCGGTCGAAACCCATTAAATCATAAAGCGCATCATAAAGCGGTCGCAGGTAGGGATCGACTTTTTGCGCCAAATCGCCCGGCAGGAAGCCTAATTTTTCGCCTGCTTCGACTGCGGGACGCACCAAAACAATGCGTTCGATTTGATGTTTTTCCATGGCATCGACTGCGGCGGCAACGGCAAGATAGGTCTTACCCGTACCGGCAGGGCCTAAGCCGAACACGACATCGTGGTTGAGCAAGGCGCGGATATAGCCGTTTTGACGCGGGGTGCGGCCGCCGATGCTGCCGCGTTTGGTGCGGAAATAGTATTGTTGGTCGTGGTGTTTTTCTTCGTGTTTTTCATCTGCGGTTTTTGCTTCGACGGCCGCGAGGCTGATGGCGTTGTCGTCCAAGTCGCCTTTTTCTGCGGCTTCGGCAAGCGACAGCAAGGCACGGCGGCCAGCATGTGCCAGTTCGCCCATGAAGGTGAAATGTTCGAAGCGGCGGCTGATTTGGATATCAAGGGCTTTGCCTAAGGCTTCGAGATTGCTGTCGAGCGCACCGCACAGGCGTTGCAACACGGTATTGTCAATTTCTTCAAACTGCAGATGGACGGTGTGGGTCATATCGGTTTCCGTAAATAAATCTAATTTTTCCATATTATACCCTTGTTCAGACGGCCTGATTTATAATACGTCGCTTCTTTTTAATAAACCGTTTCAATCAAAATGAATCACACTGCTTCTCCTCAATCGGAATTTCTGCGCGGTATCAAAGAATGTTCTCCCATGCTGATCGGCTTGTTGCCGTGGGCGCTGATTTTGGGCATGCAGGGTGGGCAGAAAGGCATGAGTTGGCTGGAAATGCTGCTGATGACGGGCATGAACTTTGCCGGAGGTTCGGAATTTGCCGCAGTCAATTTGTGGGCAAATCCCTTGCCGATACTGCTGATTGCAACGGTTACGTTTATGATCAATTCGCGCCATATCCTGATGGGTGCGGCGATTGCGCCGTATATGAGGGATATGCCGCTGAAAAAGGCGATGCCCGCGCTGTTTTTTATGTGTGATGAAAGCTGGGCAATGGCGTTTGCTGAAATTCAAAAGCGTAAGGCGGCAGGTTTGCCTGCATTCAATATGCCGTTTTATGCCGGCGTGTGCTTTATTTTGTATGTAACTTGGATTGGTTTTGCGGCGTTTGGTGCGGCAGTAGGTCCAATGTTCGGCGATGTGGCGGCTTGGGGCTTCGGCATGGCGTTTCCTGCGGTGTTTTTGGTGTTGCTGCGCGGGATGTGGAAGAGCTTTGCGGCTTCGCGCCCTTGGTTTGTCAGCCTGATTGTGGCGTGCGCAACCTATTTGATCGTGGATGGCGCATGGTATGTTCCGGCCGGAACGTTATCGGGTTTATTGGTGGCGTATTTGTGGGGAGAGCAAAAATGAAGGATTTGTTGTCGCTGCAATCGTTTTTGCTGTTTTTAAGCATGTTGGCCGTTACTTATTCAACCCGATTAATCGGCTTTTTTGCATTGCGCAACCGTACGTTGAGCCGTCGCGCGCAAGTGGTTATGGAGGCTGCGCCGGGTTGTGTGTTGATTTCTGTGATTGCGCCATATTTTGTGTCGGATAAACCGCATGAGCTGATTGCCATTGCTTTGACGGTATTGGCGGCTAGCCGGTTTTCGATGTTGGTGACGGTATTAATCGGCGTTGGCACTTCGGGCATACTCGGTTATTTGATGAAATAAAAAATTTTCAGACGGCCTTACTTGTTATAATGGCCGTCTGAATTTTTCGATAAAGCAAAAACATGGCAAACCAACGACTCATCTATGGCTTTCACGCCGTCAATGCCCGTTTGTGGCAAAACCCGAAATCAATTACCGAACTCTATATCCAAGAAGGCAAATCCGATGCACGCACCCGCGATGTATTGGATAAAGCGGCCTCTGAAAACGTACGCGTGCATTTTGCTGATGCCGACCGCCTGAATGCCATCAGCAAAGGGGCGCGTCATCAGGGTGTGGTCGGGTTTATCGATGCCTCCAAAAACCATGTTCACTTGGAAGATGTGTTGGAAAACCTGAGCGAACCGCCGTTTTTGCTGGTATTGGACGGCATTACCGACCCGCACAACCTTGGCGCATGCCTGCGTACTGCCGATGCGATGGGCGTACATGCCGTGATTGCGCCCAAAGACAAAAGCGCCGGCCTGAATGCGACTGTCAGCAAAGTTGCCTGTGGCGCGGCGGAAACCGTGCCGTATATTACCGTAACCAATCTTGCCCGTACTTTACGTGAATTAAAAGAGTACGGTATTTGGATTGTCGGCACAGACATGGGCGGCGACTCCGACCTTTACCACTGCGACTTGCCAGACAGCGTGGCTTGGGTAATGGGCAACGAAGGCGAGGGTATGCGCCGCCTGACGCGCGAACATTGCGATATGCTGGTATCGATTCCGATGTTTGGCACGGTAGAAAGCATGAACGTTTCCGTCAGCGCAGGCATGGTATTGAGCGAAACCCGCCGTCAACGCGTGTTGAAATCGGAAAAATAAAAAGTTTAATTAAAAGGCCGTCTGAATGTTTTTCAGACGGCCTTTCAAAATTTTAATGTTGTTCCAAACGTTTGATTTCCGTTTCTTCTAAAACTTCCGCCTCCACCAAAGGAATCGTAACATCGGCATCTGTTGATGGTTTTAAAAGCTCATATACGGTTTTTTTAACGGCTGTTTCAATACGAGAACGCATTGCCCATACAAATAAAAACAATAAGATAAAAAATGAGGTAAAGATAAATAGTCCGTATAGGTAGCTGCCTAAAAGCTGGCCTATATAGAGTGAAAGGCTAAGTAAAACCAAAATGACGGCTACTGCTCCTGTAATGGCGAAGAGTAGGTAGAAAACGCTTGGTGCCGCATATTCAGAAGCCGTTTCTGCCAATTGTTCCTGTTTTTCTCGAACACTGTCGGAAATCGGGTCAATGATGGCTTCACGAAATTTCCGCTTTATAAAATCAAACATAGTTTCCCCTTTTTTATAATGGTTAAAGAAATAGCATTATCTTATAAATAAGAAATTTATGCCAAAGCATTTGGAAATTTGGATGTATTGGGAAGTAGTAAATATACCGATTAGTTGAGATGAAGGGATAGGCTATTATTGAGTACAGCCTTGTGAAGGTTGGAGCAGCTCTGCTTATATTTAATAATAAAGTAGAAAAAATATAAATTATTCAAATATTTAAAATAAATGGAATAAATTTGTAATAATATGTTTTGTGCTAAGAGATTTGAGTTTTAATTCTCTTGATTTTTATGACTAAAGCAAGATGTTATAAGGCTGAGACGATTTTGCAAAAGTCTCAGCCCCGATTTATCTTACATTAACTTTTCTTCCGGCGACGTTCGCCAGGCAGCAGCATATCTGCCCATTTGATGATGTTGGCGACTTCTGCCGGATTGAGTTCGTAGAACTGGCCGCGTTTGAGGCGGTTTGGCAGACCGATGGGGCCAAAGCCTACGCGGACGAGGCGGCTGACGGTCAGGCCTTGGCTTTCAAAAATGCGGCGTACTTCTCGGTTGCGGCCTTCTTTGATGACGACGTTGTACCATTTGTTCGCGCCTTCGCCACCTTGTTCGTAGATGCGTTCGACTTTTGCCAAACCGTCTTCGAGCATCACGCCTTCTTCGGTCAGGACGCGCATTTGTTCGGTGGTCAACTCGCCCAATACGCGCACGGCGTATTCGCGTTCGACTTCAAAGCTGGGGTGGGCAAAGCGTTGAACCAGTTCGCCTGAAGTGGTCAGGATCAAAAGGCCGCTGGTATTGATGTCCAAACGGCCGATGGCTACCCAGCGGCTGCTGGCTGCTTGTGGCAGGCGGTCGAAAATGCTGACGCGGCCTTGCGGGTCGTCGCGGGAAACGATTTCGCCTTCTTGTTTGTAGTAGAGGATGATGCGTGGCAGGCGGTCTGCCCATTTGAGTTTGATGATGCTGCCTTTGACGGTAACATGATCGTCGGGCGTAACTTTTTCACCCAGTTGGGCTACACGGCCGTTGACCGTTACCCAGCCGTTGCTGATCCATTCTTCCATTTCGCGGCGTGAGCCGACGCCGGAAGCAGCCAGGACTTTTTGCAGGCGCTCGGGTTCGAAGCGGGAAAGGTCGCTGCGGCGTTCTTTCAAATCGCGGGCGTGCTCCATGATTTTTTGGTTGGGGTTGCGGACAACCAGTTTTTTGGCTTTGGCAGCACGTTGTTTAGGCGCGGTATTTTGAGCTTTAGGGCCGTCTGAAACTTTTTGGCCGTAAGGTTTGCCTGATGTTTTTCGCTCGTTGTCGGGACGTTTTTTATTGGCAAAGGATTTGGCCGGTTTGGAGGGTTTTTGGGCGGTAGATGATACGCCGTCGCGCCATTGGCGTTTGCTGGAAGGCTGTTTGGACATGATTTTTCCTAACTCGCTTGAAAAAGCGGTTCTTCTGCGGCGGTTGCGGCAGGGGTTGGATTGGGGGAAAAGGCCGTCTGAAAATCAGATTCAGACGGCCTGCCGATGAAAGGCTGTATTGTAACTCAACCAGTAAATTTTTGTTTGAAAATCCGAAAATTATGGTGAAAGGCGTTCGCGTATCCAGTTGCCGTCAACCAGGCGGTATTGGATGCGGTCGTGCAGGCGGCTGGGACGGCCTTGCCAGAATTCGATACGGTCGGGAATAACGAGGTATCCGCCCCAATGCGGCGGGCGGGGAACATGCAGGGGATGTTTGACACCGATGGCCGCGGCTTTGGCCACCAAGACGGCTTTGCTGGAAATCACTTCGCTTTGCGCGCTTGCCCATGCGCCGATACGGCTGGTATACGGGCGGCTTTCAAAATATTCGTCCGAAGCGGCGGCGTCGAGTTTTTCAATGCGTCCTTCAACACGCACTTGGCGTTCGAGTTCCGGCCAGAAAAAAGTCATAGCGGCAAAGGGGTGCGCCGTATAGGAGCGGCCTTTGCGGCTGTGGTAATTGGTAAAGAAAACAAAGCCTTTTGGGTTGACTTCTTTTAGCAGTACCATGCGGCTGTTGGGCCTGCCGTCTTCGCCCACGGCGGCAACGTTGACCGCTGTCGGCTCGTTGACTTCGGCGTGAATGGCTTCGTTCAGCCATTGCTCAAATTGGACAATCGGGTCGGCGTGGCATTCGGCTTCCGACAGCTCGCGCTTGCTGTAATCTTCGCGGATATTGTGCAGATCCATGATTTTCTCCTTAGGTCTGACTGAATCATACTCCGTTTTTTCAGACGGCCTCAAGGGCATTTGTGTATAATCGTAGCCCTTTCCAATATAGAACAATACGGAGTCCTGTCATGCAAACCGAAGTCGAACTGAAAATCTTAAATCCGAAAATGGCCGATTCCCTGCCTGCTTATGCAACGCCCGGTTCCGCCGGTTTGGACTTGCGTGCCTGCCTGGATGAAGCCGTTGTATTGCAGCCGGGCGATGTGTATCTCGTGCCGACCGGTTTGGCGGTGCATTTGGCCAACCCTGCGTATGCAGCCGTTTTGTTGCCGCGTTCTGGCTTGGGTCATAAACACGGTATTGTTTTGGGTAACTTGGTCGGTTTGATTGACTCGGATTATCAAGGCGAATTGAAGGTCTCTCTGGGGAACCGTGGTAAAGAAGCGTTTACCATCGAGCCGATGGAGCGTATCGCACAAATGGTGATTGTGCCAGTTGTCCAAGCCGCGTTTAAGGTTGTGGACGAGTTTGCCGCCAGCGAGCGCGGTGAAGGCGGATTCGGCAGTACCGGCAAAGCCTGATGATTTGAAAGGCCGTCTGTAACAGGATAAATTGAAATATTCGATTTCGGTTTGCCGCTGTTCAGACGGCTTTTTTGTTGTGCCAACCTTTGCATAATTACACACAAGATTGCATTTTTATATCTTGCCTGCATGGCTGACGCACCCAATAATACAGGCCGTCTGAAACCTTTACGGAGCGTTGTTATGTCCCGCCCCTCACTTTTTCTGCCTTTGTTTTTGATTATCTTTGGTGCGATTTGGTTTTTACGCGCTACGGATATTTTGCCTGCGACATCGACAATGATTGCCGGTGCATTAATTATTTTGGGCTTTGCCGTGTTGATTATGGACGGCATCAACAAACAGTCCATTGTTTCCGGCCCGATGCTGGTTTATATCGGTACAGCCATTTATCTGCACATGAGCTACTGGATTTACCTCTCGCCGTTATTGGCCATCGGCATGGTCGTGTTGGGTTGTCTGCTGTTGCTCTCACGCAGCGATATGGTTCCTGAGAAACACACAAAATAGAAAGATGAGAGATTTGGGTTTTGCCCTATAAAGGCCGTCTGAACAATGGTATAATCCGCCGTTTAAGACGGCCTTTTTTATTGTGGTTTAAATTTGAAATTTACCCTCTCGGCCGCACCGTTTTCTTACATTTTGCAAAGTTTTCGCCATGACCCAAGACAAAATCCTTATTCTCGACTTCGGCTCGCAAGTTACCCAGCTGATCGCCCGCCGCGTGCGCGAAGCCCACGTTTACTGCGAACTGCATTCTTTCGATATGCCTTTGGAAGAAATCAAAGCCTTCAACCCGAAAGGCATCATCCTCTCCGGCGGCCCTAATTCTGTATACGAATCCGATTATCAAGCCGATACCGGTATTTTTGATTTGGGCATTCCGGTTTTGGGCATCTGTTACGGCATGCAATTTATGGCGCACCACTTGGGCGGCGAAGTTACCCCGGGCAACCAACGCGAATTCGGTTATGCGCAAGTCAAAACCATCGACAGCGAGCTGACACGCGGCATTCAAGACGATGCGCCAAACACGCTCGACGTATGGATGAGCCATGGCGATAAAGTTTCCAAACTGCCTACCGGCTTCTCTGTCATCGGCGATACCCCGTCTTGCCCGATTGCCATGATGGAAAACGCTGAGAAACAATTCTACGGCATCCAATTCCACCCTGAAGTGACCCACACCAAACAAGGCCGTGCGTTGTTGAACCGCTTTGTCTTGGATATTTGCGGCGCACAACCAAGCTGGACCATGCCGAACTACATCGAAGAAGCCGTTGCCAAAATCCGCGAACAAGTCGGCAGCGACGAAGTGATTTTGGGTTTGTCCGGCGGCGTGGACTCTTCCGTAGCGGCCGCGCTGATTCACCGCGCCATCGGCGACCAACTGACCTGCGTGTTTGTTGACCATGGTCTGTTGCGTTTGAACGAAGGCAAAATGGTGATGGATATGTTTGCCCGTAACTTGGGCGTACGCGTGATTCACGTTGATGCCGAAGAGCAGTTTTTAGCGAAACTTGCCGGCGTGACCGATCCGGAGAAAAAACGCAAAATCATTGGTGCGGAATTTATCGAAGTATTTGATGCTGAAGAGAAAAAACTCACTAACGCCAAATGGTTGGCGCAAGGTACGATTTACCCTGACGTAATCGAATCCGCAGGCGCAAAAACCAAAAAAGCCCATGCCATCAAATCTCACCACAACGTCGGCGGCCTGCCTGAAAACATGAAACTCAAGCTGCTTGAGCCGTTGCGCGACTTGTTCAAAGACGAAGTGCGCGAACTGGGCGTCGCTTTGGGCCTGCCGCGCGAAATGGTGTACCGTCATCCGTTCCCGGGCCCCGGTTTGGGCGTGCGTATCTTGGGCGAAGTGAAAAAAGAATACGCCGACTTGCTCCGTCAAGCAGACGATATTTTCATTCAAGAATTGCGCAATACTACCGATGAAAACGGCACATCTTGGTATGACCTGACCAGCCAAGCCTTTGCCGTATTCCTGCCTGTGAAATCCGTCGGCGTAATGGGCGACGGCCGTACTTACGATTACGTCGTTGCCTTGCGTGCCGTGATTACCAGCGACTTTATGACTGCCCACTGGGCAGAGCTCCCATACTCGCTGCTCGGCCGCGTGTCCAACCGCATCATCAACGAAGTCAAAGGCATCAACCGCGTGGTTTATGATGTCAGCGGTAAACCGCCTGCCACGATTGAATGGGAATAATCCCTAAAGAATAAGGCCGTCTGAACAGATATTGTTCAGACGGCCTTATTCTTTAGGGACTAAGCCCAATTAAAATTGATTTTTCAATTCACGCAAAGCGGCGAAGACTTCGAGTTCGCTGTTTAATTTTCGTCCGCTCAATTCTTCGGCGCGTGCCTGAACTTGGGGCAGGTGTACGCGGAAAAACGGATTGACTTTGCGCTCGTGCGCCAGGCTGACAGGCAGTGTCGGCGTGTGTTCGGCTGCGGACAAGGCCGTCTGAATGTCGGCATTGTCCGGCTCGATATGCTGGGCAAAGCGCAGATTGGAGGCGGTGTATTCGTGCGCCGGATAAAACAGCGTTTCTTCGGGCAGCTGGTTGAATCGGTGGAAGCTGTCGTAAAGCTGCTCGATTGTGCCGGTAAATACGCGGCCGCAACCGGCTGAGAACAAGGTATCGCCGCAGAAAACGTGCAGGCCGTCTGAATTTTCCAACAGATAGCTGATGTGGCGGTCGGTATGGCCGGGGGTTGCCCAAACGGTGACCAAGCCTTCGCTAAATGGGAACTGCGTACCTGCGGTGACGGTATGGGTTGCCACGTCGATGTCGCTTTCGCCATAGATTGGGGATTCTAAAAATCCGTGGAACAGGCTTTTTGCGCCGCCGGTATGGTCGGGGTGCGGATGGGTAATCCATGTTTGCGCCAGCATCAGGCGGTTGTGGACGAGGAATTTCAAAACGGGTGTGGCATCGGACGGATCGACGCAGGCGGCATGGTTGCCTTCTTGAATCATCCAGATGTAGTTGTCGTTTAGGGCTTGGATTGGCGTGATTTTCATATGCTTTCTTCTGGTTGGGGGTTTCAGACGGCCTCTAAATAATCTTTGATTTTAGGGCTTTGGCCGAATACGGCTTCATGAGCCTGATGGATGCACAGTCGGTTGAACAGCAATCTTTGGGTTTGGTCGCCGTCGATAATCCGCACTTGGCCTCGCAGTTTGGGCGCGTCGTGATGAAAAGTATTCTTAAACGCGTGCCAACGGTCGGTTTGCAGATGGACGACGGCAAACATATCGTGCGAAATATTAACGCCGACACTGAATAGCTTGGCCGAGGCTTGCAGGCAGAAACTGCTGTCGCCAAACAGGCACAGCCCCGTGTTTTCAGGATAGCGGAACAATTCGATTTTCACTGCTTCGGGTTCGGCAAAGATGTTGCAAAACAGCCGTTCAAACAACGACGGCTGCGCCACGCCTTCGCTCAACATACCGTAAAGCCCGCCCAGCCAATCGACATAGCCGAGAAAGGTGAAACGGTAGTCCTGCATAATGGCTTCGATGCGCTTGGGGTCGCGTTTGCTGATCAAGCGGACAAATTCAAAACCGACTTCCGGCAGCCGCGCCCGAAGCGTTTGGTGCAGGCGGTGGGCAAACAGGTTTTTGTGGTTGTGCGGATTGCGCAGAATGCCGAGGAATTTCAGCCGCAATATCCGCCACAAGGCATCCGGTACTTTGACGGTATCGGCATTTGCCGTAGTTGTTTTCAGACGGCCTGCAGGTAAGGTACGCAGATGATTGCAGGCCTCTTCGTAGCCGCTTTCATGACGGTTGAACCAGCTTTCCAGATTGTATTGGTTGGCGGAATCTTCGACAAAGGTCAGCGTATAGAGGTTTTTCGCCGCCAAGTTGCCGATGATGTTGACGCTTATCGCTTCGCTGCGGTTTTGTTCTTTGCCGCGGGCTTTTTCGCCAGTATGGAACATTGACAAGGGCAGGCGGTAAACGTTTTGGTTTTGCGGGCTGACCTGCGGATTATGCGCATGCTGTCGCTGCTCGGTTTGAGCGATGAAGTGGTGTTCCTTCGTCGGATTCGCGGTCAACAGGGCGTAAGGCTTTTCTCCGCATTCGGAAAATTCACAATCGCTGAGGATAAAGGCTTGTCGAGTCATAATGTCGGGAAAGGCCGTCTGAATATGTCGATTATAGTTTAAAAGTGGCAATTATACAGAATGACGGCGACGGGTTTGGTCTTTATACGCAAAAGGACGCAAAAAGGTCATCTGAAAACAAATGAGACCTTTGCAAAAAGCCCTTTCACCAGCAGCCGAAACCCAAACACAAGTTTTCGGCTGTTTCCACTCCAATCACTCCTGATTCTACCCAAATATCCCCTTAAACCCCTCCGAATACCTAATAATCGGGCATCCGCCCCACCTTTTAGGCTACAACAGACACACTTAGTCTGTTGGCGGCGTTCAACAAGTTCAGACACATCGCCTTCAGATGGCTTTAAAATATAAGTTATTGTCTCAATTATTCTTTATTAATTTTAGGTATTTTTATAGTTTATCTAGCTTGTGTTTTTTAATAAATTTTATATAGGTCAATAAAATTAATATAATTAGAATATCAAAAATAATAAAAATAGATAATATTTGAGTTATATCATAGGTTATGATTAGTATGTCTTCGGTGACATTCATCATTTCTATCTTATATTTAATTGTTAAATAAATATTTAAAATATAAGCTATTTGACAAATAAGAACTAATGAAACAGAAAATTTTATTAATATCTTGCCTAAGGTGCCCATTTTAATTTCCTATTTATGTTTATACATAAATGAAATGTTGTGCGGTAGTCAATGCAGAAAAGAGTAGTAAGGAAGCATAAAGGCCGTCAGAAAACAGGGAGCGGAAAATTTTGCTTTTCCTGTTTCAGACGGCCTTTCTTAAAGCCTGATCAAATCAAGCTTTTCATTAGCCCAAAGCTTTTCTTGCTCCGGCGAAGAGGCGGTACCAACCGGACAATTCCGTCCAGTCTTCCGGTTTCCAGCTCATTTGCGCGGCACGGTATACGCGTTCCGGATGCGGCATCATGATGGTAACGCGGCCGTCGGCGTTGGTCACACCGGCGATGCCTTGCGGTGAGCCGTTAGGGTTGAGCGGATAAGTTTGGGTCACTTGGTTTTGACCGTCCACATATTGCAGCGCAATGCCCAAATCGGCAGAAATGTTGCCGCCGTGAAGCGCGAAGTCGGCGCGGCCTTCGCCGTGGCTGACCACAACAGGCAGGCTGGAGCCTTGCATTTCGTTCAGAATCAGCGACGCGGATTTCGGAACATGAACCATGCTCAGGCGCGCTTCAAACTGTTCGCTCAGGTTGCGTTTGAATTTAGGCCATGTGTCTGCGCCCGGGATAATCTCGGCAAGGTTGCTGACCATTTGACAGCCGTTGCACACGCCCAATGTCAGCGTGTTCGGGTCGGCGAAGAAGGCGGCAAATTGGTCGCGCAGAGCAGGGTGGAACAGAATCGATTTCGCCCAGCCTTCGCCTGCGCCGAGTACGTCGCCGTAGCTGAAGCCGCCGCACGCCGCCAGCATTTTGAAGTCGGCAAGGTTGACGCGGCCTGCCATCAGGTCGGACATATGCACGTCGTAAGCATCGAATCCGGCGCGGGTAAAGGCGGCGGCCATTTCGATTTGGCCGTTTACGCCCTGTTCGCGCAGGATGGCGATTTTGGGTTTCGCGCTGCTGTTGATAAATGGAGCGGCGATGTCTTCATTCACGTCAAATTTCACGTTGGCAAACAATGCGCTGCGTTCGTTGTCGCCAATCAGGGCAAACTCGCTGTCGGCGCAGGCAGGGTTGTCGCGCAGTTTTTGGATGGCATGGCTGGTTTCCTGCCATGCGCGTTGCAGGTCGGCGCGTGGTTGGTCGAACAGAGTTTCATCGTCAACTGTGATTACAAGACGGTCGGATGTCGGATTGATTGTGCCAATATAATGGCTGGCAAATTTGCCTATCTTGCGCGGAGAGAAGCCTCCCTTGTTTACAAAAAATTCTTTCTTGTCAAATTGCTTGAGTACATAATCAGCATCTTCTGCACGAACTTGTAAAACTGCACCAAGCTCTTCATTAAACAGCGAACGGATTATGTTTTCTTCGGTAGAGATGATAGAACCAGCATTAACAAAGCCTAGGTCGTGGTCAACCTGGGCAGGTGTATAGGTTGCTATCGTGGTTGCAAAAAGTATGCTTCCCAATGTGATATCTAACCCGCAACGCCCCGCAAACGCCATTTCCGCCAGCGTCGCAAACAAGCCGCCGTCGCTGCGGTCGTGATACGCCAAGAGTTTGTCTTCGGCGACAAGCTGTTGAATCACGTTGTAAAACGCTTTCAGACGGCCTGTATCGTCCAAATCAGGTGCATCGCCGGTCATGTTGTTGTAAACCTGACCGAATGCAGAGCCGCCCATACGCGCTTTGCCGTTGCCCAAGTCAACCAGCAGCAATACGCTGTCTTCGACGTTTTTCAACTCAGGCGTAACAGTCTTGCGTACGTCTTCTACTGGAGCAAACGCAGAAATAATCAGGCTCAACGGCGAAACCACGGATTTTTTCTCTTCGCCATCCTGCCACACGGTTTTCATCGACAAACTGTCTTTGCCCACGGGGATGCTCAAATCCAATGCCTGACAGGCTTTAGAAACTGCTTCAACGGTGCGGTAGAGTTTTTCATCTTCGCCCTCGTTGCCGCATGCCGCCATCCAGTTGGCGGAGAGTTTGATGTTGCCGATGTCGCCGATATTGACCGCAGCGATGTTGGTAATGGCTTCGCCGACGCACATTCTGCCCGAAGCAGGCGCGTCAAACAGGGCGACAGTCGGTTTTTCGCCCATAGACATCGCTTCGCCGCGATAGGTATTGAAGCCCATCATGGTAACGGCGCAGTCGGCTACGGGGGTTTGGTATTTGCCGACCATTTGGTCGCGGTGGGTCATGCCGCCGACACTTCGGTCGCCGATGGTAATCAGGAAGTTTTTGGCGGCTACTGTAGGCAGACGCAAAACGCGGTAGGCGGCTTCAGTAATGTCGATATCGCCCACGTTAAACGGTTTTTCAGACGGCGTAACCGTTTTGTCGGTACGCGTGGTTTTGGGCGGTTTGCCGAGCAAGACGTTCAACGGCAAATCGACGGGATTGTTGGAGAATAAATCGTCGCGTACTTTCAAATGACCATCGTCGGTCGCTGTACCGACTACGGCGAACGGGCAGCGTTCGCGTTCGCAGATGGCGCGGAAGGTCTCCAAATCTTTTTCCAAAATGGACAATACATAACGCTCTTGCGATTCGTTACACCAAATCTGCAACGGATTGAGGCCATGTTCTTCCAGCGGCACTTCACGCAGTTTGAATACCGCGCCACGTCCGGCATCGTTGACGAGTTCGGGGAAGGCGTTGGACAGGCCGCCTGCGCCGACGTCGTGGATGGAGATAATCGGGTTTTTGTCGCCAAGCTGCCAGCAACGGTCGATGACTTCTTGCGCGCGGCGCTCGATTTCGGGGTTGCCGCGTTGTACGGAGTTGAAGTCCAAAGACGCGTCGTTTGTGCCGGTGTTCATGGAAGAGGCCGCGCCGCCGCCCAAGCCGATGAGCATACCCGGGCCGCCCAGTTGGATCAGCAATGCGCCTTCGGGGATTTCATCTTTGTGTGTTTGTTGTGCCTGAATGCTGCCCAAGCCGCCGGCAATCATAATCGGTTTGTGATAGCCGCGGACCTGACCGTCAAATTTTTCTTCAAAGGTACGGAAGTAGCCCAAGAGGTTCGGGCGGCCGAATTCGTTGTTGAACGCTGCGCCGCCAATCGGGCCTTCAATCATGATGTCTAGAGGAGAAGCAATATGGCCGGGTTTGCCGTAGGCTTGTTCCCAAGGCTGCTCCAAGCCTGGAATATTCAGGTTGGAGACGGTAAAGCCGGTCAAGCCTGCTTTCGGACGCGAGCCTTTACCTGTTGCGCCTTCATCGCGGATTTCACCGCCCGCACCCGTTGCCGCACCGGCAAACGGCGCGATGGCGGTCGGGTGGTTGTGTGTTTCCACTTTCATGATGATATGGGTGTCTTCCTCGTGGAAACGGTAGCCTTGGTTTTCCGCTGCATTCGGATAGAAACGCTCGATTTTCGCGCCTTCGATCACGGATGAGTTGTCTTTATAGGCAACGACTGTGCCTTCAGGATGCGCATTGTGCGTATCGCGAATCATGCCGAAGAGGGATTTCGGTTGTTTTTCGCCGTTAAGGATGAAGTCGGCGTTGAAGATTTTGTGGCGGCAGTGTTCGCTGTTTGCCTGAGCGAACATCATTAATTCAACATCGGACGGATTGCGGTTTAAAGCCTGATAGTTTTCAACCAGATAATCGATTTCATCGGCCGAAAGCGCCAAGCCCATTTCGGTATTGGCTTTGACCAATGCTTCTTTACCGCCGCCCAATACATCTACGCTGGAGAAGGTTTCCGATTGGATGTGGTGGAACAGTTGCGCCGCTGCATCGATGTCGGTCAACACGCTTTCGGTCATGCGGTCGTGCAACAGGGCTGCCCATTGTTGTTTTTGCCCGTCGGTAAGCGCACCTTCCAACCATACGGCCATGCCGCGTTCGATACGTTCAATGCCTTCCAAACCGCAGTTTTCCGCGATATTGGTTGCTTTGGAAGCCCAAGGAGAAATGGTGCCCAAACGGGGCGTTACCAAAAATAAATGCAAGCCCTCGCGCGCTTTGGGCGTTTGTTCAACGCTTTGCGCTGCCAGTAAGGCTTGCAGTTTTTCGACTGTCGCGGCATCAAGTGTTTTTTCGCTACCGACAAAATACCAAAATTCGCTGCTTAATTTGACTTCGGGCAGGCCGAGTGCGGCTGCTTTTTGAAAGAGTTTTTCAACACGGAAATCGGAAAGGGCGGTTACACCGCGCAAGGGCAGAACAACAGACATGGATTCAGCTCACAAAATGCAGTTGGGGAATCCATTATTATACCTGAAAAATGCAATTTTGCTTGTGAATTTATACTTCAAGTGTTGACAATTTTTGCTTGTAAATTGAAGAGGAATGGAGCAATCGTGTCACTTGATTTTTTATTTTGTACCTGATTATTCGATTATTTTTGTTTATTTTTGAAGAATCGGGAGGAATGGGAATAGATGGGCACAAAGGTATAAAGTAAAAATTATTTGATTGTTGACTTTGACATTTTGCTGACAATAAGGCCGTCTGAAATCCTGTTTTCAGACGGCCTTGCTTTATCCTTTTCTTTTATTTCCCAGCATATCCAGTAAACACGCCAGATTACTTTTTCCTTCTTCCTTGCTCACAATCGGCTCGCCGCCTTTGCGGCCTAGGATTTTGATGTCTTCCTGCGGCATTTCGTCTATAAAGCGGCTCGGCTCGGGGAACTGCCATGTGCCTTGCTTTTTACGTTTGAGGCAGTGGGTCAGCGTAAGTTGGCGTTTGGCACGGGTAATGCCGACGTACATCAGGCGGCGTTCTTCTTCGACATTGTCTTCTTCTATACTGTCATTATGCGGCAAGATGCCTTCTTCGCAACCGACAAGGAAAACGTAGGGATATTCCAAGCCTTTGGAGGCGTGCAGGGTAGAGAGTTTGACGGCATCGACTTCTTCTTCGCTTTTGCCTTCCAAAAGCGTCATCAGGGCGATGGTTTGGGCAAGCTCGATGATGTTTTTACCGTCTTGCTCGCCTTTGCGTTCCAGCCAGCCGGTCAGGTCGGTAACGTTGCGCCATTTGATTTCGCCTGCTTTACCTTCTTCGTTGGCCAACAGGTGGTTTTCGTAGTCGATTTCTTTCAGCAAGTTATGAATAAGCTCGCCTGCTTCGCTGGTTTCGGCTTTGGCGCGGTAGCTTTCAATCATATCCATGAAGGCTTGCAGGTGTTGGCGGTTGGTATGGTTCAACAGGGCAAGCGCTTCTTCGGTTTGCGCGGCTTCATACAGGCTGCATTCGTGTTCGTGCGCGTAGGTATTGAGTTTGCCCAGCGTTACATCGCCGATGCCGCGTTTGGGCGTGGTTACAGCGCGAAGGAAGGCGGGATCGTCGTTGGGATTGGCAAGCAGGCGCAAATAGGACAACACGTCTTTGATTTCGGCTTTGTCGAAAAAACTCTGCCCGCCGGAGAGTTGGTAAGGAACGCGCGCGCTGCGCAAGGCTTCTTCAAAAATCCGCGCCTGATGGTTGCCGCGGTATAACACGGCGAAATCGGCGTATTGGGTTTTGTCGCCACCGACCAGCTTCTGTTTGACGATTTGGCTGACGACCCAGTCGGCTTCGTGTTGCTCGTTTTGGCAGGCAACGACTTTGACGATTTCGCCTTCGCCGAACTGCGACCAAAGTTTTTTCGTGAACAGCTTGGGGTTGTTTTCGATGACTTTGTTGGCGATTTTGAGAATCCGCGTGGTGGAGCGGTAGTTTTGCTCCAATTTGATAACCTTCATCTGTGGATAGTCTTCCTGCATTTTGCGCAGGTTTTCCATGTTCGCGCCGCGCCATGCGTAGATGGACTGGTCGTCGTCGCCGACGGCAGTAAACATACCTTCCGCGCCGGTCAGCAGCTTCATCAGCGTAAATTGGCAGGTGTTGGTGTCCTGACATTCGTCAACCAACAGATAACGCAGCCGCCGCTGCCATTTGTTGCGCACTTCGCTGTTTTGCTGCAACAGCACGGCGGGCAGACGGATTAAGTCGTCGAAGTCCACCGCCTGATAGCTTTGCAGGGTTTCCTGATAGCTCGCATAGACGCGTGCTGTTTGCTCTTCCCACACATTAGAGGCCGTCTGAAGCACGTCTTCGGGCGTTTTCAAATCGTTTTTCCACAGGGAAATCTGATGCTGCGCTTTGAATAAGGCTTCTTTTCCCGTACCGCCCAAAAGTTCGCCGATGATTTTTGCGCTGTCGGTGGAATCGAGGATGGAGAAGTTTTTTTTGTAACCGATATGGTTCGCCTCTTCACGCAAAATCTTCATGCCCAAAGAGTGGAACGTGCAAATCGTCAGCCCGCGCGTTTGCGATTTGGGCAGCATTTTGGCGACGCGCTCCTGCATTTCCGTGGCGGCTTTATTGGTGAAGGTAATCGCGGCAACGGTATGCGGCAGATAGCCGACATTGACAATCAAATGTTTGATTTTTTGCGTAATCACGCCGGTTTTACCGCTGCCAGCGCCGGCAAGCACGAGTAGGGGGCCGCCTAGATATTTGACTGCGGCTTGCTGTTGGGGGTTGAGTTTCATTGAAGGGGAAGACGGGTAATGTGGGGAGCAATTATACAACAAGGCCGTCTGAAATTTTCAGACGGCCTTGGGCGTTTTTTAGAGTAAACCTTATGAAAAATATTTCAATTTGCCTTTGAAGTCTTCCAGTTTTTCGTAGCCTTTTTGCGCCATGATGGCTTTTAATTCAAGGGAAACCCGTTCAAAAATGTCCACACCTTGCTGGTGTAGTGCCGTGCCGATCTGCACCATGCTTGCGCCGCACAAGATGTGTTCAAAAGCATCCCGGCCGCTGTAAACGCCGCCTGTGCCGATAATTTGGATAGATGGATCCAGTCTTTGATAGAACGCGTGGACATTGGCGAGCGCGGTCGGTTTAATGTATTGGCCGCCTATGCCGCCGAAGCCGTTTTTCGGGCGGATCACGACGGATTCGTCTTCGATATACATGCCGTTGCCGATGGAGTTGACACAGTTGACGAATTTTAGGGGATAGCGGTTGAACACTTTCGCCGCTTGATCGAAATGGGCAATATCGAAATACGGCGGCAATTTGATGCCCAAGGGCTTGTCGAAGTAGGTAAAGGCATTATCCAAAATCATCTCGGTGGTTTCAAAGTCGTAGGCAATTTGCGGTTTGCCGGCGACGTTTGGGCAGGATAGGTTGAGTTCGGTAATACCGTTAAACCCGCTATTTTGCACCTTTTCCAACAGGATATGTGTTTCGCCGGGCGACAGGCCGACCAGTGATAGGAAAAATGTCCGTTCCGGCTGAGACTCTTGAAGGGTAAGCAGGTAATCCAGATAGTAATCGATGCCTTGATTCGGCAAGCCCATCGAATTGATGCTGCCGAGAGGGACGTCCCGATAACGCGGCTCGGGGTTGCCTTGACGAGGGGTAAGCGTTGCGGTCTTGGTAATGAAAGTGCCTGCCGAAGACTGTCTGACTGCTTCTAATTCCTCAACAGTCATGCATGACACACCGGCCGCGTTCATCAGGCAGTTGTCAAAAGAAAAACCGGCGATTTGGGTTTTCAACGATACCATCTCCTGCTCCTTTTCTTCGCAAAATCAAATTGTTTGCCAAGCGTAACACGAAGAGGCGGTACGATTTTTAACAAACATCAAATGACAAAGCATGTAGGCGGATGTTGTTTTCAATATTGAAAAAAGGCCGTCTGAAAAACTCAAATAGTCTTTCAGACGGTCTTTACTATATGGAATTAATAGAACCAAAAGCTGTCGGCTGATTTGAATATTGGGTTTTAAAAATCAGGCCAACCATTCGGCTAAGGCCGCTTCAAAACGTTTCAAGCCTTCGGCCATGTCTTCATCGTTCAGCAGCAGGCTGGGAGCAAAGCGCACCACATTGGCACCGGCAACCAGTACCATCAGGCCGTGTTTTAAAGCGGCGGCAGTGATTTCCGATGCCTTGCCTTCGTATTTGTCTGCCAACACGCAGCCGAGCAGCAAGCCCATGCCGCGGACTTCTTTAAATACGCCGGTTTTTTCGCCCAATTCACGCAATGCCGTCTGAAGTTTTTGGCCTTGTTGTTTAACGTGTGCCAATGTTTCGGGGGCATTGATGATGTCGAATGCGCAACTGCCGACGGCACACGCCATTGGGTTGCCGCCGAAGGTCGAGCCATGTGTTCCGGGGCCGAAGGTTGGGGCGATTTTATCGGTTGTCAGAATCGCGCCAATCGGGAAGCCGCCGCCCAAGGCTTTGGCGGAGCTGAGGATATCGGGTGTTACGCCGTAATGCTCGTAGGCAAACAGTTTGCCCGTATGACCCATGCCGGTTTGCACTTCGTCCAAAATCAGCAATGCGCCTTGTTTGTCGCATAAACGGCGTGCGGCTTGCAGATATTCTTGGGTAGCAGGCAGGATGCCGCTTTCGCCCTGAATCGGCTCGATAATCACGGCGCAGGTTTTGTCGCCGATGGCTGCTTCCAATGCGGCAATATCGTTAAATGGAACGTGGGTAATGCCGGCCGGCAGCGGCGCGTAGTCTTTGCTGTATTTGGGCTGGCCGCCGACGGATACGGTAAACAGGGTGCGACCGTGGAAGCTGTTGAGGCAGGAGATGATTTCGGTTTTGTGTTCGCCAAAATGATCGCGGCCGTATTTGCGCGCCAGTTTCAGCGCGGCTTCATTGGCTTCCGCACCGGAGTTACAGAAAAATACTTTGTCGGCAAAGGTGTTTTCGACCAGTTTTTGGGCCAATTCTTGCGCCGGTTGGGTGGTGTAGATATTAGAAATGTGCCAGAGTTTTTGCGACTGCTCGGCCAAGGTTGCGACCAAATCGGGATGGCAATGACCCAGCGCGTTCACAGCAATACCGCCTGACAGGTCAATGTACTCTCGTCCTTCGGTATCCCAAACCCGGCTGCCGATCGCGCGTTCCGGAATCATGGGGGCGAATGAGAAATTGGGCGTCAGGTAGTTTTGCATGTTCTTTTCCTTTTAATATTGTCAACAATTTCTTCAATTATGCGCTTATTGATTGAGAGATTCAATATGGCAATCAGGCCGTCTGAAAACTGGCTTTCAGACGGCCTGATGTTTATTTATGCTTGATTTCCCAACACTGATGGATTTTCTTGTTGCGGAAATCGTCGGGAACGGATTGTTTGGAAATGTCTTTGACGGCGTATTGTTCCGATACCGAATCGTCCAAGACGAAGCTGCGCAAGTTGTTGGAGAAGTACAAAAGACCGTCTGAAGCGAGCAGGTTCATCGCGCCGTCAATCAACTTTTTGTGGTCGCGCTGGATGTCGAGGATGTCGAGCATCTTTTTGCTGTTGGAGAAGCTGGGCGGATCCATGACGATAAGGTCGAACTGTTTGCCTTCGGCGGTGGCGTTTTGCAGGTATTGGAACACGTCGGCGCGGACGATTTTGTGTTGTTCGGAGTCGATGCCGTTAAGTTCGAAATTGCGTTTTGCCCACTCGAGATAAGTGTTGGATAAATCGACGGTTTCGCTGGATACCGCGCCCCCGGTTGCGGCATAGACGGTAAAGCTGCCTGTGTAGGAAAACAGGTTGAGGAAGCGTTTACCCGCTGCGGTTTCGCCGACTTTTTTGCGCGTGTTGCGGTGGTCGAGGAAAAGGCCGGTATCGAGGTATTTGTCGAGGTTGACCCAAAACTTGCGGCCGTTTTCAGTGATGACGAAATCGTCGCCGGTTTTGCCGGTTTTCTCGTATTGTTGTAAACCTTTTTGACGTTCTCGGCGTTTGAGGTGGATTTGTTCGGGCGCAAAACCGGTCACAAAACCGATGGCTTCCAATACATCGGCAAGCCATGCTTCGTATTCTTCGGGCTGCATCAGCCAGCCGGTATCGTATTCCTGAAGATGGATTTGGTCGCCGTAAACATCGACGGCAAAGGGAAATTGGGGAATATCGCGGTCGTAAATGCGCCAGGCTTCGATATTGTTGCGTTTGGCCCATTTCATAAGATGTTTGATGTTTTTACCTAAGCGGTTGGCAAAGGGGGTAATGTCGGTCATGGTTTCAGACGGCCTGAATAAGTATTGGGAAGGGGTTGGATTTTAACGCACTTGATGCCTTTTTGCTTGACTGTTATCCATAAAATCTATATTATCCGCCATTCGCCTTTTGATACGAAGCCATCGTCATCCAACCTAAACCGCCGTTTCGGGCGCGTTTCTTTTATTGCTTGCATATTTGCAAAGCCTTTTCTGTGCAGGTTGTCGTCGATGTTAACCACAAGCAAGATGCTTGCGACAACCCTGTAACTTCACATTTCCCGTATCGTTACTTTCCTTTGCTTCAGGTCGTCTGAAATTGTTCAGGCGTGCGCGTTGTTGTCTCTTAGGATAGATATGTCTATTAAATTTGCCGATTTGAACCTTGATAAAAACATTTTGTCTGCCGTAAGCAGCGAGGGTTATGAAAGCCCGACCCCGATTCAGGCGCAAGCGATTCCGTTTGCTTTGGACGGCCGCGACATTATGGCTTCGGCACAAACCGGTTCAGGCAAAACCGCAGCCTTCCTGCTGCCGACTTTGCAAAAACTGACCAAGCGCAGCGAAAAACCGGGCAAAGGCCCACGCGCTTTGGTGTTGACTCCGACCCGCGAACTAGCGGCTCAGGTGGAAAAAAACGCGTTGGCGTATGCTAAAAATATGCGTTGGTTCCGTACTGTCAGCATTGTAGGCGGCGCATCTTTCGGCTACCAAACCCGTGCTTTGAGCAAACCGGTTGACCTGATTGTCGCTACTCCGGGTCGTCTGATGGACTTGATGCAGAGCGGCAAAGTTGATTTTGAACGTTTGGAAGTGCTGATTCTGGACGAAGCCGACCGTATGTTGGACATGGGCTTTATCGACGACATCGAAACCATCGTTGAAGCAACGCCGAGCGACCGTCAGACTTTGTTGTTCTCTGCCACTTGGGACGGCGCAGTGGGCAAACTGGCGCGCAAACTGACCAAAGACCCTGAAACCATCGAAGTTGAGCGTGTGGATGATCAAGGCAAAATCGAAGAGCAGCTGCTGTACTGCGACGATATGCGCCACAAAAACCGCCTGCTCGACCACATCTTGCGCGATGCCAATATCGATCAATGTGTGATTTTCACGTCCACCAAAGCCATGACCGAAGTCATCGCGGATGAATTGTATGAAAAAGGTTTTTCCGCCAACTGCCTGCACGGCGATATGCCGCAAGGCTGGCGTAACCGTACGCTGATGGACTTGCGCAAAGGCCGCTGCAAAATTTTGGTTGCCACCGATGTAGCCGCACGTGGTATCGACGTACCAACCATTACCCACGTTATCAACTACGACTTGCCGAAACAGGCTGAAGACTACGTTCACCGCATCGGCCGTACCGGCCGCGCTGGCCGTACCGGTATTGCGATTACTTTTGCCGAAGTGAACGAATACGTCAAAGTACACAAAATTGAAAAATACATCGGCCGCAAATTACCTGAGCTGACCATCGAAGGCATGGAGCCGACACGTAAACGCAAATCTGCCGGTGGCAAACCGAAAGGTAAAGGCGGCTGGGGCGATCGTAAATCCGGCGGCTGGCGTGGTGATAAGAAACCGGCTAAAGAAGGTTTCGGCGGTAAAGCTCACGGCGAAGGCCATAAAAAAGACGGTTTCAAGAAAGATGGCTTTAAGAAAGACGGTTTCAAGAAGTCTGACGGTTTCAAAAAAGGCGGCGAAGGCTTTAAAGGCAAGCGCAAGTCTAACGACAGCTTTGGCGGCAAACATAAAAGAGGTTAATTTTTTCAATCTTAAGGCCGTCTGAAAAAACATAAGGGCGTGTGAAAACACGCCCTTTTTTATGGTTTCAAGTTTCGCATATAAAAAAGCGCGGGATTGATCCCACGCTTTTTCAGACGGCCTCTTACAAAGCAGCCAATACGGCATCGCCCATTTCTGAGCAGGAAACCAGTTTGGTACCTTCTTCGTAAATATCGCCGGTACGCAAGCCTTGTTGCAGTACTTTTTGTACGGCGTTTTCGACTTGTTGCGCGCGTGCTTCGTCGTTCAGGCTGTAGCGCAACAACATAGCGAGGGACAAAACGGTTGCCAGCGGATTGGCTTTGTTTTGACCGGCAATGTCAGGAGCAGAGCCGTGAGACGGTTCGTACAGGCCTTTGCCGTTTTCGTCCAAAGAAGCGGAAGGCAGCATACCGATGGAGCCGGTCAGCATGGAGGCTTCGTCAGAGAGGATATCGCCGAAGATGTTGCCGGTAGCAATCACGTCAAATTGTTTGGGCGCGCGTACCAACTGCATGGCGGCGTTGTCGACGTACATATGGGAAAGCTCGACATCAGGGTATTCTTTGCCGATTTCTTCAAAGATTTCGCGCCACAGTTCGGTGGTTTCCAAAACGTTGGCTTTGCCTACGGAGCAGACTTTTTTGCTGCGTTTTTGGGCGGATTGGAAGGCAACGTGGGCAATACGGCGGATTTCGCTTTCGCTGTATTTCATGGTGTTGTAGCCTTCGCGTTCGCCGTTTTCCAAAACACGGATGCCGCGCGGCTCGCCAAAGTAAATATCGCCGGTCAGTTCGCGTACGATAAGGATGTCGAGGCCGGCTACGATTTCCGGTTTCAGAGTGGAAGCATTGGCCAGCTCTTTATACAAAATGGCAGGGCGCAAATTAGCAAACAGATTCAAGTCTTTACGGATGGCCAACAATCCGCGCTCAGGGCGCAATGGACGGTCGAGATTGTCGTATTGAGGAGAACCGACTGCACCAAGCAGTACCGCATCGGCTTTACGGCAAAGGTTTTGCGTGAATTCTGGATAAGGATGGCCGTATTCGTCATAGGCTTCGCCGCCCAAAGGCGCGTATTCGTAGCTGACATCCAAACCTTGTTCGATAAGTTTGTCGAGTACGCGGACGGTTTCTGCAACGATTTCAGGGCCGATGCCGTCGCCGCGCAAGATAGCGATATGTTTGGTCATTTCGGGTTTCCTTATGGGAAGGTTTTAGGTAAAGGGCAGGTCGTCTGTTTTTCAGACGGCCTTAAATCAATTTGCTCTGAAAACGCTGATTGTACCATTATGGTACTGGTAAAGCTGGGTAGAAATCGCGTAGGCAGAGTCTTCAAATGCCTGCAGGGCAATATTTGCCATCGCCTGCAAAGCCTCTTCATCGGACGGGCTGCAAACGAGCAGGGCGTTGCGTGCCGGGACTGCAAAAACGGGGTTGGCCGGCAGCATAGGATCGTCTTTAAGTACTTCGTCCAAAAGCAAAATCAGGGAAGCATCATAGTCGTTGTCCAAATGGATTTGAGCCAATGACCAACCTTCGGCATGATGAATTTGAACACGTCCATTCATTCGTTGGCGCAGATTATCCATGGCGGTACGATACAAGGCGTCCTCATCTTCAATACCGGCCTCTTTCATATGCTCACGATTGAGCGTATGCATGGATTCTTCCGTATCCACCATATAAAGCAACATGATATCGCCGGCAATCGGTTTGTATACCAGGTAATCGTCAGGTTCGGCTTCGTCCGTATTTGTAATCAGTCTGGCATTTTCCAGATAAATCGTATTTTTAATCGTCGGAAGAATTTGTTGTGCTGAAACACTGGCATCAGCGTCCTGAATCTTATCGATAACTGCTAAATTAGCTGCAACAATAGCTTCCAAGGCCTCGGGATTTTGCAGATAACTTGTGTAATGGTTGCTCAAATATGTGCTGAACGATGCTTCATCGTCTTCGGAAAACTGGACAATGATGGGCGAAGAAGCAATATTTTCACCCCAGTCGATTTTCGCCTCAAGATCCAATTCTTCTTGGATGCGACGGGCAAAGTATTCGACAAATTCCTGCCAAGTCATTAATTTAGGTTTGGAGCGGAACAACCTGCTGAAAAAAGACATATTGTGTCCTGAATAAGGGGATAAGGCCGTCTGAAAAATTATAGACGTTCGGTTTAAACACGGATTTTAAAAACAACTTTGCGTATGTTCGCCCTGTCGCCGATCAATGGGGCATGCGCATCATTCGGGAAAAATAGCGCAAATTCGCCGGGCTCCAAGGTCAGCCATGTTTCCGGTTCACAGTCGAAAAATTCGATATCGCGCTTTTCGTTGTAGCCTAAACCGTTTTTCAGACGGCCTCTGTCTATCCAGCCATACGTTTCGCTGCCATCAATCGGTGTTTGAATATCAATATGTTTTGAGTGCGCTTCTGGCTGGGCTTTGCCTTTAGTCCTCATCGGCTCGCTGCCGATAAAAATACGGATATTGGGATTCTCGCATGGCACTTGACCGTCCGGCAGCTTGGTAAAATCCAAGGTCTGCAACAGATGGAAGGCTTCGGCAAAGTCGGGATGCAAGGCGGCGTAGCGGGTGGCATTGCTTATGGTGTCGGTAATCATGGTATATTTTTGTAGATTAAAGGCCGTCTGAAACACTTAAATTTTTCAGACGGCCTTTTGTATATCAACCGTTAAACAGCCAAGGCTGGCTTTGGCGGCGTTTTTCTTCAAAGGCGTGAATTTCGTCAGCGTGTTGCAGGGTCAGGCCGATTTCGTCCAAGCCGTTTAAGAGGCAGTGTTTGCGGTGTTCGGTAATGTCGAATGTGAATGTTTCGCCGCTAGGAGTGGTCAGGGTTTGCTCGGCAAGGTCGATGGAGAGCTGATAGCCTTCGTTGGCTTCAACTTCTTTGAAAAGCTGGTCAACCTGTTCTTCTGTCAAAACGATAGGCAAAAGGCCGTTTTTGTAGCAGTTGTTGAAGAAGATGTCGGCAAAGCTGGGGGCGATGACGGCGCGGAAGCCGTAGTCGTCCAATGCCCAAGGGGCGTGTTCGCGTGAAGAGCCGCAACCGAAGTTTTTACGCGTCAACAGGATTTGTGCGCCTTGATAGCGTGGCTGGTTCAGGGAGAAATCCGGGTTTAACGGACGTTTGCTGTTGTCCATGCCAGGTTCGCCGTGGTCGAGGTAACGCCATTCATCAAAGGCATTGGGGCCGAAGCCGCTGCGTTTGATGGATTTCAGAAATTGTTTGGGGATGATGGCATCGGTGTCGACGTTGCTGCGGTCGAGCGGGGCAACGATGGCGGTAATTTTGGTAAAGGCTTTCATGTCAGATTCTTATAGTAATAATGGGAAATTATTTTATGGCTATTCGGGTTAGCATGTGCTGTGCAAACCGATTCGGTTGCCTTCTGTATCTTCGATAAAGGCTGCAAAGCCGTTGGCAATGCGGAATTTCTCTTGTAATAGTTTGCCGCCTGCTGCAACGGCTTTTTCTGCTGTTTCGGCACAATCCGGGCAATTAAAGAAAATGGTTGTACCGCCGTGGCCGGGCTGGGCGTTGCTGTCGTGCCAAATCATGCCGGCCGTACCGTGTTGGGTGTAATCGGCTGGGAAAATGATGAAACGGAATCCGTTGCCGCCAACGTCTTGCAGGGGCTTGTCGAATACGGATTCGTAAAATGCTTTGGCGCGATCCAAATCATGAGCGTGAATACCAAACCAGCTTGACGGATTACTCATTGTTTCTTCCTTTGCTTGGAATCGTGAAAATGTCTGAAAAATTAATAATGTATCAGGCCGTCTGAAACGGAGTCAGGAGCTTCAGACGGCCTGATTTACCGAATTATTCGGTAGCGGCTTCAATTTTGTTACCAACATGGCTCATGCCACGGCCTACTGCATTGCCGCCTTTTTTAACGGCTTCGCCGGTTTTGTCGGCAACGTGTTCTGCGGTTTCTTTGGTTTTATCGGCTACGCGCTCGGCAGTCTCTTTGGTTTTGTCCCAATTGCGGTTGGCATCGTTTTTTGCGCCGGACCAAGTGCTGGAACAAGCTGACAGGATAAGGGCTGCGGCAGCCAATGCAAACAGTTTTTTCATACTAGATTCCTTTCAAGTTATCAATGATTGAGAAGGTTTTCGGACGTTTTGCGCAATAGGAAAATTTACTTGGGCAAGGTATTGTTTCAGACGGCCTGATCAATAAAGGCCGTCTGAAAATACTTTAAGCCATAGTGCGGATGTCTGTAAAGTAGCCGGTCACTGCGGCTGCGGCTGCCATGGCAGGGCTGACGAGGTGAGTGCGTCCGCCGTTGCCTTGACGGCCTTCAAAGTTACGGTTGGAGGTGGAGGCGCAACGTTGTCCCGGGGTCAGGCGGTCGGCATTCATGGCGAGGCACATAGAGCAGCCCGGTTCACGCCATTCAAAACCGGCTTCGATAAATACTTCGTGCAAGCCTTCTTTTTCTGCCTGTTCTTTAACCAAACCGGAGCCGGGAACAATCAATACGCGTTGTACATTGTCCGCTTTTTTGCGGCCTTTGGCGATAGCGGCGGCTTCGCGCAAGTCTTCGATACGGCTGTTGGTGCAAGAACCGATAAAGACGATATCGACAGGGATTTCGTTTAATGGCGTACCGGCTTCCAAGCCCATGTATTCAAGGGCGCGTTCCATGCCGCTGCGTTTGACTGGATCGGCTTCTTCGGCAGGATTAGGCACTTTGCCACTGATGTCTAAAACCATTTCAGGCGATGTGCCCCAAGTCACTTGAGGCTCGATGTCTTCGGCTTTGAAGTGGTATTCTTTATCGAATACTGCGCCTTCGTCAGACACCAGCGTACGCCAGTATTCAACGGCTTTGTCCCATGCTTCGCCTTTAGGTGCGAAAGGTTTGCCTTTTACATAGTCGATGGTGGTTTGGTCAACGGCAACCATGCCTGAGCGCGCACCGGCTTCAATCGCCATATTGCACAAGGTCATGCGGCCTTCCATGGAAAGGCTGCGGATGGCTTCGCCGCCAAATTCGATGGCGTAGCCTGTACCGCCGGCCGTACCGATTTGACCGATGATATAAAGTGCTACGTCTTTGGCGGTAACACCGGGTTTCAGACAGCCTTCAACGGAAATCAGCATGGATTTGGATTTTTTTGCGGTAATGCACTGGGTCGCCATGGTGTGTTCGACTTCGGAAGTGCCGATACCGTGCGCCAATGCGCCGAATGCGCCGTGGGTAGAAGTGTGTGAGTCGCCGCAGACGACGGTCATGCCGGGCAGGGTGGCTCCTTGTTCCGGGCCCATAACGTGCACAATGCCTTGGCCTTTATCCATAAACGGGAAGTAGGCGAGTGCGCCAAACTCTTTAATGTTTTTGTCCAAAGTATCGACTTGCAGTTTGGAAATCGGGTCTTGAATACCTTTGTGCCAGTCGCCGGTCGGGGTGTTGTGGTCGGCTGTGGAGACTACGCTGTCGATACGCCAGAGTTTGCGGCCGGCCATTTTCAAGCCTTCAAATGCTTGCGGGCTGGTTACTTCGTGAACCAGGTGGCGGTCGATGTAAAGCAGGACAGTGCCGTCTTCTTCTTCGCGGACGACGTGGCTGTTCCAAAGTTTATCGTAAAGGGTTTGTGCGCTCATGATGAGTATTCTTTGCTATTGGTAGGTATGAATGATGGTTTGCGTTTATGGGCGGATTTTAGGCTTTTTATAGGGGCTGCGCAATAGGAATTTGTCCAATTTTTAAAATTTGTTGTAAAGTTTCAAAAAAACTTATCAAAAATTAGACAAATTGTAGAATTGTTGACAAAAAGATGCATCTTATCTGAAAGAATACTTGTCGAAATGCACTAAAAAGTTCTATCATTCTCACTCAACATCCACACTTACCAAGAGGTATAGAGAATGAAATTACCGGTAATGGCTCCTGAGCATCTGACTCAATTACGGGAATTTGAGAAAAAAGTCCTTGCCAATCATGCCAAAATCGAAGCATGGTTCCGTTCGCATTGGAACGAACACCGTCCGCCATTTTATGGTTCGGTTGACATCCGTAATGCCGGTTACAAAATTTCATCTATCGATATGAACCTGTTTCCAGGCGGCTTCAATAATTTGAATCCCAACTTTATCCCGCTGGCGGCGGTTGCCGCGCAGGATGCGGTACAGCGCGCCTGTGAAACGGCCAAATCCGTATTGATTATTCCTGAAAACCACACGCGTAACACATTCTATCTGCAAAATGTTTACGCCCTCAGCGAGATTTTGCGTTCGGCAGGATACGAAGTGCGCTTGGGCAGCTTGAATCCAGAAGTGACTGAGCCAACCGAGTTTGAAACCGCATTGGGCGACAAAATTTTGCTTGAGCCTTTATTGCGTACCCGTGAGCGTGTACATCTCGCAGACGGTTTCTCGCCTTGCGTTGTTTTGTTGAACAATGACTTGTCAGGGGGTGTTCCTGAAATCCTTAAAGATATCAGTCAAACCGTTTTGCCTCCATTGCACGGCGGCTGGACGACTCGCCGTAAAACCGAACATTTCGGCGCGTACAACCAAGTTGCTGCCGACTTTGCCAAGTTGATTGACATCGACGAATGGCAAATCAATCCTTATTTTGAAAAAATCAGCGGTTTGGATTTCCAAGAGCGTGAAGGCGAAGATGCGTTGGCAGGCGCGGTAGAACGCGTATTGGCGAAAATTCAAGCCAAATACGATGAATTGGGTATTACTGACCAGCCTTTCGTTATTGTGAAAGCCGACGCAGGCACTTACGGCATGGGCGTGATGAGCGTTAAATCTGCCGATGAAGTGCGCGGATTGAACCGTAAAAACCGCAATAAAATGGCAAAAGTCAAAGAAGGTTTGGAAGTCAGTGAAGTCATTGTCCAAGAAGGTATTTATACCTACGAAACCATGAACGGCGCCGTGTGCGAACCCGTCGTTTATATGATGGACCGTTTCGTTATCGGCGGCTTCTTCCGTGTACACGAAGGCCGTGGTGCAGACGAAAACCTCAATGCCGGCGGTATGGTGTTTGTTCCGCTGTCCAACAGCATCCCTACCGGTAACGGCGACAACTCCCAAGAAGCGCCTGAAGCCTGCAAACGCGTATTTGAACAATGGGATTCGCTCGGTATGCCGCGCTCCGAAAAAGACTGCGACGTGGACAATGAACACAACCGCCTCTACGTTTACGGCGTAATGGCGCGCCTGTCCTTGCTTGCTGCCGCATTGGAGTTGGAGAAAACCGCGCCTCAAGCCTAATAAAGCGTTGATCGATATTGTCAGGCCGTCTGAAAATTTGTTTTCAGACGGCCTTTTCTGTCTGTACAATTCATTCTAACTAAAAAACATGATTTATTTTTATGAGCAAACCAGCCAATCCAGTTGAGACAACCGACATTCTGCAAGACCAAGCCATGCAGCGCAGCAATACCGACAATGCGCCGCGCTCTGCCATCCATCAAACCCTGTATTCCGCCGATACCTTTGTTCAGTATGATTATCTTGCCGGGAAAAACTTGCCTGATATTACCCGTCCGCAAGAAGGCCAAATCAACTGGCTGCATTTTGTCGGCATCAATGATGTTGCCTTGCTCAAACATGCGCTTGAGCCTTACGGCATCCATGAGCTGGTTATTGAAGATATTCTCAGCCGCAAGCAACGTCCGAAAATTGAAGACTACGGCAGCTATGTTTTTACTGCCGCACAGGTTTACCATTACACAACTACAGGCAAGCTCCATTCCGACCAAGTGTATGTGATTATCGGCAAAGATTTTGTGTTGTCTTTCCAACAAAAACCGTTGGGCTTGTTCAGTCATCTGCGCCGGCAGATGCACGAAAATCCGCACAATATTTTGAACAAAAACACGGCGTTTCTGGCGTATTGTCTGCTTGACCGTATTGTGGACGACTATTTCATCGTTTTGGAGTCGTACAACAACCGTGTCGAAGCGATAGACAAGTCCCTGTTTAAAAATGAAAACAGCGATATTCTCAGTAAGATTCACCGCCTCAAGCGCGATGCCGTCCGTCTGCGGCGCACGCTTTTGCCATTGCGCGACGTGTTCTACCAACTGGCCGTACGCGGCGATTTTGCCATTTTCAAAGGCGAATCGACCGTCTATCTGCGCGATGTGTACGACCACAATATGCAGCTTATCGAATCGCTTGATGCCTCGCGTGATATGGTGTTGAGCATGATGGACATTTACCTTTCCTTCCAATCCAACCGCATGAACCAGCAAATGCGCGTGTTGACGGTTATCACCATCATCTTTATGCCGCTGACCGTCATCACCGGTATCTACGGCATGAACTTCGACAATATGCCCGAGCTGCATTGGCATTACGGCTATTTCATGGTTTTGGGTGTGATGCTGTGCATCATCATCGGACTGCTGATTTTCTTTTCGCGTAGAAAATGGTTATGATCAGGTGTGGCAGATTGAATTTTTCCACTCAAAAACGGTAGAATCAAAATTCCTACAAAACATGCCGTCTGAAATAACAGGCGGCCTTAAAAACAAACCACTTCAAGAGGTCAAACCATGGAACAAGCACGCCAACTTCCTTCTCACGAACTCATCATGTCCGAGCTGATGATGCCGGATACGGCAAACTTCAGCGGCAACGTCCACGGTGGCGAATTATTGCGCTTGCTCGACCAAGTCGCTTATTCCTGTGCCAGCCGATACAGCGGCAACTACTGCGTTACCTTGTCTGTCGATAAAGTTTTGTTTAAAGAGCCTATCCATGTCGGCGAACTGGTAACCTTTTACGCCAGCATTAACTACACCGGCCGCACTTCTATGGAAGTTGGCATCCGTGTAGAAGCGCAAAACATCCGCACCGGTGAAGTGCGCCATACCAACAGCTGCTACTTCACCATGGTTGCCGTAGAAGACGGCAAGCCGGTTGCCGTGCCACCTTTGGAAATCAATACACCGCGCCAACGTTGCCGTTATGAAAAGGCTAAAAAGCGCAAAGCATTGAGCTTGCAGGCTTCCGATGAAGATTCTTGCAGCAACTAAATTGAATTTATTAAATAACGAAGGCCGTCTGAAATCCTGTTTCAGACGGCCTTCACGCAAAAGCCATAAACCGCTTGTTTTGTGGTAGAATCAACAAGATTTTTGCCATACGAAATTACAGATAATCATGACCGACGCAACCATCCGCAACGACCATAAATTTGCACTTGAAACCCTGCCTGTCAGCCTTGAAGACGAAATGCGCAAGAGCTACCTCGATTACGCCATGAGCGTGATTGTGGGACGAGCCCTGCCGGATGTCCGTGACGGTCTCAAGCCGGTACACCGCCGCGTGTTGTACGCGATGCACGAGTTGAAAAATAACTGGAATTCCGCCTATAAAAAATCGGCGCGTATCGTCGGCGACGTCATCGGTAAATACCACCCTCACGGCGATACAGCCGTTTACGACACAATCGTCCGCATGGCACAAGACTTCTCCATGCGTTATGTGCTGATTGACGGTCAGGGCAACTTTGGTTCTGTCGACGGCTTGGCTGCAGCAGCCATGCGTTATACCGAAATCCGCATGGAAAAAATTTCCCATGAAATGCTGGCGGATATTGAAGAAGAAACCGTCAACTTCGGCCCCAACTATGACGGCAGCGAACATGAGCCGCTGGTGTTGCCGACCCGTTTCCCAGCGCTGTTAGTCAATGGTTCGTCCGGTATTGCCGTCGGTATGGCAACCAATATCCCGCCGCACAATTTGGGCGATACCATCAATGCCTGCCTGCGTTTGTTGGACGAGCCTGAAACTGAAATCGACGAGCTGATCAACATTATCCAAGCGCCCGATTTCCCAACTGGCGCAACTATTTACGGCTTGAGTGGCGTGCGCGAAGGCTATAAAACCGGCCGCGGCCGTGTAGTGATGCGCGGTAAAACCCATATCGAGCCTATCGGTAAAAACGGCGAACGCGAAGCCATCGTTATCGATGAAATCCCATATCAAGTAAACAAAGCCAAGCTGGTTGAGAAAATCGGCGAGTTGGTACGCGAAAAAACGTTGGAAGGCGTATCCGACTTGCGCGACGAGTCCGATAAATCCGGTATGCGTGTCGTGATTGAATTGAAACGCAATGAAAATGCCGAAGTCGTTTTGAACCAACTCTACAAACTGACCCAGCTGCAAGACAGCTTCGGTATCAACATGGTGGCCTTGGTTGACGGCCAGCCGCGTTTGCTGAACTTGAAACAAATCCTGTCCGAGTTCCTGCGCCACCGTCGCGAAGTCGTTACCCGTCGTACTTTGTTCCGCCTGAAAAAAGCGCGTCATGAAGGCCATATTGCCGAAGGTAAAGCAGTTGCTTTGTCCAATATCGACGAAATCATCCGTCTGATCAAAGAATCTGCCAATGCGCCGGAAGCCAAAGAAAAACTGCTGTCCCGCCCATGGCGCAGCAGCTTGGTTGAAGACATGCTCAGCCGCACGGATTTAGACCTGCATATGATGCGCCCTGAAGGCTTGCCAGAGAATTTGGGTCTGCACAGCCAAGGCTATTATCTGAGCGAATTGCAAGCCGATGCCATTTTGCGCATGAGCTTGCGTAACCTGACCGGTCTCGATCAGGAAGAAATTGTCGGCGAATATAAAAACCTGATGAGCAAAATCATTGATTTCGTGGATATTCTTTCCAAACCTGAGCGCGTTACCCAAATCATCCGCGAAGAATTGGCAGACATCAAAGCCAACTTTGGCGATGAGCGTCGCAGCGAAATCAATCCGTTTGGCGGCGATATCGCCGATGAAGACCTGATTCCGCAACGCGAAATGGTCGTTACCCTGACTCATGGCGGCTACATCAAAACCCAGCCGACTACCGATTATCAGGCGCAGCGTCGCGGCGGCCGCGGCAAACAGGCAGCGGCAACCAAAGACGAAGACTTTATCGAAACCCTGTTTGTTGCCAATACGCATGATTATTTGATGTGCTTTACCAATTTGGGCAAGTGCCATTGGATTAAAGTGTACAAACTGCCGGAAGGTGGCCGTAATAGCCGCGGTCGTCCGATTAACAACGTTATCCAATTGGAAGAAGGCGAAAAAGTCAGCGCCATCTTGGCCGTCCGCGAATTCCCCGAAGACCAATACGTCTTCTTCGCCACCGCACAAGGCATGGTGAAAAAAGTCCAGCTGTCTGCGTTTAAAAACGTCCGCAGCCAAGGTATTAAAGCCATCGCGCTTAAAGAAGGCGATTACTTGGTCGGTGCAGCGCAAACTGGTGGTGCGGACGACATTATGTTGTTCTCCAACTTGGGCAAGGCCATCCGCTTTAACGAATTTTGGGAAAAATCCGGTAACGATGAAGTAGAAGATGCCGATATCGAAACCGAAAACGAAGATTCAGACGGCCTGGATGATGAAAATGCCGAAAACGCATTGCCAAGCGGCAAACACGGTGTCCGTCCGTCCGGTCGCGGTAGCGGCGGTTTGCGCGGTATGCGCCTGCCGGCCGATGGCAAGATTGTCAGCCTGATTACCTTCGCTCCTGAAGCCGAGCAAAGCGATTTGGCAAGTATTGACTGCTACCGCCAACGGCTATGGCAAACGCACCCCAATTGCCGATTACAGCCGTAAAAACAAAGGCGGCCAAGGCAATATCGCTATCAATACCGGCGAGCGCAACGGCGATTTGGTTGCCGCAACTTTGGTCAGTGAAACCGACGACCTGATGCTGATTACCAGTGGCGGCGTCCTGATTCGTACCAAAGTTGAGCAGATTCGCGAGACCGGCCGTGCTGCCGCAGGTGTCCGCCTGATTAATCTGGACGAAGGTGAAACTCTAGTCAGCTTGGAGCGTGTGGCCGAAGAGGCTGAAGATGAAGCCGCTTTAGAAAGCGATGCAGTTGAAAACCAAGTGGTAGAAGCTGAAGATACTCCGTCTCAAGAATCTTAAACGTCAATGAAAAAGGCCGTCTGAAAAGTTTTCAGACGGCCTGCTTATTCCAAAAGAAAATCCCCGTGAGCGCAACCGAACCGTTCGATTTACCTCTTTTTCTGAAAAATCTGCCCAATCTGCCGGGCGTGTACCGTTTTTTTGACGAAGACAACAATGTTTTGTATGTCGGCAAAGCGGTCAATCTCAAGCGGCGCGTTTCCAGCTATTTCCAAAAAAACGACCATTCGCCGCGCATCGCATTGATGGTAAAACAGGTTCACCATATCGAAACCACCATCACGCGTTCCGAAGCCGAAGCGCTGATTCTCGAAAACAACTTTATCAAAGCCTTGTCGCCGAAATACAATATCCTTTTCCGCGATGACAAAAGCTATCCTTATTTGATGCTCAGCGGCCATCAATATCCGCAAATGGCGTATTACCGCGGCACGCTGAAAAAGCCCAATCAATATTTCGGCCCGTATCCCAACAGCAATGCCGTGCGCGACAGCATTCAAGTGTTGCAAAAAGTCTTTATGCTGCGTACCTGTGAAGACAGCGTATTCGAGCATCGCGACCGTCCTTGTCTGCTGTACCAAATCAAACGCTGCACCGCGCCCTGTGTCGGCCACATCAGCGAAGAAGATTATCGTGACAGCGTGCGCGAGGCCGCGACTTTTCTCAATGGTAAAACCGACGAACTGACGCGCACCTTGCAACACAAAATGCAAACCGCTGCCGCTAATCTGCAATTTGAAGAAGCCGCCCGTTACCGCGATCAAATTCAAGCACTCGGCATCATGCAGAGTAATCAGTTTATCGACAGCAAAAATCCGAACAATCCCAACGATATCGATTTGCTCGCGCTGGCGGTTTCAGACGGCCTGGTTTGCGTACACTGGGTCAGCATCCGCGGCGGACGGCATGTAGGCGACAAAAGCTTTTTCCCCGACACCAAAAACGATCCCGAGCCAAACGGACAAGATTACGCCGAAGCCTTTGTCGCCCAACATTATTTGGGTAAAAGCAAACCCGACATCATTATCAGCAACTTTCCCGTTCCCGATGCGCTGAAAGAGGCTTTGGAGGGCGAACACGGCAAGCAGATGCAGTTTGTCACCAAAACCATAGGCGAACGCAAAGTCTGGTTGAAAATGGCGGAACAAAATGCACAAATGGCGATTGCACAACGCCGCCTGCAACAAAGCAGCCAGCAACACCGCATTGATGAACTGACCAAAATCCTCGGCATGGATTCAGACGGCCTCAACCGCCTTGAATGTTTCGATATCAGCCACACACAAGGCGAGGCTACTATTGCGTCTTGTGTTGTGTACGATGAGCAAAACATCCAGCCTTCGCAATACCGCCGCTACAACATCACGACCGCCAAGCCTGGCGACGACTACGCCGCCATGCGCGAAGTCCTGACGCGCCGTTACGGCAAAATGCAGGAAGCCAAAGCCAATGGCGAGGTCGTCAAATGGCCGGATGTCGTGTTGATTGACGGCGGCAAAGGGCAAATCGGCGTAGCCGTATCGGTATGGGAAGAACTTGGGCTGCATATACCTTTGGTCGGTATCGCCAAAGGCCCCGAGCGCAAAGCCGGCATGGAAGAACTCATACTGCCTTTTACCGGCGAAGTCTTCCGCCTGCCGCCCAACAGCCCGGCCTTGCATTTATTGCAAACCGTACGCGATGAGTCGCACCGCTTTGCCATCACAGGCCACCGCAAAAAACGCGACAAAGCACGCGTTACTTCCTCACTCAGCGAAATCCCCGGTATCGGCAGCAAACGCCGCCAAGCATTGCTCACCCGATTCGGCGGTTTGCGCGGCGTGATTGCGGCCAGCCGCGAGGACTTGGAAAAAGTTGAAGGCATCAGCAAAGCATTGGCGGAAACCATTTACGAGCATCTGCACTGATTGGCTTGAAGAGCAAAAAGGAACAATATGAAACCTGTCATCATTAAAAATATCGAGATCGGCAAAGGTCTGCCTAAAATTGCCGTGCCACTGGTGGCCGCCAATACGCAGGAATTGGAGCAGGCTTTGCGCGTATTGAAAGAGACGGCTTTTGACATCATTGAATTTCGTGCGGATTTTTTCGAAAAAGCGCTTGATGCCGATTTTATTACCGAACAATTAGGCATTGTCCGACAGGCTTTTCTTGACAAGCCTTTACTGTTTACGTTTAGAAGGGCGCAAGAGGGCGGCAATACGCCTTGTTCTGACGACTATTATTTTGAATTATTGGAAAAAATCATCCGTTCCAAACAAGCCGATATTATCGACATTGAGCTTTTTGCCGAGGAAAGCGGCGTAAAACAAACCATGGCTTTGGCGCATAAATATCAAGCTGCCGCCTTGCTTTGCAATCACGATTTCCAAGCCACGCCGTCTTTAGCAGACATTACAGGCCGTCTGAAAACAATGGCCGAGTGGGGCGCGGATATCTGCAAAATTGCCGTCATTCCGCAATCGCCGCAAGATGTATTGACTTTATTGCAGGCAACATATGATGTTTCACAAATTATCAACCACCCGATTATTACTATGTCCATGGGTAAAACCGGAGCCATCAGCCGCTTGGCCGGTTCGGCTTTCGGCTCGGCCGTTACCTTTGGTGCAGCACAAAAAACGTCGGCTCCCGGCCAAATTGATGCCAACGAATTGAGGAAAATCTTGGCAATTTTGGGATAGTTTAATTATTAATATTCAAGGCCGTCTGAAAAATATTTTTCAGACGGCCTGATTTTTTTAAATTTATTTCTTTTAATTTTAAATAAAATAGGTAACAATAGGTTTCCAATTTCTAATAACTAGAGGAGAAATAAAATGACTACTACTAAAGAAAATCTGGCGAACCCCGGTCCTGTCGGCTTGTGCGGCTTTGCATTGACAACTTGGCTGCTTAGTCTGATTAACGGCGGCTTTTTTACTGCTCAAGAGGGTGTCGGCTTAGTTTTGGGCATGGCTCTCGCCTTTGGTGGTATCGCCCAAGTTATTGCCGGTATGTTTGAATTCAAGAAAGGCAATACGTTTGGCTTTACCGCTTTTATCAGCTATGGCGCCTTCTGGTGGACATGGGCTTTGTTTACCATCTTTTTTAAAGGTGAAACAGCCCCGGCATTTATCGGCTGGTATCTTTGCGCATGGGGTATGTTTTCGCTGATGATGTTTGTGGCCACCTTGACTAAGCCTAAAGTATTGAGCGGTATTTTCTTTTTCTTGACACTGACTTTCTTTGCCCTGGGTATTGGCGATGGTATGGAAAATCATAGCATCGTCCATATCGGCGGTTGCTTAGGCTTGGTAACTGCACTTGGTGCGTTCTACTTGGCAGCGGCAGAGGTCATCAACGAATCTTTCGGCCGTACTGTTTTGCCGATTGGCGAACGTAAATAAGCTTGACCATACAAAATGCCGTCTGAATGGTGGAAATGAAATCAAAGATTTCGACCGCAATGTTCAGACGGCATTTTTTATTTGTCTTCAAATAAATCGACATCAAATAAATCCGGCTCTTTAATTCGCTCCCGACAATCAAGCTTGATGTCTTCGGTAACCCGACAGCAGCACGGCAAAATTTCTCCGGGCGCGACAAAAGCGAGCGGAAAATTATCATAAGAGACTTTCCCATCCAAGATTTTGACCCGGCATGAACCGCAATAGCCGCTGCGACATTGGTATTCAACCTCGTGTCCGGTGCGCTCCAAGCCCTCCAATAAGGTTTCGCCTTGTTGGAGTTGGAAGGTTTTGTCGTGTGTGCTGATGAGTGCCATATGATTTGTTTGGATTGGAAAGGCCGTCTGAAACGGTGTAAAGACGAAATCAAAGATTTCTGCCACACCGTTCAGACGGCCTTGATCATAAAACCGAATGTTCGATTACAGCTCGAAATCGCCTAAATCGTCGGCATTGACTTCCGAATCAATCTGACCAATCAGGTAAGAGGAAATTTCCACTTCCTGCGGCGCAACCTGTACATTGTCAGAAGACAGCCATGCGTTAATCCAAGGAATCGGGTTTTGGGTCGCACCCTCAAATCCGGCTGGAAGGCCAACCGCCTGCATACGCAGATTGGTAATGTATTCAACGTATTGAGCCAGAATTTCCTTGTTCAGACCAATCATCGAACCGTCTTTAAACAGATAGGCCGCCCATTCTTTTTCCTGCTCGGCTGCTTTTTTGAAGAGGTTGAAGCATTCGTCCTGCAATTCATTCGCAATTTCAGCCATTTCAGGATCATCGGCACCAGCGCGCATCAGGTTGAGCATATGCTGGGTGCTGGTCAGGTGCAGGGCTTCGTCACGGGCAATCAGTTTGATGATTTTAGCGTTGCCTTCCATCAATTCGCGCTCAGCAAAGGCAAATGAGCAGGCGAATGAAACGTAGAAGCGGATGGCTTCCAACACGTTGACGCACATCAGGCAGAGATAGAGCTTTTTCTTCAACTCACGCAAAGATACGGTAACAAGTTTGCCGCCGATATTGTGCGAACCTTCGCCCAACAGATTGTAATATTGGGTGTATTCAATCAAATCATCGTAATAGCAGGCAATGTCTTCCGCACGGGCGATGATGTATTTGTTTTGCACAATATCATCAAACACGACTGACGGATCATTCACGATATTGCGGATGATGTGGGTATAGCTGCGCGAGTGGATGGTTTCGCTGAAGCTCCACGTTTCAATCCACGTTTCCAGCTCGGGAATCGATACTAAAGGTAAGAACGCAACATTCGGGCTGCGGCCTTGGATCGAATCGAGCAGGGTTTGGTATTTCAGATTGCTGATGAAAATATGTTTTTCGTGTTCAGGCAGATTGGCGTAGTCAATACGGTCGCGCGACACGTCGATTTCTTCCGGCCGCCAGAAAAACGACAGTTGCTTTTCAATCAGTTTCTCAAATACTTCGTATTTCTGCTGGTCATAACGAGCGACATTTACCGGCTGACCAAAAAACATCGGCTCTTTCAACGCGTCGTTTTTGGTCTTGGAAAAGGTGCTGTATGACATAGTTAGGTGTTCGCAGGACATAACGTCTCTCTTTTTAAAAATTAGTCGACTTTTCTATTAATTTTTAATTCACCATATGAAACATGTTGAATTTTATCAATAAATCGCCATGCTAAAATAGCGAAGACTGAAAGAACACTAATAAATATATAAAGTTTATATTCAGCTAAGAATAACCCAATGGTATCCATACTTTTCCTTTTCTGGAAAATAACAACTTAGCTTCATATAGTAGTAGGTACTAATTTAAGAAAATCCTTAAAGCCTTCTACTATCTAGAAGCCTTGGATATATTTCAAAAATCAACCTGTTTTAAATCTTACAAGCCCCACCTGCACAACCGTCATCCTGAATATCAGTCTGCGTATCATCTGCGCCGTCGCGGGTATTGTGGTAGTACAGGGTTTTGACGCCGTATTTATAGGCGGTCAGCAGGTCTTTCAGCATTTGTTTCATGGAAACTTTGCTGCCTTCAAATTTGTTCGGGTCGTAGGCGGTATTGGCGGAAATCGATTGATCAACGAATTTTTGCATTACGCCGACGAGTTTCAGGTAGCCTTCGTTGCCGGGAAGCTGCCACAGGGTTTCGTAGGCATCTTTCAGGGTTTCAAATTCCGGTACGACTTGTTTCAAAATACCGTCTTTCGATGCTTTGACCGTTACCAATCCGCGTGGAGGCTCGATGCCGTTGGTGGCGTTGGCAATTTGCGAGCTGGTTTCAGACGGCATGAGTGCGGTCAGGGTAGAGTTGCGCAGACCGTATTTGACGATGTCGGCGCGCAGGCTTTCCCAGTCGTAGTGCAAAGGCTCGTTGCACACGGCGTCCAAGTCTTTTTTGTAGGTGTCGATAGGCAGTTTGCCTTGCGAATAAACGGTTTGGTTGAACAGCGGGCATGCGCCGTATTCTTTGGCAAGGTTTACCGATGCTTTGAGCAGGTAATACTGCATGGCTTCAAAGGTGCGGTGGGTCAGGCCGAGGGCGGAGTCGTCGCTGTAACGTACGCCGTTTTTCGCCAGATAGTAGGCGTAGTTGATGACGCCGATGCCGAGTGTGCGGCGGTTCATGGTTGCGGTGCGTGCGGCTGCAACCGGATAGTCTTGATAATCCAACAGGGCATCAAGTGCGCGTACGGTCAAATCGGCAAGCTCTTCCAGTTCGTCCAAGTTGTTCAATGCACCCAAGTTGAAGGCGGACAGGGTACACAAGGCAATTTCGCCTTCTGCGTCGTTGATGTTGTCCAGCGGTTTGGTCGGCAGGGCGATTTCCATGCACAAGTTGGACTGATGAACAGGCGCAACGCGCGGATCAAACGGGCTGTGCGTGTTGCAGTGGTCAACGTTTTGGATGTAGATACGACCGGTACCGGCGCGTTCTTGCATCAGGGTTGAGAACAATTCTGTTGCCGGCAAAGTACGTTTGCGGATGTTTGGATCTTGCTCGTATTGAGTGTAGAGGCGCTCGAATTCGTCTTGATCGGCGAAGAAGGCATCATACAAACCCGGAACTTCATTTGGCGAGAACAGGGTAATGTTGCCGCCTTTAATCAAACGGGTGTACAGCAGGCGGTTGATTTGTACGCCGTAGTCCAATTGGCGGATACGGTTGTCTTCTACGCCGCGGTTGTTTTTCAATACCAACAGGCTTTCGGCTTCGATGTGCCACAATGGGTAGAACAAGGTTGCCGCGCCGCCGCGTACGCCGCCTTGTGAGCAAGATTTAACGGCCGCTTGGAACATTTTGAAAAACGGAATGCAGCCGGTATGTTGCGCTTCGCCGCCGCGGATTTCGCTGCCCAAGCCGCGGATACGTCCGGCGTTGATGCCGATGCCCGCGCGTTGGGAAACGTATTTCACAATCGCGCTGGTGGTGGCGTTGATGGAATCCAGACTGTCGTCGCATTCAATCAATACGCAGCTTGAGAATTGGCGCGTAGGCGTGCGCACGCCGCTCATAATCGGGGTTGGCAGTGATACTTTAAACGTAGAAACGGCGTCGTAAAAACGTTTGACGTAGTCCAAACGGGTCTCTTTCGGGTATTTGCTGAAGAGGCACATCGCTACCAAAATGTATAAGAACTGCGGCGTTTCATAAATCTGGCGGGTAACGCGGTTCTGCACCAGATATTTGCCTTCCAGCTGTTTTACGGCAGCATAAGAGAAAGTCATATCGCGGCTGTGGTCGATATAGGCATTCAGCTCGTCGAATTCTTCGCGACTGTAATCTGCGATGATGTGGCGGTCGTATTTGCCTGCCTCGGTCAGTTTTTTAACGTGATCATAGAGGTGAGGTGGTTCGAATTCGCCATAAGCGATTTTGCGCAGATGGAAAATGGCGAGACGGGCAGCCAGATATTGATAATCGGGCGTATCTTGTGAGATCAGGTCGGCCGCGGCCTTGATGATGGTCTCATGGATGTCGTCGGTACGGATACCGTTGTAAAACTGAATATGAGATTTGAGCTCGACTTGCGATACGGAGACGTTTTGTAAGCCTTCTGCCGCCCAAGTAACAACACGGTGGATTTTGTCTAAATCGATATTTTCCAAGCGTCCGTCGCGTTTGGTTACTTTAATATTCGTTGCTGCATTCATTGTTCAGTCTTCCCATTAAAAAACACAAGATACGGTATGTGATTGCTTTGAACGGCACAATATAATGTATTTTTCTTTGTTTAACTAGACTTGACAATGCGCTTTTTTCGGGGTGTGGATTAGGGGATAGGAGGCCTAAACCAGATTTTATGTGGCTTTGTGGCGATTTGATATTTTTTTGCATTTGCATCACATTTGTTCAAACATTGGCTAGAGGCTTATGAAATAAAGAAATTTATATTCGGCTTCTGTCTGCATGGAAAGTGTGTTAAATTTTGCAAAGCAAGAAGGATAGTGCTGTAATTGCTTACACTCATTTATCATGAAACATATTGAGAAGTTTGTCGATTTATTAGGCGAGGCATATAATGGGATGACTATCCAACCTGAATTGGGAGCGAATCATGTTGACACTGAAAACTTTAGGTTCTGCAATGGCAGTGGTTGCCGTATTGAGCTTTGGTACTTATTCTGCCGAAGTGGTGGCCAAACCGCATGGCCATCATGTGAGCAAACACCAGCCAGCGAAGAAAAACAAATTGCATCCTGCTTGTAAGAGATACCTTGAGCGCCGTGCCGCTTGGTATCGCTACAAAGGTAACAAGGCTGAATTGAGGGAAAACCGAAAAGCGGCAAAAGCGTTCCGCGGTTTGCCTTATGCTGAGCAAAAAATTCAATGCCAAGCTGCTTATCAGGCATTTGATGATTTTGATCACGGCAAATTCAGCCGCCGTTAATCATCTTATTTAAACAAAGGCCGTCTGAATGTTTCAGACGGCCTTTGATATTTATTTCTCAACAATGATTTTGTTTTCGGCTTGAGGCTCGTATTGGGTAGATTCATCACCGTAATACAATACGCCCAGCTTGATGGGGATGCGGCCTTGCGATTTGCGGTGAGCATTGGAATCGCGCAGGGAGTAGGCGCAACCGCAGTATTCTTGTTGGTAGAAATGCTCGCGCTTGCTGATTTCTATCATGCGTGCGCTGCCTCCGCCTTTGCGCCAGTTGAAATCCCAATAAACCAAGTCATCGTACGGCTCGGCAGCGCGATGGCCGCAGCCGTTAATCTGTTTCATATCTTTCCAGCGTGAAATGCCCAGTGAGCTGGTGAAAACATGAAAGCCGTTTTCATGGGCGTATTGCGCCGCTTTTTCAAAACGCATGTCGAAACACATGGTGCAGCGGATACCGCGTTCGGGTTCAAATTCCATGCCTTTGGCTTTGGCGAACCATTCTTTGCGGTCGTTTTCGTAGTCGTCGTCTTTATCGACAAAAGGGATGCCGAATTTGTCTGCAAAGCGCATGTTTTCTTCTTTGCGCAACATATATTCTTTGTGCGGATGGATATTGGGGTTGTAAAAATAAATGGTGTAGTCGATGCCGCTGGCAAGCATGGCTTCCATCACTTCGCCGGAACATGGGGCGCAGCAGGAATGCAGCAGGACTTTTTTATGGCCTCCGGGCGGAACGAGGATGGGGCGGTCAATGTCGGTAACGATGGGAGTGTTTAATTTGGTCATGGTTGGATTCTATTTATTGTTAAGTGTTTCAGACGGCCTTGGGTATTGAGGCCGTCTGAAATATAAAATGAAGCATATATTTTAACAGAGCCGCACTTTAATGGAACAGTTTACTACTGCTTTTTCTTTTCGTTCAATGGTTTGAACTCTTGTGCATCCGGAGGCGGGGCTGCGAAGATGGTGTCTGGATTGGGGTGCGCTCCGAATTCTGCCAGCAGGTTGCGATAGTCCAGCGACTGTTTCATCAGCTCGGCGGCGGCGGTGCGCAGGTTGTCCACGTCTTCCGGCGGCAGATAGAAACTGGTCGGGATATTCAATACCTTGTCCCTCAGCCGGGATGGCGGAAGGTCTTTGAGATTCAGGCTGACGAAAGAGAAATAGATGTTTTCATTCTGCTTGTCTTTGTTCCATTGATCGACAAAGGCCCTGAAGCGGCGCAAAGACTCTTGCGAATGTTGGTCGATCGGGATATTCACGATGGCGGAAACAACATCGCGGAAGCCGGGTACGGCCGCGCTTTTATCCAAATTGCTGCTGACTTCGTTTTGGGCATTGACGTTGATGACGACAATATGGCGGATTTTGTTTTGTTTGATTTTATGCGTCAGAATTTTTTCCGGATACATTTCCGTCATATCCAAAAGGCTGCGCATGCCCAGATTGTCGGTCAGGCCGCCGTCTATCAGGTGGATGTAGGGGCGGTTTTTGCTGTTGCTGTATTTTTGGAAACGCTCAAAAAATTCTTTTCGGGTTTGCAGCTGTCTTTTACCGGCTTCGCTGTCGGAGACAAGTTGCAGCGGCGGCGTGTATTGGCAATGGCCGCCGTTGTTATTGAGCGTAATCGGTGCGAACACCATAGGCACGGAGCTTGACGCAGCAACGGCGCGGGCAAGTCGCAAGTCGCCCAAGTCGATACACATCGGGTCGAAATATTCCTGCGTGAAATTGAAACGCTCGCCTATGCCCATATCGGTGGCGGAAATGATTGCAAACGGGCCCTTGGCATTTTTTTCCAAATCGCGGAAAGTGGTTTTGCCGAAAAGGTAGTTTTCAAACTGCTCCTGCAACAGATCGCCGCGTCTATATTCAGGCGAGGCCAGTCGGGGCAGATTGGACATGGAGAATGCCTGTTTGACGACTTGGCGTTGGAAGTTTTGGTGTAGGAAACGTTTATAAAACAAAGGAATGGTTTCTTCGCCCTTGAGTGCAAAATAAGCTGCCAAAACCGAGCCGCCGGATACGCCGACCACCACATCGACATTCGACATCAAAGATTGTTTTTTGCCGCCGATGGTAATCTGTTGCTTATGAAGCTGCTCCAACACGCCATAACCTAAGGCTGACGCGCGCGTACCGCCGCCGGAGAACATCAATACAATAAGCGTATCGTCTTCGTTGTTGCGCTGAAGCTGGCTGGTTTCAAAGCGGTAGCCACGTTGCAGGTCGACCGTATCAATGCCAGCAAGAGGCTGATATTTCACCAGCGAGCAGGCGGATAATAGGGCTGCGGAGAGCAGGGAAAGGGTGGATTTAAAAGGGAATTTCGGCATAAACACAGGAAGGTCGGTTATTCATTCAAAACGGATTATAAAGGTTTTCAGACGGCCTTTATAGAAGGTAGACTTTCAGACGGCCTTTTTGCATCGATTTTCCGTTATAATCGACACAATCTTTATCTTTCCAAACCTTTATGGCGCAACCAAACCGCATCAACCACGAACCTATCTTTCTGCTTGCTTCCGCCCCGTGGCGCGAGAGCAGCTTGTGGGTGGAGGCTTTCAGCCGCCGTTATGGACGGGTGGCTTTGTTGGCAAGAAGTGCGCGTAAACGTCAGAGCGAATTGCGCGGCGTGTTGGTGCCGTTTGTGCCGGTGAGCGCGTCTTGGTATGGTTCGCAAGAGTTGAAGACCCTGCATCGCGCCGAATGGATAGGCGGGTGGCCTCAGCCGCAGGGCAGGGCTTTGTTCAGCGGATTGTATGTGAACGAGTTGATGCTGAAGTTGACCGTCCGCGAAGATCCGTTACCCGAGCTTTACGATGTTTTGGCGGAAACCATGAAAACCATTTGTTGCGAGGCCAACCATATTGCCGCTTTGCGCCGTTTTGAATGGTCGCTGCTGACACGTTTGGGCTTTGCCCCCGATTTGTTCCATGACGGCAACGACAATGAAATCAACGGCGAAGAAACTTATTGGCTTACACCGGAAGAGGCCGTGGTGCCCTTGGCAGAGGCCGACCGTTTCCATGCGCTCAATAAAGGCGTTGCCGTATTGGGCGCGACTTTAATCGATTTGAGGGAAGGCAGTTTCGTTCATCAGGAAAGTCTGGGGCAGGCTTTGAAAGTAACGCGGCTTTTGATTGACAACCTTCTGCCTGAGGGCATCAAGTCTCGGCAGGTTTTGCAGCAGTTGCAGCAGTTTGGCTTGGGCAGTTGAATTTTTTTCAGACGGCCTTTGATAGGTAATGACTCAGGCCGTCTGAAACCTTAATGAAAGGACATTATTATGTTGTTAGGCGTAAACATCGACCATATTGCCACCGTCCGCAATGCGCGCGGTACGATTTATCCCAGCCCTGTCGAAGCGGCGCTGATTGCGGAAACCCATGGCGCAGATTTAATTACCATGCACTTGCGTGAAGACCGCCGCCATATTAAAGATGCGGACGTGTTCGCCGTTAAAAACGCCATCCGCACGCGCCTGAATTTGGAAATGGCGCTGACGGAAGAAATGTTGGAAAACGCGCTCAACGTCATGCCTGAAGATGTGTGCCTCGTGCCTGAAAAACGTCAAGAAGTGACCACTGAAGGCGGTTTGGATGTATTGGCGCAACAGGATAAAGTGGCCAAATTCACCAAAATCCTGACCGACGCAGGCATCCGCGTGTCCTTGTTTATCGATGCCGACAACGCGCAAATCCAAGCCGCTTATGATGTCGGTGCCCCCGTTATTGAATTGCACACCGGCGCATATGCCGATGCGCACAGCCATGCCGAGCAAATGAAACAATTCGAGCGCATTCAAAACGGCGCGCATTACGCCAGCGATTTGGGTTTGGTCGTCAATGCCGGACACGGCCTGACCATTCACAATGTTACGCCGATTGCTCAAATCCTCGCCATCCGCGAGTTGAACATCGGCCATTCGCTGATTTCCCAAGCACTCTTCCTCGGCCTGCCAGAAGCAGTCCGCCAAATGAAGGAAGTCATGTTCAGAGCCAGAATGCTGCCTTAACGGCATCAGTATCAGCTATACCGGCTAAGTCGATTTGCTTTGGCCGGTATTCACACTTTCAGACGGCCTGACTATTTAAACAAGGAGCAGACCCATGATTTACGGAATCGGTACAGACATTGTTTCCCTCAAACGCATTATCCGCCTGAACAAAAAATTCGGACTGGCATTTGCGCAACGCATTCTCAGCCCGGAAGAGCTGTTGGAATTTCCGCAGGCAGGCAAACCGGTCAACTATCTTGCCAAACGCTTTGCTGCCAAAGAGGCTTTTGCCAAAGCCGTCGGTACGGGCATACGCGGCGTGGTGTCTTTCCGCAACATTGGTGTCGGACATGACGCATTGGGCAAACCTGAATTGTTTTTTGCACCGGCTTTGACTAAATGGCTGGAGGAACAGGGTATCCGAAGCTGCCATCTCAGTATGAGCGATGAAGAAGATACCGTCATGGCTTTTGTCATTGCGGAAAAATAAGGCAGGATTCAAGTATTCTGAAATAGAGCATCCTTTTCAGACGGCCTGAAGGGTTAGGTATTTGTTGAAGGTCGGGCGTATAGGCCCGACATCGTTTTTTTACGCATAAATCGGCAGGTGTCACTGCCTGCCGTATATAAGAATAATCTCATGATGACTGAAGACACACGTCCATTGGTACAAGTGGTTGCCGGAATTTTGCTCGACCAAAACGGCTGCTACCTGCTCAGTTCCCGCCCAGAGGGCAAACCGTATGCCGGCTATTGGGAATTTGCCGGAGGCAAGGTTGAGGCAGGCGAAAGCGATTTTCAAGCCTTGCAACGCGAGTTTGAAGAAGAACTCGGCATCCGTATCCTTGCCGCTACGCCGTGGCTGACGAAAGTCCATTCCTACGAACACGCACATGTACGCCTGCATTTTTTATGGGTGGAAGCCGACCAATGGGCAGGTGAAATCCAATCGAGGGAAGGGCAGAAATGGGCATGGCAAAAGGCAGGGGATTTTACCGTTGCGCCGATGTTGCCTGCCAATAGCGCATTATTACGCTCCCTATCTATTCCGCGCCAGCTTCAAGGCCGTCTGAAAAGCGACTTGAGCGGTCGAAACAGCATGGGCGAATATCATGTTGTGCCATATCTATCGGCTCAGCATCAAACCGCCTCTGCCGTATTGCTGGATTTTGCCGATTGGCAACAAGGCAAGCCGATAGAAGCGCCCAGCGTGTGGCCAGTCATTGAAAACGCCGAACAATGGCAGCAGGTGCAAAATGCCGATGCTGTCGTATGGAAAGTAGCAAATGAAGCGGCAGCCAAGCAAGTTGTCGATATTTTGGCGCAAGGCGTGGCTATGCCGTTGATTGCGGCTACTCCAGAAAGTATGGTTTCCATTTATCGCGAACAGTGGCAGAGCATGGGTGTGCATGCTGTTTTGACCGATAATGACATTGAGGCCGTCTGAAATGAGTAAAAATCAAAAACTACTGATTGCCGCTGTTTTACTGATTGTGTTTGCGGCGGCCAAACTGCTGCTCCTGGATTGGTGGCAGCGGAAACAGTCAAAAGCGAATGTAGTCGAATGTAGTCTGACACAAGGCTGCGTCCTGCCTGACGGTTCAAAAGTGCGTGCGACCTCCATCAATATACACGAGCCATTCGATATTGTGGTTGAGAATGTGCCGAAGAATACGGGCGCTGTCAGTATCAGTTTCAGTATGAAAAACATGGACATGGGCTTCAATCGCTACAACCTGACGCAACAATCGCCGCAAAGTTGGCAGGCTGTGCAAGTCCGCTTGCCGTTTTGCGTCGAAGGCCGCCATGATTACACTGTCGACATTACCATTGGCAAACAGACTTTTCAGACGGCATTTAGTGCAGAGTAGTCATCAGGCAAAGGCCGTCTGAAAATTTAAAGGCAAAAATTTTAATTTTTTCAGGCGGCATATTTAAAAGTTCTTTATAAATGAATCAATTATAAATTATTTTTAGATAGATTGTTTACAATCATTCTGACTATCAGTCAAAAGTACAAAACGGACAGAAGCTAGGCCACATAAGGATTTGATGTGGTACAGCCTGTCCGTTTTTTACATTTGTTGCAAAAAAATCGTTTATTAATAACTGAATTTTTTATAATTTTTTTGAAAAAAGTGTTTGACAAGACCGGTTTTATTTTTTAAATTTGTTTCCATAAATAAAAACTACATCGCACTACAAAGGAACATCATCATGAATCTGTATCAAACCACTCTCTCTTGTTATAGATTTTCTCCCGTCTCTGCCGCTCCCGTCGCCGCCAGCTTATTGGCAGTCCCGACGGTCTGAAGGCTCTCAACCCGAATCCAGTTTCCGCATTCCTACGAACGCTTCGGGTTTTAAAATATCTGTATCTCCAATCGAATTCATATTTTGATTAATAAAAATTAAAAAACGCACACCTTAGCTTCAGCCTTATTGTATTTATTGGTTTTGATAACTATTTGTATTTATTGATTTTAAATTTTTTAGATGGTTGATGATTGAAATTTTACAGGCCGTCTGAAAACAGTTTTTAGAACGATTGTTTCTTTTTAAACGGTTTGTTTCAAGTTGTGAAAAAACCGAGCCGTCCGATTAATACTGAAAAAAGTCTATAAAGGAGAAATATGATGAGTCAACACTCTGCCGGAGCGCGTTTCCGTCAAGCCGTGAAAGAATCGAATCCACTAGCCGTCGTCGGTTGCGTCAATGCTTACTTTGCACGATTGGCCACCCAAAGCGGTTTCAAAGCCATCTACCTGTCTGGCGGCGGCGTTGCAGCTTGCTCTTGCGGTATCCCTGATTTGGGCATTACCACAATGGAAGATGTGCTGATTGACGCACGACGCATTACGGACAACGTGGATACGCCTTTGCTGGTGGACATCGATGTGGGTTGGGGTGGTGCATTCAATATTGCCCGTACCATTCGCAACTTTGAACGCGCTGGTGTTGCAGCGGTTCACATCGAAGATCAGGTAGCGCAGAAACGCTGCGGCCACCGTCCGAACAAAGCCATTGTATCTAAAGATGAAATGGTCGACCGTATCAAAGCTGCCGTCGATGCCCGCGTTGATGAGAACTTTGTGATTATGGCGCGTACCGATGCGCTGGCGGTAGAAGGTTTGGATGCCGCTATCGAACGAGCTCAGGCTTGTGTCGAAGCCGGTGCGGACATGATTTTCCCTGAAGCCATGACCGATTTGAAAATGTACCGCCAATTTGCAGATGCAGTGAAAGTACCTGTATTGGCCAACATTACTGAGTTTGGTTCCACTCCGCTTTATACCCAAAGCGAGCTGGCTGAAAACGGCGTGTCACTGGTGCTGTATCCGCTGTCATCGTTCCGCGCAGCAAGCAAAGCCGCTCTGAATGTTTATGAAGCGATTATGCGTGATGGCACTCAGGCCGCAGTGGTTGACACTATGCAAACCCGTGCCGAGCTGTACGAGCATCTGAATTATCATGCCTTCGAGCAAAAACTGGATAAATTGTTTCAAAAATAAGTAACTGCTTTCAGACGGCCTTTCAACAAATCCGCATCGGCCGTCTGAAAAATAAAACCCATAAAAATACAAAGGAGAAATACCATGACTGAAACTACTCAAACCCCGACTTTCAAACCTAAAAAATCCGTTGCGCTTTCTGGAGTTGCGGCCGGTAATACCGAATTGTGTACCGTTGGCCGTACCGGCAACGATTTGAGCTATCGCGGTTACGATATCTTGGATTTGGCACAAAAATGCGAGTTTGAAGAAGTCGCCCACCTGCTGATTCACGGTCATCTGCCCAACAAATTCGAGCTGGCCGCTTATAAAGCCAAGCTCAAATCCATGCGCGGCCTGCCTATCCGTGTGATCAAAGTTTTGGAAAGCCTGCCTGCACATACCCATCCGATGGACGTGATGCGTACCGGCGTATCCATGCTGGGCTGCGTTCATCCTGAACGTGAAAGCCATCCGGAAAGTGAAGCGCGCGATATCGCCGACAAACTGATCGCCAGCCTCGGCAGCATCCTGCTGTACTGGTATCAATATTCGCACAACGGTAAACGCATTGAAGTTGAAAGCGACGAAGAGACCATCGGCGGTCATTTCCTGCACCTGTTGCACGGCAAACGCCCAAGCGAATCACACATCAAAGCCATGCACGTTTCACTGATTCTGTATGCAGAACACGAGTTCAATGCTTCTACCTTTACCGCCCGCGTGATTGCCGGTACAGGCTCTGATATGTACTCCAGCATTACCGGTGCAATCGGCGCGTTGAAAGGTCCGAAACACGGCGGTGCAAACGAGGTGGCTTACGATATTCAAAAACGCTACCGCAATGCCGACGAAGCCGAAGCAGACATCCGCGAACGCATCGGCCGCAAAGAAATCGTGATCGGTTTCGGCCATCCGGTGTACACCATTTCCGACCCTCGCAACGTTGTCATTAAAGAAGTGGCACGCGGTTTGAGCAAAGAAACCGGCGATATGCGCCTCTTTGACATTGCCGAACGCTTGGAGAGCGTGATGTGGGAAGAGAAAAAAATGTTCCCGAATCTGGACTGGTTCTCTGCCGTTTCCTACCAAAAATTGGGCGTACCGACCGCTATGTTCACACCGCTGTTCGTAATTTCCCGTACAACCGGCTGGGCGGCACACGTTCTCGAGCAACGCAAAGACGGCAAAATCATCCGTCCAAGCGCAAACTACACAGGCCCCGAAGATTTGGCATTCGTGGAGATTGAAAACCGCTAATACGCGTAACATCAGGGTGGACCGCCTGCCCGCCCTATCTCGAAATGCCGTTTGAAAACAATGAATAAATGATGTTTTCGTTTTTCGACGGCCTAGTGCAGTATGCGAGAGAGAGAGCCGGCCGTTTGGAAAACATGCTGCTCTGCTGTCGTCATTCCCATACAGGCAGAAATTCAAAAGTTGAAATGTTCTGCTGTAAAGAGTGCTGAAAGATTTAAGTTTGGATTTCCGTCTATACGGGAATGATGGTAGCGGAGCAGCAATTTTTTTTCATACCGCGAATAGATTTCAGACAACAAGCAATAAAACAGAATTTATGGTTTCAGACGGTCTTAAGGTCCGAATCAACAGGCCGTCTGAAACCCAAAACCAAAAAAATAATAGATTTAGGAGAACCGACATGACTGCCAACCAACGTTACCGCAAAGCTTTACCCGGTACGGATTTGGAATATTACGACGCGCGTCAGGCGTGTGAAGACATCAAACCAGGCTCTTACGACAAGCTGCCTTATACAAGCCGTATCTTGGCTGAGAACTTGGTCAACCGCGCAGACAAAGTCGACCTGCCTACGCTGCAAAGCTGGCTGGGCCAGCTGATTGAGGGAAAACAGGAAATCGACTTTCCTTGGTATCCAGCGCGCGTGGTGTGTCACGATATTCTGGGTCAGACAGCGTTGGTGGATTTGGCGGGCCTGCGCGATGCGATTGCCGAAAAAGGCGGCGATCCTTCCAAAGTGAATCCTGTGGTGCAAACCCAGCTCATCGTCGACCACTCTCTGGCCGTTGAATGCGGCGGTTACGATCCTGATGCCTTCCGCAAAAACCGCGAAATCGAAGACAGACGTAACGAAGACCGTTTCCACTTCATCAACTGGACAAAAACCGCATTTGAAAATGTGGACGTGATTCCGGCGGGCAACGGCATTATGCACCAAATCAACTTGGAAAAAATGTCGCCGGTTGTCCAAGTCAAAAACGGCGTGGCATTCCCTGATACCTGTGTCGGTACAGACTCACATACGCCGCACGTCGATTCATTGGGCGTGATTTCCGTAGGCGTGGGCGGTTTGGAAGCCGAAACCGTGATGTTGGGCCGTGCCTCCATGATGCGTCTGCCTGATATTGTCGGTGTTGAGCTGACCGGCAAACGCCAGCCGGGCATTACTGCCACCGACATCGTGTTGGCACTGACCGAATTTTTGCGTAAAGAGCGCGTGGTTGGCGCATTTGTCGAATTTTTCGGTGAGGGCGCAAGAAGCCTGTCTATCGGCGACCGTGCCACCATTTCCAATATGACCCCTGAGTTCGGAGCGACTGCTGCGATGTTCGCTATTGATGAGCAAACCATTGATTATTTGAAACTGACCGGCCGCAATGACGCGCAAGTGAAATTGGTGGAAACCTACGCCAAAACCGCAGGCTTGTGGGCAGATGCCTTGAAAACCGCCGTTTATCCTCGCGTATTGAAATTTGATTTGAGTAGCGTAACACGCAACATGGCAGGCCCAAGTAACCCGCATGCCCGTTTTGCGACCGCTGATTTGGCCAGCAAAGGCTTGGCAAAACCTTACGAAGAGCCTTCAGACGGCCAAATGCCTGACGGTGCAGTGATTATTGCCGCGATTACTTCCTGTACCAATACTTCCAATCCGCGCAACGTTGTTGCCGCCGCGTTGTTGGCACGCAATGCAAACCGCCTCGGCTTGCAACGCAAACCTTGGGTGAAATCTTCGTTTGCCCCGGGTTCAAAAGTAGCCGAAATCTATTTGAAAGAAGCAGGCCTACTGCCTGAAATGGAAAAACTCGGCTTCGGTATCGTTGCCTTCGCATGTACCACCTGTAACGGCATGAGCGGCGCGCTGGATCCGAAAATCCAAAAAGAAATCATCGACCGCGATTTGTACGCTACCGCCGTATTGTCAGGCAACCGCAACTTCGACGGCCGCATCCATCCGTATGCGAAACAGGCTTTCCTCGCTTCGCCTCCGTTGGTCGTTGCCTACGCGCTGGCAGGCAGCATCCGTTTTGATATTGAAAACGATGTACTCGGCGTTGCAGACGGCCGCGAAATCCGCCTGAAAGATATCTGGCCGACCGATGAAGAAATCGATGCCATCGTTGCCGAATATGTGAAACCTCAACAATTCCGCGACGTTTATATCCCGATGTTTGACACCGGCACAGCACAAAAAGCACCAAGCCCGCTGTACGACTGGCGTCCAATGTCCACCTATATCCGCCGCCCACCTTACTGGGAAGGCGCACTGGCAGGGGAACGCACATTGAGCGGTATGCGTCCGCTGGCGATTTTGCCCGACAACATCACCACCGACCACCTCTCGCCATCCAATGCGATTTTGGCCAGCAGTGCCGCAGGCGAATATTTGGCGAAAATGGGTTTGCCTGAAGAAGACTTCAACTCTTACGCAACCCACCGCGGCGACCACTTGACCGCCCAACGCGCAACCTTCGCCAATCCGAAACTGTTTAACGAAATGGTAAGAAACGAAGATGGCAGCGTACGCCAAGGTTCGCTGGCACGCGTTGAACCCGAAGGCCAAACCATGCGTATGTGGGAAGCCATCGAAACCTATATGAACCGCAAACAGCCGCTCATCATCATTGCCGGCGCGGACTACGGTCAAGGCTCAAGCCGCGACTGGGCTGCAAAAGGCGTACGCCTCGCCGGTGTGGAAGCGATTGTTGCCGAAGGCTTTGAGCGTATCCACCGCACCAACTTGATCGGTATGGGCGTGTTGCCGTTGCAGTTCAAACCGGGTACCAACCGCCATACCCTGCAACTGGACGGTACGGAAACCTACGACGTTGTCGGCGAACGCACACCGCGTTGCGACCTGACCCTCGTGATTCACCGTAAAAACGGCGAAACCGTCGAAGTTCCGGTGACCTGCCGCCTCGATACCGCAGAAGAAGTGTTGGTATATGAAGCCGGTGGCGTGTTGCAACGTTTCGCACAAGACTTTTTAGAAGGAAATGCAGCGTAAGGTAAATCGGGTATCGTCAAAATGCCCGGGCTACGCTCAAAAAGGTTTTCAGACGGCCTCGAATGTTTAAGAGGCCGTCTGAAAAAACCATACTAGAAATACAAAGGAGAACTCGAAATGCCGCAAATTAAAATTCCAGCCGTTTACTACCGCGGCGGTACATCTAAAGGCATTTTCTTCAAACGTACCGATCTGCCGGCCGCAGCGCAGGAAGCAGGCGAGGCACGCGACAAAATCCTCTTGCGCGTACTCGGCAGCCCCGACCCTTACGGCAAACAGATTGACGGTTTGGGCAATGCCAGTTCGTCCACCAGCAAAGCCGTGATTTTGGACAAATCCGAACGAGACGATCATGATGTCGATTATTTGTTCGGACAAGTTTCCATCGACAAACCTTTTGTCGATTGGAGCGGTAACTGCGGTAATTTGACCGCCGCCGTGGGCGCATTTGCCATCGAGCAAGGCTTGGTCGATAAACCCAAAATCCCTTCAGACGGCCTGTGTACCGTCAAAATCTGGCAGAAAAACATTGGCAAAACCATTATTGCCCATGTGCCGATGCAAAACGGCGCAGTTTTGGAAACAGGCGATTTTGAGCTTGACGGTGTAACTTTTCCGGCAGCCGAAGTACAAATCGAATTTTTAGATCCAGCCGACGGCGAAGGCAGTATGTTCCCAACCGGCAATTTGGTCGATGAAATTGATGTACCGAATATAGGCCGTCTGAAAGCCACGCTTATCAATGCAGGTATTCCAACCATTTTCTTGAATGCCACAGATTTGGGCTACACAGGCAAAGAGTTGCAAGACGACATCAACAACGATGCCGCGGCTCTGGAAAAATTTGAAACCATCCGCGCGTATGGTGCGCTGAAAATGAGTTTAATCAGCGACGTATCCGAAGCTGCCACTCGAGCCCATACTCCGAAAGTCGCTTTTGTTGCTCCGGCGGCCGATTACACCGCTTCAAGCGGCAAAACCGTCAAAGCAGCCGACATCGACTTATTGGTACGCGCACTGAGCATGGGCAAATTGCACCACGCCATGATGGGCACCGCTTCAGTTGCCATCGCTACCGCCGCCGCCGTGCCCGGTACGCTGGTCAACCTTGCAGCCGGAGGCGGAGCGCGTAAAGAAGTCCGCTTCGGCCATCCGTCAGGCACACTGCGTGTCGGTGCCGCCGCCGAATGTCAGGACGGACAATGGACGGCCACCAAAGCGGTCATGAGCCGTAGCGCACGCGTGATTATGGAAGGACAAGTCCGAGTGCCGGAAGATTGCTTTTAAGTTTTCAGACGGCCGCAGCATTAAACAAGGCCGTCTGAAAACCAAATAAGCAGATTTTAGTCAGGTAGCGATACCTGCAATGGAGATTAGGGTTGGGCATGAAGCCTGACTTAAACATCAAACCAAAGGCAATCTGAAAAGCTCTCAAATGTTTTTGCTCTTTTCAGACGGCCTGAAGCCAAAAAAACAATCAAAAATTCAAAGGAGAAACACCATGTCCAACCAACTCATTCTTGTTCTGAACTGCGGCAGCTCTTCACTCAAAGGTGCCGTTATCGACCGTAAAAACGGTAAAGTTCTCTTAAGCTGTCTCGGCGAACGTTTGGGTACGCCCGAAGCAGTCATTACGTTCAGCAAAGACGGCAAAAAATGCCAAACAGCCTTGACCGGCCGTAACGATCATGCCGGTGCGGTAGGTATGCTGTTGAAAGAGCTTGAAAAACACGGCCTACACGACCGCATTAAAGCCATCGGCCACCGCATCGCCCACGGCGGCGAAAAATACAGCGAGTCTGTTTTGATCGACCAAGCAGTAATGGACGAACTCAATGCCTGCATTCCGCTCGCTCCGTTGCACAATCCTGCCAATATCAACGGCATTTTGGCCGCACAAGAGCATTTCCCGGGTCTGCCCAATGTCGGCGTGATGGATACCTCGTTCCACCAAACCATGCCAGAGCGTGCCTACACTTATGCCGTTCCGCGCGAATTGCGTAAAAAATACGCTTTCCGCCGCTACGGTTTCCACGGTACCAGTATGCGTTACGTTGCCCCTGAAGCCGCACGCATCTTGGGTAAACCGTTGGAAGACATCCGCATGATTATTGCCCACTTAGGCAACGGCGCATCCATTACCGCCATCAAAAACGGCAAATCCGTTGATACCAGTATGGGCTTCACGCCGATTGAAGGTTTGGTAATGGGTACACGCTGCGGCGACATCGACCCGGGCGTATACAGCTATCTGACTTCACATGCCGGTTTGGATGTTGCCCAAGTTGATGAAATGCTGAACAAAAAATCAGGTTTGCTCGGTATTTCCGAACTCTCCAACGACTGCCGTTCTTTGGAAATTGCTGCGGATGAAGGCCATGAAGGCGCACGCTTGGCTTTGGAAGTCATGACTTACCGCCTTGCCAAATACATTGCTTCGATGGCTGTGGCTTGTGGCGGCGTTGACGCACTCGTGTTTACCGGCGGTATCGGCGAAAACTCGCGTAATATCCGCGCTAAAACTGTTTCCTACTTGGATTTCTTAGGTCTGCACATCGACACCAAAGCCAATATGGACAAACGCTACGGCAACTCCGGTATCATCAGCCCGACAGGTTCTATGCCGGCTGTTTTGGTTGTTCCAACCAATGAAGAGCTGATGATTGCCCACGATACGGCGCAGTTGGCTGGCTTTTTGGAAGAAGTAGGCTAGGGCGAAGATTTTCCTAGACCATAAACAATAAAAAGTGCGGATTCATCATCCGCACTTTTTTAATTACATCTCAATCAAGCCACTTGGGTTTGATGTTCATCGCCGTTGCGCTCACGAACTGCGCCCAAGCGGTAAACGGTTTCGCCTTGTTTGCTCAAGAATGCTTGTACCGCGTCGGCATCTTCTTTAGCAATGATAACGACCATACCGATACCGCAGTTGAAGGTACGGTACATTTCTTGGGTTTCCACATTGCCTGCTTTTTGCAGCCATTGGAACAGTTTAGGCAATTCCCACGCTTTGGCATCGATTTGTGCAACGGTATTTTCAGGCAAAACGCGAGGTACGTTTTCGGTAATGCCGCCGCCGGTAATATGGGCCATGCCTTTAATGGTGAATTTTTCCAAAGCGGCAAGGATAGGTTTCACATACAGGCGGGTAGGGGCGATGATGGCTTCGCGCAAGGTTTTGCCGTTGTCGAATTCCGCATCCAAATCGGGATCGTCGCGCTCGATGATTTTGCGTACCAAAGAGTAGCCGTTGGAGTGTGCGCCGTTGGAAGCCAAACCCAAAACAACGTCTCCGGCCTGAATGCTGCGGCCGTTGATGACGCGTTCTTTTTCAACCACGCCGACGGCAAAACCGGCCAAGTCGTATTCGCCTTCGGGATACATGCCCGGCATTTCGGCAGTTTCACCGCCAATCAAAGCGCAACCGGATTCTTCGCAACCTTGGGCAATACCTTTAATCACATCAGTCGCGCGGGCAACATCCAGCTTGCCGCAAGCGAAATAGTCCAAGAAGAACAAAGGTTCTGCACCTTGAACCAAAATATCGTTGACACTCATGGCAACCAAATCGATGCCGACGGTATCGTGTTTATCCCAGTCGAAAGCCAGTTTCAGCTTGGTGCCGACGCCGTCCGTACCGGAAACCAATACCGGATTTTTATATTTTTTGCCGATTTCGACCAAAGCGCCGAAACCGCCCAAATCACCCAACACTTCAGGGCGCATAGTACGCTTGGCAAAAGGTTTGATGTTTTCGACCAGTTGATCGCCTGCGTCGATATCCACGCCTGCGTCACGATAGCTCAAAGAAGTGCTCATTGGATTTCCTTATTCGGGTATGGGTAGATTGTCGGAGCGTATTTTATCTTAAATTGGAGGGTTCAGGCTGAATTTTTTTGGCATTATTGTCAACAATTTTTATTTTATCTTAATAGCCGTCGCGCTTTCAGACGGCCTTTGCGAATCTGTTATACTGCTTATTGATTTTGAAAACCTTAAACATCAATTGGGAAATACCTTTTTATGTATCAAAAGAAAGCGCGCAGTGTAAAACCGTGGATTATTATGGCTTGCGTTATCGCGGCCTTTATTTGGCTTTTATATGCCTTAGGCAATGTTTTGACGCCGTTTATTGTGGCCGCCGTTTTAGCCTATGTTTTGAATCCCTTGGTCGAATGGCTGCAATTGAAGCGTATCCGCCGTGCACCGGCCTCTATGATTATTATGGCGCTTGCTTTGCTGATATTACTGGCGTTGATGCTGATTATTATACCTATGCTGTTAAATCAGTTTAATAATCTGGCCGAACGCCTGCCGCAAATCGTAGGCTTTGTTCAAAACAAATTGCTGCCGTGGCTCAACAGCGTCAGCGGGGATTATATTCAAATTGATCAAGAATCAATCATCGCATGGTTGCAGTCGCATACGGATGAGTTGAGCAATACGCTCAAAGCATGGATTCCTACCTTGATGCGCCAGAGCGGCAACGTAATCAGCGGCGTCAGCAATTTGGTGTTGCTGCCTTTGCTGTTGTATTACTTTTTGTTGGACTGGAAACGTTGGTCTTCCGGAATCAGCAAATTGGTTCCACGCCGTTTTATCGAGACCTACACGCGTATCAGCAGCAATATGGACGAAATCTTGGGCGAATTTCTGCGCGGACAGCTGATGGTTATGATGATTATGGGCTTGGTTTATGGATTGGGCTTGATGCTGGTCGGTTTGGATTCCGGCTTTGCCATCGGTATGATTGCCGGTATTTTGGTATTTATTCCGTATTTGGGTGCATTTACCGGCCTTTTGCTGGCGACAATCGCCGCGCTTTTGCAATATGGCTCATGGCAGGGCTTATTGATGGTCTGGGCTGTATTCGGTGTCGGACAATTCTTGGAAAGCTTTTTCATTACGCCTAAAATCGTCGGCGACCGCATTGGTTTGTCGCCTTTCTGGGTGATTTTCTCGTTGATGGCTTTCGGACAACTGATGGGTTTTGTCGGTATGCTTGCCGGCTTGCCGCTTGCCGCCGTGACGCTGGTTTTACTACGTGAAGGTGCATCTGTCTATTTCGGCAGCCATTTCTACAAACATAAATAAATCGATAATATTAAGGCCGTCTGAAATCCAAGTTTCAGACGGCCATTGATAACAAAGGAAGTCTATATGTTAGCCATTATCGGCGGCAGCGGTTTGACCAAACTGCCAGAACTCGAAATTACCGAACGAAAAATCATACGCACTCCATACGGCTTAACCAGCAGCCCTATTTTGTTCGGCAGGTTGGGGCGCTTGGATATTGTTTTTCTTGCCCGACACGGCTTCAGCCATACCATCGCGCCGCATGAAATCAACTACCGCGCCAATATTTGGGCGTTACATTCTTTAGGCGTTGAAAACATTATTGCCATTTCTTCAGTCGTCGGTATCAACCCCGATTTTGAAAATGGCAGTTTAGTGTTGCCGGACGATTTGATCGACTATACCTATGGCCGCAAAGATACTTTTTTTGAAGGCCAAGAATGCCCTGTCGTCCATACCGATTTTTTCAACCCTTATTGCGATGAATTGCGACAAGAATTATTGAATATCACGAAAGCGCACAATGTGCCGATTTACGATTCCGCTGTTTATGGCTGCCTGCAAGGCCCGCGCCGTCCAACCCGCGCTGAAATCGCCCGTTATCGCCGTGACGGGGTAGATGTACTCGGTATGACCGGTATGCCTGAAGCCGTTTTGGCCAGGGAGTTGAAAATGGCCTATACCCACTTTTGCAGCGTCAGCAGCATTGATTGCTTTGATAGCGGAGTAGGGACTGAGGGCTGTAATGAACAGACTTCTATTGCGATGACGAAAATCCGACAATTATTGAATGGTTTGTAACTGATAATGCCGTCTGAAATAATGTTTTCAGACGGCATTGTTTTATTTAGGAAGCCGTTTCACGCGCCCAATGGGGCAGGGAGGCTTTTTGTTTGCGGAACGAGGCAAGTTGCATACCCCGACATTTTTCAAAAATCAATTCAACCCCGCTTTGCAGCTGTAAAATCAAATTGGTATGCGTTTCCGTTTTAATAAAATCGATATTGCGTTGTACCAAGCGTTGAATGACGGCATATACATCAAGGCAGCCATTTGCAAAAAACCACAGATTTAACTTTACCCAACGGCCGCCGCTTAATGCAGTATTAGGCTGAAAATCAGCACGAATCTGTGTCAGCCGATTATCGGAGAAATGCAGTTCAATATCGCCATAAAGCCAAATATTCCAGCCTTTTTGTACCAACAAGCCTTTAGGGACGCAATCAGGCGCAGGAAACATCTGCAAAATAGACTCTGCCGATTGTCCGATTTCCAGATAGTCAAACCGGCCGGTATACAAAAAATCATAAATATCAATGGCAATAGGAAAGTGGTAACGCATGGCAACAACCATAGAAAAGCAATTAACCAAGCTATCTTAAACTTAAAATATAATGAAATCAATTCTTATTACTATTTATCAATATAAGAAAGGCCGTCTGTTGTTCAGACGGCCTTGTAGCTTTGGCTTAAACCGATATTTTGGTTTACTCAGCCTTTAAATCAGCCACGCACTGCTTATCGCGTGCCTCAAAAGCTTCCGCGCCACCCAAGAGCTTGAGTTGCTCCATAGGGCTGATTTTACCGAAGTTTCGGATTTGCTCGTCAGAGAGTTTGCTTAAAGGCTGATCCCACATGCAGACACAATAGTCTTGAGCCAATTTCTCGTTTTGCGCATCCAAACCTTTTGCTTTCAAATCAGCTTGCCATTTTTCAGCAAAAGGAATGTTTTTCACGCAAGACTCCACCACATTTTGTTTCATCTGCGGCTTGTTCATGGCGCATTGTGAGAGCAGGGCGGTCAGAGCCAGCAAAGACAAAATAATCCATGCCCAAATGCGGATGGTGCGGATTTTTGCCTTGGCTTTTTTTCTGGCTGCCAGTTGCTCTTCAGACGGCCTTTCCGTTTGTTGCTCAGTCATGCAGGCTTTCCATGCGGATCATGGTGATCGGAGCATCCACGCAACTCAGTGCTTCAATCGCTGCGATAGCACGTTTGACGTTGTGTTCCACTGTGGTATGGGTCAGAATCACAATTTCGGCAGTACTTTGATTAATCACACCTTTTTGAATCAGAGCCTCGATAGAAACATTTTCTTTGGCCAAGAGTGCGGCAATTTGACCCAAAGTGCCCGGTTCGTCAGTTGCTTGAACGCGCAAATAGTAGCTGCTGGTGATTTCATCCATAGGCAGAATATTTTGCGCTTGAACTTGCGAAGGTTGGAATGCCAAGTGAGGGACACGATGGTCAGTCTCAGCTTCAATCAGGCGGGCAATATCAATGATATCGGCAACCACGGCAGAAGCCGTTGGCAATGCACCGGCGCCTGCACCATAATACAAGGTTTCACCAACCATATCGGCATTGACGCGGACAGCATTCATCACGCCGTTAACGTTAGCCAGCAGACGGCTTTCAGGAATCAGAGTAGGGTGTACGCGCAACTCGATGCCTTTGTCGGTTTTACGGGTAATACCCAACAACTTGATACGATAGCCAAGTTCTTCAGCGTATTTGATATCGCGGCTGTCAAGTTTGCTGATGCCTTCCAAATAGCAGGCAGAAAAGTTCATCGGCGTACCGAATGCCAATGCGCTCATAATCGTAATTTTATGGCCGGCATCATGACCTTCGATATCAAAAGTAGGGTCAGCTTCTGCATAGCCCAAAGCCTGAGCTTCTTTTAAGACGTCTGCAAACGCGCTGCCTTTTTCACGCATCTCAGTAAGGATGAAGTTGCTGGTACCATTAATAATACCGGCAATACTGCGGATTTGATTCGCAGCCAAACCTTCACGCAAAGCCTTGATAATAGGGATACCGCCGGCAACAGCAGCTTCAAACTGTACCATGACATTTTTTTCTTCCGCCAAAGGGAAAATTTCATTGCCGTATTCAGCCAACAGTTTTTTATTGGCAGTAACAATGTGTTTGCCGTTTTCAATCGCTTTCAATACCGCATCTTTAGCAATACCGGTACCGCCAAACAATTCCACAACAACATCAACATCTTGCTGTTGAACCAGCTCAAACGGATCTTTGATAAAAGCAGCATTCGGGCAAATTTGTTTGGCTTTTTCTTCGCTCAAATCACAAACAGCAGAAATACGGACTTCACGTCCCAAGCGGCGGCTGATTTCCGCAGCGTTGTCCTGCAATACAGTGGCCGTACCGCCACCGACTGTACCCAAACCTAAAAGACCGATATTTACTGGCTTCATTGTGTCTCCTTTTGAGCCGATACTTTAAAATAATCACGAAAAACCAAGGCTTGTTATAATCGCTTGCAATCGTAAATTCAGAGCAAAGCATCAATGCACAAGGTTAAACGTTGAATCCTACCTGATATTGCTTGATTTTGCACCTTTTTTTGCAAGTTTCCCAAGGCCGTCTGAAAAATCGTTCTACCATAAAAACAGGAATTGCCATGAAAATCACAGAAAACCATATCGATGAAACCGCATCATTTTTTTCATCCTCACAAGGCATATTGCAAATCGGTGAACAAACATACTCAAAACCCATTTGCTGGCAAGATGGCAAAGTGAGCATCATTCCTCAAACAACCATCGAAGAATTAAACGAACAAATTTTTATATCAGCAATTGAAACAGCAGAAAACCGTCCAGAAGTCATTATTATCGGTACAGGAGAAAAACAAAAATTCCTGCATCCCAAAATTGCTGCAGCCTTATCAGCCTACGGAATCGGCTTTGAATGCATGAACACAGCCTCCACTTGCCGAACTTTAGTTTTACTGCAAGGCGAAGGCCGAAGCACATGGGCTTGGTTGTGGCCATAATTTGTAGAAAAGACTTTTGCATCATACTAGTACAAATTCGCATAATTTATATTATGTTAAATTTATAAAGTAATAATTTAGTCTTCTAGTTTCTATTTCTCTCAATTGTACAATTACTTACAGAATTCGAAAGCAAAAAGACCGTCTGAAATTTTCAGACGGCCTGAGACCTTTGCAAAATCCCCCCAAATCCCCTAAATTCCCACCAAGACATTTA
>NZ_KV792698.1:0-23205 GCF_001808255.1 Neisseria sp. HMSC15G01
TACTTTTTTAGAAATCGAAGCAACGCCTGATTATTTAAAGCATTACCGTTCGCTGTTTCCTGACAACCGTTATCCCGAGGATTTGCCCCTGCCAAGCATTGGTTGGCATCCAATGTTTAGACCGATATTTTGTTCTGATTCTGCTGTAAGTTTTGGAAAATCATTAAAGGATATTGACAACTTAGAAAAATCATTAGAGGCTATTGACAACAACGGTCATATTAAGAATTTTCATGCAAGATTGTCTATTCATGATAGTGTATCTCTATACTTTATGCATGATAACCAAGAAAATATGAGATGTAGCAAGGAAATATCTTATATTCAATATAAAAAAAATTATTTATATAAAAAAGATTATTTTATCACCAATTAAAATTAAAAATTTACTCAAACAATTAATAGGAGAATTATTATGGCAACAGTTCAAAATGCACAAATTCGGCAGCATTTTATTCGCATGGGCATGCCTAAAAAGGAGATTGATAGCATCATGCGGGATAATGTTATTATGCAAAAGACTCATATTTTTATCAATAAATGGGGGCTATCAAGTATTCGTGTCGATCATCATGTTCCAGCCACTTATACAACGAGAAAATTAAGAGGAGACATTGAATACCGTGAGATGGTATTTGGAAAAGATTATCTTACGGCTTCTGATTATGCCCATGAAATCGAGCATGGTATTTCTGATACTCTTTATAGACTAGATCTTGCTGATGAGAGAAATCCAACAAAAAACCTTACTGCAAATGAGTATGCCCGCCGTTTTTTGTATGAAGAAGGAAAAGCCGAATACAACCGTTTTCAGTTTGATTTGCGGAACAATCCCAAAGAAACCAAATACGGATCGGATACGGCAGCAATCAAGGCGATGAACCAACAACAGGCTGTTGATTATTTTGCCCACAAAATGAAAACCCAAAACCCCAGCGGACAGCCCGACCATACTTATTGGACATGGGCGAAATCTGTATTCCTTAAGGAAACCAATCCAAACCTGCTAAACGGTAAAACTCCGGCCGAAAAGCAAAAAATTCTGCAATCAGGAATGGATGAAGCAGCGCCTGACCATCCCAACAGACTGTTTGGCGTAGGTGACGAGCGGGTTCGCTTTCAGAAAACCGATCCAAATATGCCGCTTAGTCTGATGCCGATGATGGCACGTGGAAATCCTACGCTGATGGTGGTATTTGTACCTGCCAACAGCCGTTTGGCAGACGGTACGGTAACGACGGCTGCAAGAACAGCGTTATATTATTCTTCAGGCGGAAAGCAGGGGGCGATTGAATTCGGTATCGGTGGCGCGGGCAAGAGTGTCAGCTTCAACGATAATTTAGTAAATTACTCAAAAAGTGCGTATGCGGCACTGATTACTTCAGCCAGTAGGCTTCATTCCAATGCAGTGAACCGCTTGGCTACTTTGGTCGAACAGCAAAAATCCGAACAGGCATCAGGAAAAGGCAAAGAAATTCATAATGAAAACGAAGCTTTGAAAGCTTTGCAGGATTTACTGAACAAAGCCAATATTTCACTTGATTTGCAGGGCGGAGTGGATAATCTTCAGCAGAATTTTGACCAAATTGCCAAAAATTACCATACTCCTCTTGCTATCGAGCTGTATGGAGAAGAGTTGCTCACGACTTCGGTGGAGGATGGAGTGAGTTTTGATATGGATGGCGACGGGATGGCCGAACAGACGGCTTGGCTCAAAAAAGGCAGCGGTTTTTTGGTTTGGGATAAAAATGGAGACGGCATGGTAAACGACGGAACGGAGATGTTTGGTGAGGCAACAGTTATGTCTGACGGCAAGCGCGCAGAAAACGGCGTAGAAGCTTTGAAAGATTTGGACAGCGACAATAATAATATCATTAATCAATATGATGAATTGTGGGGCGAGCTAAGAATCTGGCATGACGAAAACAGTAACGGGAAAACGGAGGAAGGAGAGCTTTCTCTATTGTCCGACTGGGATATCCAGTCGATCTCTTTGGATTTTGCAAAAATCAATCTGAAAGATGAAGCCGATAATAAAATATTATTTGAATCAGAAGTGGTTTTGGAAAACGGGGAAAGGCGTAAGGTTGCCGATATTGATTTCCAAAACGACAAAGGAATTTACAATGAGTTGGCAGGTGAAATTTCAGCAGAGACAGCCGCTGATGTCGTGTATCCGACGGAAATTTCAACATCGGTTATACTGCCCGGAGACAATACTGCATATATCCCGGCCGTATAAACACGTTATCAGATATGGTTTCCAAAGATATTTGGCAGGATAATCCTTTTGCGTGAGGCATTCAGACGGCCTTTGCCCAATCAAACCCATTTTCGGAGGATTTTTAATGAAACTGTATATTTACGACCATTGCCCGTTTTGTGTTCGTGCGCGGATGATTTTCGGCTTGCGTGATGTGGCGGTGGAAGAGGTTGTCTTGGCAAATGATGACGAAGCCATGCCGATTGGCATGATTGGCTCAAAACAAGTGCCGATTTTGCAAAAAGAAGACGGTTCGTTTATGGGCGAAAGTTTGGATATTGTCCGCTATATCGATCAAGGCCGTCTGAAAGAGGAAGTTCGTCCAGAAATGCAGGCTTGGTTGGATAAAGTGGGCGAATACAATAATAAATTGGTACAGCCGCGCATGGTCAAAATCGGCCTGCCCGAATTTGAGACCGATGAAGCGAAAAAATACTTTATCGACAAAAAAGAGAAAAGTATCGGCAATTTCGAGACTAATCTGAACAAAACGGCGCAATATCTGGAGCGTCTGCATCAAGACTTGGCAGAACTGGAAGCGCTGGTGTGCGAAGGCGAGGGCTTGGGTGGAGAAATTAGTTTGGAAGATATCCTGACGTTCCCTATTTTGCGCAACCTGACCGTTGTGCGCGGTATCCAATGGCCGCAAAAATTGATGGATTATTTGTTGGCAATGAGCGAGCGTTCCGGCGTGGCTTTGTATTTTGACCGCGCATTGTGATGAATGTTTGAAACATAAAAAAGGCCGTCTGAAAATGTTCAGATGGCCTTTTGGTTTAATAGGCAATCGTATCGGCAACCTGTGACAAACCGTTTTCCAACGATTCGAGCATGGCGGTATAGCCGTCGCCTTGTTGCGGCGTAATGGCGTTAAACGGTTTGCTGCGTCCGTCCGGCCATAGTGCATAACCGCTGATGGTGGTCTGCCCCTGATAGCTGCCTTGGAAGGCTTCGATATAGACTTTCAGGGTTTGACTGCTTTGGCTGCGTGAAGCAGGCACGAAGGTGCGATGCGGATTGAGGCGGTTGAGCTTGTTGCTGAGATTTGCTGACAATGCGCCATCGAGCGGTGCCGCCCAAAGGTGGTTTTTCGCTAGATTCACATGATAGGCATCGGTTTGGTAAACGAGGCCGCCGTTGGCAAGCGGTTCGGCAAGGTTGACTTTGACCGCGATTTCGTTGCCATGGGCATCAGGTCGGATGTACTGGCTGTCGGGCAGGACGAAATATTGTGTGCTTTGCGCAGTGCCGCAGGCGGCAAGCGTCAGGGCGGCGGCAATCGGGAAGAGGCGCATTATCGGCTTCCTTTCGGGATAGGGTCTTTGCTGCTGCTGTTGAAAATCAGCGCGTTGGGTTTTTCTTTCAAAGTATTAATCACGGGTTGAACGTCTTTTAAGGTTTTGTCCAAACTTTGCAGCGTATTTTGTACGTCGCCATAGATAGGCGATTGAGGCGATACGCCTTGCAGGGTTTGACGCAATTCTTTCAGGGTTTGGTTCAACTCGTTCGGAATGTTTTGTGTCTGCGGTTTGCCGACCAGTTTGTCGATAGAGCTTAGGGCAGCATTGGCAGATTTAAGTGTGGACTTGAGCTCGGCAAGCGAACCGTTCAAGCCGGCAACGGTTTTATCCAATGGCAAATTGTTGAACTTGTCTAACAAGTCGGCCACTTTGGCTTGCAAATCGTCCAAACCGCCGCCTTGGGTCGCGATAACGGTATCGCCTGCATAAACGGTATGCGGTCGCAGCTTAGGCGAGGCAGAAGGCTGATCGTTCAACTCAATCATTTTGCTTCCGGTCAGTAGGTTGTTGCTGGAGATGGTGGCGGTCAGGCCTTTGTTTAAGGCTGTCTGAAATTGTTGTTTCCAATGTTCTTTGCTTTGCTCGTCGGCATTGATTTCCAAACGGGAAGGCTCGATGCGGATGCGTACGGGAATCCAACCGTTTTCAAACAAATGCAGGCTGTCGTTGCGGTCGAAATAAGGGACATCGGAAACCACGCCGACATTCAGGCCTTTGTATTCGACAGGCGAACCGGCAGTCAGGCCGCGTACGGATTGTTTGAAAAACGCGGTGTAGTACAGCGAGCGGTCGTCAGGCAGGTTGGCGACTTCACTGCGGCTGTCATAAAGCGTGAAGCTGTCTTCGCTTTTGACGTTCTTGCTGTCGCTTGTTTTAGGCGAGTCAAAGGAAATCGCGCCGGATAGCAGGGCAGCCAGAGGGGCGGAGTTGAGTTTGACACCGCTGCCTGTGGTTTCGATATTAATGCCGCTTTCCAGCCAGAAACGGCTGGAGGAATTAATCAGTTTGTCGTTGGGGCTTTGGATGAAGATGGTGTAATGCACGCTTTGGTCGGACGGGTCGAAATGCGCGCTTTCTACTTGGCCGACCATAAAGTTTTCATACAAAACCGGGCTACTGACGTTGAGGATGCGGTCGTTTTTGCCGATCAAATTCAGGCGCAGGCCGCTTTGACCGATGGCGGCAATCGGCGGAATGTCTTGGACGACAAATACGTCTTTGGTTTCTTGGCTTTTGCCCGGTGTAAATGCAATATATGAGCCGGAAAGCAAGGTTCCCAAGCCGGTAACGCCGCTTTGGTCGATACGCGGTTTGACCACCCAAAATTGGGTATCGCTGCGGATAAGGTCTTTGGCGTCGGCACTGAGTTGGGCCGTGACTTCCACGCCTTTTTGGTCGTCGCGCAATTTGATGCGGGTAACGCGTCCGACATCGACGTTTAACACTTTAATAATGGTGTTGTTGACTTCGATGCCTTCGGCGCTGTCCATCAACAGCGTAACGACAGGGCCGCGGTTGCGGATGTCTTTAATCAAAAGCCAGCCGCCGGCAATCAGTGCAATCAGCGGAATCAGCCACACGACAGACGTGAAGACATTGGTTTTCTTGACACGCGCCGGTGCGTGATAATTGGGTGAAGAGTCGTGTTTTTTCATTGTGTTAAGGTCTGGTCAGAATCAAGGCCGTCTGAAAGCTGCTGTTGCTTGTCCCAAATCAGACGGGGATCGAAATAATAGGCCGAAAGCATGGTCAAAATAACGACCAGGCAGAAGTAAATCGCCGCACCACCCGGCACGACGCGCGCCATATTGGTGTGGAACGAACTCATCAAAATAATAATCACAAAAATATCAATCATCGACCAGCGGCCGATGGATTCGGTAATCCGATACAAAACCGACATTTTGTCCGCGCTCATCACAGGTTTAAAGTATGCGGAATAAATCAAAACCGCCATCGCAATAATCTTCAAAACCGGCACCATAATACTGGCACTAAAGATAATCACGGCAATCAATCGGTCGCCGTCGTCCCACATATAAACAATGCCGTTGAAAATCGTATTGATCTCCAAAGCCGTCGGATTTGACGAAATCATAATCGGCAGGATGTTGGCAGGGAAATACAGGATAAACGCCGCGACTAAAAACGCCAGCGAAATGCTCAGGCTTTTCGGGCGGCGACGGTATAAGTCCGCACCGCATACGCCGCAAGGCTGCTCGTCTTTATCGCGGAAATACAGGCAACGGCTGCAACAGATTTTGTCTTCAGTGGCCGTCTGAACCGCATGGCCGCCGGTTAAACGGTGAATCTTATAATAAACCCAATGCTGCGGAATCGATACCGAAGTCCGAATCAGCATGACCGACAACGGAAACATCAGATAAAACGCTGAGCCGAACTCTACTGTGGCAACGGACGAGAGCTTGATATATGCCACCAAAGTGGAAATGAAAAACACATCCACCATAATCCAATGACGCAGCCGAACCAATACGCGCGTTGCAAAGCGCAGCGCAGGGTAGGCCTTTTCGCGTATCAAGGCCGTATAAACATAAAGACAGAGCAGCAAAAACAGTAAGGGCGCGCCGAAGGTGAGGATAAACATCACTTCCGCCAGAAAACCGTAATCCAGCGAAATCAAAAGCCGCATCATTTGCGGCAACGACAAAATCGATGTCACGCCGAACAAATCCACGCGGATATACACCATATTGTACGCGAACGCCATTAGAATCAAGGTTGTCAGCGCATAGGCAATTGGCGCGATATACGGATTGTTTTCCACTTCCACAATTTCATGGTTGCACACCGGACAATGCGCTTCCTGTCCCTGACGCAGGCGCGGAATATCCATACGGCAGCCGCAATCTGGGCATTCCACCGTATGTGCAGGCAGCGTCGCATCAGGAAGATAAGACTTGTAGCGCCACCAGCGATGGTAGGCAGGAATCCGTTTCATGGTTCGGCAGGGGATAAAGAAGGTGCAAAGAGTGTCGCATTATAAAGGAAAACAGAAGGATAGCCCAAATTTAGGTCGATATTTGATTGAATTGCGGCTGCTTAATAAGGTTTGGGCCGTCTGAAAAGTTTGAAAAGACTTCAGAAGTTTATTGCTATGGACCGTTAAATTTTATTAATAGGTCTTAGTTTGGTTTATTTCCATTAGGATAAAAATAAGATATATTCTCAATATTTAAAAACACGATAATCCTTGTAGATTTGTGGAAGGTACACGGTCAACGAACCTGAAGTAGGCTAAAAATTATCTTCTTTGTTTTTAAAACGATTCTTTTCAAATTAGACGGATTTTTAACCATAAAGGCCGTCTGAAACCATCTGAAACTATTAGTCTCTTAATTCAAAGTAAACATCATGAGTGAAACCCAAGAGCTGACTTTCGCCAAACGCTTAAAAGAGCAAACCACAGTTACACACGACAGCGTTGATAACTTGGTTATGTCCGTTCAACCTTTTTCCAGCAAAGAAAACTACATCAAATTCTTGAAACTTCAATCTGTTTTCCATAAGGCCGTCGACCACATCTATAAAGATGCCGAATTGAACAAAGCCATTCCAGAGCTTGAATACATGGCGCGTTACGATGCCGTGACTCAAGACTTGAAAGACTTGGGCGAAGAGCCTTACAAATTTGACAAAGAATTGCCACACGAAACCGGTAATAAAGCCATCGGCTGGCTGTATTGTGCCGAAGGTTCTAATTTGGGCGCGGCATTCTTGTTCAAACACGCTCAAAAACTCGAATACACCGGTGAATTCGGAGCACGCCACCTAGCTCCTCATCCAAACGGCCGAGGCAAACACTGGCGCGCTTTTGTCGAGCATCTGAACGCTTTGAACTTGACTCCCGAAGCCGAGGCGGAAGCCATTCAAGGTGCGTGCGAAGCGTTTGCCTTCTATAAAGTGATTTTGCGCGAAACTTTCGGTTTGCCGGAAGGTGCGGAAGCACCTGAAGGTATGACACCGCACAGACTCTAAAAAATAATTAAATCAAACAGACAAGGTCTCGGCGTAGATGTTTGCAGAGACCTTTAATTACACTACAAAGTTTTGTTTGAACGGGTTGCTGTCTTATACCTACTCAGATTTGATTCTCTTTTAAAAATTCCATTCACCACCTAATGACCATTGATGAATATTACGCATTGCATAGGGTGCATTGCTACGGGTGTGACTATAACTATAATTCAAAGTAGGGGTAATGCCTTTATAAGATAATTTGTTGTGACTAAGATTGATAGAGAGAGCGCGCTCCCGATTGCGTTGCGGCTCCGTGCCGAATGCCATAATGCCTTTATAGCGACGGTTGGCAAATGAAGCGGTAAGTCTGCTGTTAAGCCCACCTAAAACCTGCCATTGCTGTATCCAACCTATATTGAAACCGTTGCGGTGGTAGGCTGCATTGTTCTCAATATTGTGTATGTTTTTGTTTTCAGGAACAAAGCGGTTGTATTGCCAACCGCCGAACAGAGTCGTGTTGCCAAAACGGCGAGCCAGGGAAAGATAAGTACTGTCGTGCCAACCATCATTGCGCAGTGCACGATCAGTTTCCCGATAGTTTTGGCGGTAGCGTTCCAGTGAGTAGTAAAGTTGAGTCGCATTGCCGAGATTGAACATATGCGAAAGCTGTACGCCAACTCCGTGAGCCAGCATATAAGGTGCAACGCGGCGGTTATTTTCTTTTTTGCTGTCAAACTCGCTGCTGCCTGCCAACTGTGCCTGATAAAACGGTAAAACGCTGACGGTTTGTTTGCCGTCCTTGCGTTGCCAGCCCAAATAAGCTCTGCCGAACGAATCGTCGTAAGCCGATTGGCGGTCGAAAAAATAGCTTGTGCCGCTGAGGTTGGCGCGGAGTTTGATAGCGTGATGCCCATGCAATGGGGTGAGTTTTTCGGTGTTCAATTCGTAATTCAAGCCGTTGGCACTGACAGGTAAGGTAACACTGCATGCGGTTTGCCCCCTTGTTTCGATGCAATAACGCGGAGCAGCGTTGTTGGCATTATCGTTATGCACGGGGCTGATTCCACCAGACCATTTCCATTCTGTCTGCCGTTTGACGGCTTCTTGAAAACGTTTGACATTTTCCAAAACGGGGACAGGTATATCGCGTTGCGCGGCATGACGAAAATGCATCATTGCCTCACCCAAGCGATGGTCCTGAAACTCTGCTGCTGCCAAATCCAACAATATGCGGTCGTCTGAAACGTCAGATTCATAAAGGGTACGATAACGTTCGACCGCTTCGGAAGTCCGTCCTTTCAACTTTGCCAGCAAAGCATCGGCACGCGCAATCAGTTTGGGATTGTGGTTGGGCTGTTTACGGTAAAGGGCGACAAGCGAGGAAACCAGGTCTGCGCTATTGCTGTTAAGTGCTTGAACCAGTGCGTCTTCAAGAATATGCGGGTTTGCCGCTAAAAAATCATCATTAACCAGAGTTGGTCTGCCTATATTCTCATTCTTTTCAGGCGACCTTTCCTCCTCAGATAGAATATCTAACCATTGTTTCTGTTGTACTTGTACAGCAGTATTCTGAGAAGAAATATTCTGCCGAACACCCTCTTCGGGAAATTCAGCAAAGGCTGCTGACGGCAATAGGTAGCACAAAGAAGCTGAGACAATTTTTTGTTTTATTTTTAGCATTTAAAGTCATCCGAAATATATGTATATCTGAGGGCAAATCGTTTCTAATAAGGGATTTGCTCTTATCATAAAACTGCCTGAAACATCTCAGGTGATTTTATTTTTGCATAAAAAATACAGATTCGTATTTAGATTTATCATTATAACGGCAAATTTACGAAATAAATATAACTTATTTATTTTTATAGGATTATAAATTGCGTAAATATATTTAACAGAGAGAGGATGGCATAAAGATTCACCCTAACTACTGATAGAAAAAATATTGGTATTGCTAAAATAAAATATTTGTTACACAATATTGCATATTATTAGTAATACTTATCATTATTGTATCTGAGAAGCTTGTATTTTAGAGAGATTGGTTATGAAAATTAATGTATTTATAGTGCCTATTGCAACTACCTTTATTTTGACTGCATGTGCAGGTGGAGGTGCATCTGAACCCAAAGTTCCCGTTGCTATTCCGACAGCGCAACCTATTGCCAATGTTAAGCTGAGCGATGAAAGCAATGCAGTAAAGACCATTAATACCCTTTCCGATAAAGGCGGCAGTCTGCGTGAAGCGGAACTCGAAGTGAAAACATCATGGGGCTACAGCTATACCGATAAACAATATGTCTATCAAACCCCTTCTGGTAACTATTACAACATTAGTTCATATTCTGATCCGATTGTCCCATCATATTCCAGCCCGTCTTATGCCCTTCGTACACGCCATGAAGGACAACCTTTATCTGAAGGTGGTAAACTGTTTGTCTGTTGCAGTAGTTCGGGACAATTCACCTATGCACCGGCAACCAAACAGGACCACCTCAAATTCGGCGCATGGATAAATGCAGACGGCACGGCAGACCTGTTTGTCGGCGGCAAACCCGTCGGAACGGCGAAACCGTCTTATTACACTCCGTCAGACAGTACAGTGGCAAAAGGCAAGACTACATACGAAGTTTGGGCTGTCCGCGTCCGCAACGGCAATATCGTTACCTCAACCTACGATCCGGGCAAATCCTCCGGGTCGTCTGAAAAAAACACGCCCAAACTTTCACTGCTGACAGCCAATTTCAACACCAACAAACTCGGCGGCACGATTTTAGGTAATGCTGATTACGGTCCGGACGTTGTGATGAAAGATGTAGGCATCAACGGCGTTGATTTCTCAGGCACTGCCGAATCCGATGGTAAAAACGGCAAAGTCGAAGGGAAATTTTTTGGTCAATTTAACGGCGATAAAACAGAAGTCAGTATAGGCGGTAAAGTTACCTTTGATGCCGATAAATCGTTGGATACCGTGTTCGGCGGCGTGAAGAATGATGACGACCGCAATACGACGGATACAAGTTTGACACCTGTCAGCAAGTAACTGCACATCAAGCATTCCAATAATAGATAATCAATATATATTAAGAGGCAAAAAATGTCCTTCCATTTTAAACCTGTACTGCTGGCAGCTATTGTCAGCCAAACTTTCCCTGCCTTAGCGGCCGATCCTATTCCTCAAGCTTATCAGGAGTTGAATGAAGTCAAAGTCATTGGCGGCCGCAAAGTACAAAAACTCGGTGAAGAGAAAATCCGCCGTCAGGTTTTGGATAAACAAATGGTCTCCGATGAAAGCGACTTGGTGCGTTACGATCCGGGCATCAGCGTCGTTGAAGGCGGACGTTCCGGTTCCAACGGCTTTACCATACGCGGTGTCGATAAAGACCGCGTTGCCATCAACGTGGACGGACTGGCACAAGCAGAAAGCAGGTCGTCTGAAGCGTTTCAAGAGTTGTTCGGTGCATACGGCAACTTCAATGCAAACCGCAACACGTCCGAACCCGAAAACTTTTCGGAAGTAACCCTTAACAAAGGCGCGGACTCGCTTAAATCCGGCAGCGGCGCATTGGGCGGTGCCGTCAACTACAAAACCAAATCCGCAAGCGACTATGTTTCCGAAGAAAAACCCTACCACTTAGGCATTAAAGGCGGCTATATCGGACGCAACAGCCAAAAATTCAGCAGCATAACCGCCGCAGGAACCTGGTTGGGTCTGGACGCATTGATGGTCTACACCCGCCGTTTCGGTAAAGAAACCAAAAACAACAGCGACGCTGCCGATACCGTCATCACTGACAACAAACAAAGCTGGAGTCCGAATGCTGGTATGACCAACTACGGCAGCCGCGGTGTAGCGCGCAGCAAACCTGACCCTCAAGACTGGGAAAACAAAAGCACCCTGTTCAAACTGGGTTACAACTTCAACGATAAAAACCGTATCGGCTGGATTTACGAAGATTCACGCACCGACCGCACGACGATTGAATTGTCCAATATGTGGGCGGCAGACTGGAAAGGCGACGCACTGGGCGACACCCGTTCCCGTCAAGATATTTCCTACCGCAAACGCATCGGTTTCGAATACAAAAACCAACTTGACAAAGGACCATGGGACAACCTCAACCTGCGTTACGACCGTCAAACCATCGACATGAGCACTTGGACCTGGGACTTGCCGACGGATTATGGCCGTAACGGTGTCAACAGCGACGTGTACCATATGTTCCGCAACATCCGTCAAAAAAATACCCAATTCGGTGCCGATGCCGAAAAACAAATCGACTTCTCCAAATCGGTATGGGCAATGCAATACGGATTAGGTGGCTCCAAAAACGATAACGGTAATAGCGACCATAGCTATTGGGTACGCCTATATGACCCGAAATACCAAACGTCCAACAACCAAGAATTGACTATGCTGGTCGAAAGCTCGTCCAAAAACCGTTTTGCCTACTGGAACAACACCTTCCAATTCGGCGACAGCAGCCAATACCGCCTCAATGCCGGGGTTCGCTACGACAACAGCAGCAGCAAAGCCAAGGACAACCCCAACTATACCCCTGCCATCCGCGGTCAAATCCCCTATCTTGGCAGCGAGCGTAAACACAGCGGTTTCAGCTACGGTTTAGGATTAGACTGGAAATTCACGCCGCGTCTGAATCTTTTGGCAAAATATAGCACTGGCTTCCGCGCGCCGACTTCAGACGAAACCTGGCTATTGTTCCCGCATCCTGACTTCTACCTTAAAGCAAACCCTAACCTTAAGGCAGAAACCGCCAAAAACTTCGAACTGGGACTTGCCGGCAGTGGCAAAGCCGGAAACTTTAAACTCTCCGGCTTCCAAACCCGCTACCGCAACTTTATCGAACTGACCTACATGGGCGTGTCCTCAGACAACCCCAACAGCCCTAATTATGCACCGATTTCCGACGGTACCGCATTGGTCAGCTCACCCGTTTGGCAAAACCAAAACCGTTCCTCCGCATGGGTGAAAGGTTTGGAATTTAACGGCACATGGAACCTTGACAGCATCGGTTTGCCGCAAGGCACGCACGCAGGTGTTAATGTCAGCTACATCAAAGGCAAAGCCAAACAAACCAACGGACAGGAAACCCCGATTAACGCCCTTTCCCCGTGGTCTGCCGTTTACAATTTGGGCTACGATGCTCCCTCCAAACGCTGGGGTATCAATGCGTACCTGACACACACCGCAGCTAAAAAACCGTCTGACACCGTTCACAGCAGTGATGATTTGAACAACCCATGGCCATTTGCCAAGCACAGCAAAGCCTATACGCTTTTCGACCTGACAGGCTACGTCAACTTGGGCAAATACTTCACCCTGCGCGCCGGTGCGTACAACATCGGCAACAAAAAATACTATACTTGGGAATCGCTGCGCAGCATCCGCGAATTTGGTACAGTTAATCGTGTTGATAATAAGACACATGCAGGTATAGAGCGTTTCTCTTCACCAGGAAGAAGTTACAACTTTACACTTGAAGCTAAGTTCTAAGGTAATTAGAACAGAAAGGAAGGTTGGTACAGCTACAGCACCACCAACGGGGTTGACCGCGATGGCAAAGGCTTAGACCGCTATCGCGCCCCAGGCCGCAATTACGCTGTATCGCTGGAATGGAAATTCTAAGCAGTTAACGGATAGCTAAAGGCCGTCTGAAAGTTTTGATGACTTTCAGACGGCCTTTTTTATTTAAAACGAAAATTTTAAACGGACAACAACGGATACTGCCGAACAATCGCGCGGATGATGGCGCGGTTGGGGTGCAGCGCGGTTCTCAGCCTTTGCGATAGCGGATGCGGCAAGCCGAGTATTTCGGCCGCAATGGAGGCGGCGCAGATGGGGGCTGTCGCCAGGCCGCGTGTGCCGTGTGCCGTATTGATGTAGGCATTAGGCAGGTAAGGGCAGGGGATACTGTCGAGGCGGTAGTTTTTGTCTAATGCCAGTTTGGCATAGGCAGACTGCATGGCGGCGATGTCGCCGAGTGCGCCGACAACGGGCAAATGGTCTAGGCTGTCGCAACGCAGGGCGGCATGGCCTTGTGTGTCTTGAAGGCCGTCTGAAAACGAATCTTGCTCAAACAGGGATTGTGCCAATGGCGGATTGAGCTGTTGCAGGGCGGCGCGGTTTTTGGTTTCTTCGTACGGATACCAAGTTTCATCGTTGCTGTTGAGGATAAATGTCGCGCCGTAGCAGTGGCGGCCTTGCCAGCTCGGGCTGATGTAGCTTTCGCCGGAAATGGCGCAACGCAGTTTTTGTGAAAACGGGCTGGCGGACACAACGCCGGTTTGTCCGCGGATTTGGCGGAAAGGCAGGGCGGAGACGTTGGTGTCGGCGGCAGTCGGGCTGTGCGCGCCCATACAGTAAACGATATGGCTGGCATTGAAATGCGCGTCCGGCGTGTGTACCGTCCATTGTGTACCGTCATGCGATACGGCGGTCAGCGGCGAGTGTTCGTGCAACTCAATCAGCGGATGATTCAATAAGGTATGCACGATGGCGGGCGGATTCATCCATACGCCTTGCGGCCAGTAAAGGCCGTCTGAAAATACGTCCATGCCTGCAATGTGCGCAGCTTCTTCGGCGGATACGCTGCGGTAGAGGTGTTTATGCTGGTGTTGCAAACCTAAGGCCTGATTGCGTTTGCGTTCGCTGTCGTCAAAATTCAAATGCAATACGCCGTCGCCGCCCCATACGTCGGAGTTGGTCAGCAAGTCTTCCAGCAATCGGCGCGTGTAGCCGTAGCCTGTCAACAGCAGCTCGGTTTGTTCGGTATCGTGTGGCGAGATTTTGGCGTAGAGCAAGCCTTGTCGGTTGCCGCTGCCTGCCTGCGCCGCTTTGCCTGCCTCCAAAACCGTAACGCGTATGCCGTGTCCAGCCAGTTTGCGCGCGGTCGCTGCGCCGGCAATACCTGCACCGATAATCAGGACGTGTTCGGGCGCGGCTTGATGTTCAGGCCGTCTGAACCAAGGTTTTAGGGGAGTTGGGGCGGATTGGGGTATGGCTTCGGTTTGCCATTCGATATGATGGAAATGTTCGTGTAAGTGGTTGGCGCGGTGTAGTGGAGCCAGCCAAAGGTGCACGTCAGGCAAGAGATTTTCCAAAACATTGACGCTGTTGAACTGAAGACATTTCATGGCTTGAACGAGGCGGTTATTCAGACGGCCTTCAAGCTCGGATGGCTGATTCGATAATGGAAAATCGGGAATACGGTTTTCAGGCAGGCAGACAATCAAATAAAGCGGCGCGCTATGTTGTTCGATGGCGCGGCAAAGGGCAGCAAGGGAAGGTGTGGTGTTCCAAGCAAGGCAGGTCATGATGAAAGGCCGTCTGAAAAAAAAGAGGCTTTATTGTAACGCGGTTTGCGCGGATAGAATATCCGAACGGGTTTTGATAGAATCGCATGATATTTTGATTTTCAATTGATTTTCATACAGGAATTTTATGCGCCGTCTTTTATTGTGCCTTCTCGCTTCCGGCTTGCCCATCGCTTGCTCGTCCGCGTCGCCGGATAACGGCAGCAAAGCCGTTCAGTCCGAACGCTGGGCAACCCCCGTCAAACACGATGCCAACCTTTATCGTATTGACGACAAGCTTTACCGCAGCGAGCAGCCTGTTGCCGAAGATGGCGAAGCCATCGTCAAGCTGGGCATTCAAAGCGTGATCAACTTGCGCTTTTTTGACCGCAACGATGATGACCATTTGAAAGAGCATGGTTTGACCTTGCTAAACCGTCCGTTGCTGTCATGGAGCATTAAGCCGAAAGAGATTGCGGAAATCCTATACCTGATTGAAAAACAACAGCAAAACGGCGCAGTGCTTATCCATTGTTATCACGGTGCGGACCGTACCGGTTTGATTGCCGGAATGTACCGCATTATTTATCAAGGCTGGTCGGTGGAGGAGGCAAAAGCCGAAATGCAACATGGTCCTTACGGTTATCACAGCATTTGGAAAAACATTGCCAACCTGTTTACCGAAGAGAAAGTCAAGCAGGTTAAAATGCACTTGGAAGCCTTGCGCAAACGCGATTAATACCAAGATTTAAATCATAAAAGGCCGTCTGAAAGATTTGTTTTTTCAGACGGCCTTTTTTAATGGCAGATAACTTAAATCACAAAATCCGTAGTCGATAATTGAATGCTTTGATCCATATCGGCAGACGGAGTTTTGGAAGAGCGGCCGACAGGTTTGGCCGGTACGCCGACAACGGTAATCGAAGACGGTACGTCGGCAACCACCACGCTGCCTGCGCCGATTTTGGCATTTTCGCCGATGCGGATGTTGCCCAAAATCGAAGCATTCGCACCAATCATCACGCCATTGCCGATTTTCGGGTGGCGGTCGCCGCTTTCTTTGCCCGAACCGCCCAGCGTTACACCGTGGAGGATGGAAATATTGTTGCCCAAGACAGCGGTTTCGCCGGCCACAAAACCGGTGGCATGGTCGAGCATCAAACCGTGACCGAAACGGGCGGCAGGGTGAATGTCGACACCGAAGACTTCCGACATGCGGTTTTGCAGGAAATACGCCAGCGTTTTGCGGTCGTTTTGATAGAGCCAGTGGTTGATGCGGTGCGCCTGTACGGCGTGGAAACCTTTGAAATACAACAGCGGCAGCGAATATTCATCACAAGCCGGGTCGCGCTCGTAAATGGCTTTCAAGTCGGCCTCGACGCATTTGCTGATACGGGTGTCCACGCTCAAAGCCTGCTGATAGATTTCAAACAGCGCGCGCACATCCATAATCGGGCTGCCGAGTTTGCTGGAAAGATGGTAGGCAAGTACCGAATCGAGCGAATCGTGGCGCAACACGGTTTGATGCAGGAAGCTTGCCAGCATCGGTTCGGCCGCGGCGGCCGCTTCGGTTTCTTCGCGGATGGTGTGCCACAGATTAAAATCGGTTGAATTCAAATGGTCTTTTTTCATATTCGAGGCCGTCTGAAGAATAAAATCAGATGGCTATCTTACCGTTTTCCAACGTCTTTTAACAAGGTATTTGATAATCGACGTTCAAATGCTTGAAGTTTTTTCAGACGGCCTTATATATGAAACATCGAATATCAACACGCTAAAAGGATGTCAGAAATGACGGAGCATAACGAACAACATCAACACGAAGCAGAAGAAGCGGCAGCCGTAGAAACTGCTGAAGCGGTTGAAACCGAACAAGCAGAACCGACTTACGAAGAGCTTCAGGCGCGTATTGCCGAGTTGGAAGGCCAGCTCAAAGACAGCGAATTACGCGGTCTGGCAAACGAGCAAAACCTACGTCGCCGCCATCAGCAGGAAATCGCCGATACCCATAAATTTGCCGGACAAAAATTTGCGGCCGAAATGTTGCCGGTTAAAGATTATCTCGAAATGGCGCTGCTGGACCAAAGCGGCAATTTCGATGCACTGAAAATGGGCGTGCAAATGACTTTGAACGAGCTGCAAAAAGCATTTGATGCCACACACATTAAAGAAATCAACCCACAGCCGGGTGACAAACTCGATCCGCACCAACATCAAGCGATGCAGGCAGTCGTCAGCGAGCAAGAGCCGAATACCATCGTCAGTGTGATGAAAAAAGGTTACACATTATCCGACCGCGTGCTGCGTCCTGCGATGGTTGTCGTGGCGAAAAAAGAAGATTGAAGGCACCGCTTGATAAAGTTTATCAAGCATAAAATCTTCAGACGGCCTTATCTGGTTTCAAAGCCCGATGTTCCGCTATTGGAAAATCATTCCGATAAACCGGAATCGGAAAATTAAAGCCGGCCATCTGAAAAAAGAATAAACGGCTTGTGGATAAATAAATCAAGTACTTGAATTTAATTTAAAAAAAAATTCAAATTAAGCCTTGAAAAAAAATGAAGCAACCTTATTTACAAGCCATCGGAACGAAATGTTCCACAGGATTATTAATTTAGAAAAGTTTATTTATTAGGAGCAATATAATATGGCAAAAGTAATCGGTATTGACTTAGGTACAACCAACTCTTGTTTGGCCATTTCTGAAAACGGTCAAACCAAAGTGATCGAAAATGCAGAAGGTGCACGCACCACTCCTTCCGTTATCGCTTATTTGGACGGCGGCGAAATCCTCGTCGGCGCGCCTGCAAAACGCCAAGCAGTAACCAACGCTAAAAACACTATCTACGCCGCCAAACGTTTGATCGGCCACAAATTTGAAGACAAAGAAGTACAACGCGACATCGAATCTATGCCTTTCGAAATCATCAAAGCCAACAACGGCGATGCATGGGTGAAAGCACAAGGCAAAGAGCTGTCTCCTCCTCAAATTTCCGCAGAAGTTTTGCGTAAAATGAAAGAAGCAGCCGAAGCTTACTTGGGCGAAAAAGTAACCGAAGCCGTGATTACCGTTCCTGCCTACTTCAACGACAGCCAACGTCAAGCGACTAAAGACGCAGGCCGTATCGCAGGTTTGGAAGTAAAACGCATCATCAACGAACCGACCGCAGCCGCTTTGGCATTCGGTATGGACAAAGGCGACAGCAAAGACCGTAAAATTGCCGTGTATGACTTGGGTGGCGGTACTTTCGATATTTCCATCATCGAAATCGCCAACATCGACGGCGACAAACAATTCGAAGTATTGGCCACCAACGGCGACACCTTCTTGGGCGGTGAAGACTTCGACCAACGCTTGATCGACTACATCATTGACGAGTTCAAAAAAGAACAAGGCATTGATTTGAAACAAGACGTCATGGCTCTGCAACGCCTGAAAGAAGCTGCCGAGAAAGCCAAAATCGAATTGTCCAGCGGTCAGCAAACCGAAATCAACCTGCCGTACATTACTATGGACGCAACCGGTCCGAAACACTTGGCCATGAAAATTACCCGTGCCAAATTCGAAAGCCTGGTTGAAGATTTGATCCAACGTTCTATCGAGCCTTGCAAAATCGCATTGAAAGATGCCGGCTTGAGCACCAGCGACATCGACGACGTGATTTTGGTCGGCGGTCAGTCCCGTATGCCGAAAGTACAAGAAGCCGTTCGAGACTTCTTCGGCAAAGAGCCTCGCAAAGACGTGAACCCTGACGAAGCCGTTGCCGTTGGCGCAGCGATTCAAGGCGAAGTATTGAGCGGCGGCCGCAGCGACGTATTGCTGCTGGACGTAACGCCTCTGTCTTTGGGTATCGAAACCATGGGCGGCGTGATGACCAAGCTGATTCAAAAGAACACTACTATTCCGACTAAAGCGTCTCAAGTGTTCTCTACTGCCGAAGACAACCAAAGCGCTGTAACCATCCATGTGCTGCAAGGCGAACGCGAACGCGCTTCTGCCAACAAGTCTTTGGGTCAGTTCAACTTGACCGACATCGCACCTGCACCACGCGGTATGCCACAAATTGAAGTTACTTTCGACATCGACGCCAACGGTATCTTGCACGTTTCTGCCAAAGACAAAGGCACCGGCAAAGCCGCCAACATCACCATCCAAGGTTCTTCCGGTTTGAGCGAAGAAGAAATCGAACGCATGGTGAAAGACGCCGAAGCCAACGCTGAAGAAGATAAAAAACTGACTGAATTGGTCGCTTCACGCAACCAAGCCGAAGCCCTGATTCACTCCGTGAAAAAATCTTTGGCCGACTACGGCGACAAACTCGACGCGGCTGAGAAAGAAAAAATCGAAGCTGCGTTGAAAGAAGCTGAAGAAGCCGTTAAAGGCGACGACAAAGCCGCTATCGATGCTAAAGCCGAAGCTTTGGGTACAGCCAGCCAAAAACTGGGCGAAATGGTTTACGCTCAAGCGCAAGCCGAAGCACAAGCAGGCGAGGGCGCACAAGCCGAGTCTTCTGCTAAGAAAGACGACGACGTTGTAGATGCCGACTTTGAAGAAGTAAAAGATGACAAAAAATAATTGATGCCGTCTGAAAAAAGCGCGAATCGAAAGGTTCGCGCTTTTTATTGTTTGGGGAATGTGTAAAGACGCTTTGTCAAAATTGACGGTAAACTTTCAAAACCTTGCTACATCATCGTGTTACCATATTTCTATTGTCGAATTTTGAACAGATTTCGCCGAATGCTGACAGCAGCTGACAGTCAAAGCCCCATCGCTTGAGTGCGAATAAATGCTTATTTTTACCTCAAATCAACCTCTTGAAAGAAGATAAATATGAAAAAACTGATTCAAATGACCTCTTTGATGGTTGCCGCTGCCGGTTTGGTATTGGCTCCAGTCGCTTCTGCACACGGCAAACATGAAATGCATCCGAAACAAGAGCGTATGCACAAAAAAGCCAAACCGCAAAAAATGAAAAAACCTGCACCTAAAGCCAAACACCACGTAGCCAAGCCCAAACATCATCAAGAGCATCGCCACGAACCTCATTAAGATGAATCCTCAACAATATATAAGGCCGTCTGAAACCCAAACATCAGTTTTCAGACGGCCTTCGGTTTATCTGTCAAATAGCGCTTTGACGTTTTTCTTGTGCCAAACGGGTCGGCTCCAGCCAGGCAATGTTTCTTTCTGCCAGCGCATCGCGCCAGTAATCTAGTTTGGTATCCAAATCTTCAGAGAAACTGTCTTGATTCAAAAGTTGAATGATAACGCCGCCATCCGTGGCTTCGGCCAAGCGGCTGATTTGACGCAGAATGCCGCGATCGGGAACAGTTTGCGTGCGTACGCCGATGAGAAGTTGCGCCGGAGTTTGTTTCAATTCGGCTTCCAATTGTTCCAAATCTTTTCTGCCGGCGACTACGCCTTTGTCTACCCACTCTTGCGCCAAAACGCCGGAAAACCAAAGCGGCTCAGGCCATTCCGTTTCCAGAGTAACAGCCCATTTGGGCGCATTGTTCAGCGTAATTTTAGATGAAACGGGAACGATGTTCTCCTGAAAATCATCGGCATCAACAATCTTCGTCTGCCATGTGCGGAGAATGTTTTGATAGTAGGGCTGATTCAGATCCAAACGTTCGCGAAGGGTTTTTAAAGTAATCTTGCAAGCCAGCCAAGCAAGCAAGCGCGGCAGAATACCATAGCAGACAATGCTGCCGATGAGTAAACCCGCCCAAGCGCGTGCATCTTCGATATGATTGTTCAGACGGCCTGCAATTACGGCCTGACTGTCGGGAACAGGAAAGCCCAAACGTTCCGGCAGCCATGACAAAGCCTCAACCGTTTTCACCAATGCCGTATTGCTTAAAAGCGTACTTTCCCAGTTGAACGTATATTGACGCACCAAAAGCAGCAGCAAAACAGAAACCAACATTCCCGACAGCGTACAAAGCCACAGACTGTGTGAGGTTGCGCCAATCAGCCAACGCGTTTGCGGTTTGCGCCATTCGTTCATATAAAGCCGCAAAATTGCCTGATTAACCGGGTCCTTTCCACGGAACCAAGTTGCCGGACTGCTGATAAAGTGCACATTTTTCAAACGCAGGAATAAAGTCGCCAGCCACACCAGCAGCATGACCGTATTCATGCCCAAAATCCCGGCCAACACCAGAAAAAAGTTCAGTCCCTGATTGTCCATCAAAAGATAAGTGCTGGAAAAACCGACCGTAAACAACAACGTCGCCGCAACAATCCAAAGCCAAAACGAGCCTGTCTCCACCTGTTGCAACACATATTTCAAATGCTTGTCGCGGTCGATAATTTGAGCGCGGCGTATCAGTTTTTCCTCATTGCCGCCGTCAATATGTCGCAACGCTTCCGTCGCCTGCACAGGATCTCCCGGAAAAATATAGGCACGTTCTTCAAGGATACGGACCAATTCGACAAGTTTTTGCGATGGATTCAACATAAATGATAGGCCGTCTGAAAGATACAATGGAAACAGCTGTAAAAGCAGTTTCGATTTCGAATGGGGTGTATAGTAGTGGAATAGATGTAAAAAAAGCAGCCCGAAAGCTGCTCATTTTTAGTGTGGTGCGGACGGAGAGACTCGAACTCTCACACCTTGCGGCGCCAGAACCTAAATCTGGTGCGTCTACCAATTTCGCCACGTCCGCACTAATTTGAACCGTGGATTATACACAAGATTAATGGGGGCGCAAAGTCTTGTTTGCTTGAATTTTTCGGTTTATCCCTTATATAATGGTTTATTCTGGCCGTCTGAAAGCAGGGTTTGTTTTCAGACGGCCTCAACTTTACTATTTGGTGAGGAAGGGCAGATGCCTGCTTTATTGATTAAAGATTTTTTGCAGACGCAAGGTTTGAAGTTGCCTGCGGATGAGATACATGTTGCTTATTTGACTACCCAGGCTGTGATTAAAATGGGCAATGCTTCGGTTGAGCGTTCGATTTTGTGGCCGTCTGAAGACGGTTGGCAGTTGGTGGATTATGTTGATGCCGAACATGAATTGTTGCTGAAACAGATTTTTATGGCTTTGGATTCGGTTGCCGAGCGCACTGAGCATTTGAAAAGCGCAGCGGTTTATACAGCGTTTCCGAAAGATGGCGCGTTGTCGCTGGTTCGACTGAGCCGTTGGGGCGTGCCGTTGGAAAATGTAATTCCAATCGACGAGCAGGCCGGACAGGCTTTTTTGGCTGTGCGTACGGCGCAAAGCGGTTGGATGAATGTTTGTCAGAATGTGGCGTATTGGCAGGAAATTGGTGAATTGTCGGCCGAACGCAATCATCCCGGTTTGAGTCAGATTTCTGTTCCTGTCTGTATGCCCAGCGGTGCGGTTTTAGGTGTGGTGCATGCCGAGTTTGATGTCAAAGACGGCGCGCCAGACGAAGTATTGGTGTCTTGGATTGCCCTTGCATTAGCCTTGGCGGAACCTTTGAAAAACCTCTTGGGCGTGACTGAAAGCGAGGAAGCGGAAAATGAGTAACGCCTTGAAGTTTGTCGCGTCATGCCGTTTGCCTACGGAATGGGGCGAATTTACCATGCACGGCTTTGAAGAAGAGGGTGGTCAGGAGCATGTCGCATTGACGATGGGCGATGTTTCAGACGGCCTGCCTGTGTTGTCGCGTATTCATTCCGAGTGCTTGACCGGCGATGCTTTATTTTCGGTGAAATGTGATTGCGGCCCTCAGCTTCAAGCGGCGATGCAGGCCGTTCAGAAAGAAGGGCGTGGCGTTATCGTATATTTGCGCCAAGAAGGCAGGGGCATTGGTTTGATAAACAAAATCCGTGCTTATCGTCTGCAAGATCAGGGCTTGGATACGGTCGAAGCCAATGTTGCACTCGGCCTTCCTGTTGATGCACGCGACTTTACTTTGGCTAAGCAGATTTATGATTATCTGCATATTCGTGAAGTCAAGTTGTTGACCAATAATCCTGAAAAAATCCAAACATTGAAAGATTCCGGCATTAATGTGGTCGAACGGATTGCATTACATGTCGGCGAAAATGTGGAAAATGAACGTTATCTGCATACTAAAGCGGATAAATTGGGACATTTGATTTTTGATTGATGGATAGGCATAACGGTGATTTTTGTGGCTAAATAAAATATTCTATATTCTTTCAATGGGATATATTTTTATTTAAATAAAAACCTTGCGCATGGTCTGATTTTTTGATTTAATGTCGGCTTATCGGGTGATTAGCTCAGTTGGTAGAGCGTCTGCCTTACAAGCAGAATGTCGGCGGTTCGACTCCGTCATCACCCACCAAGTTTCCTTTCATTGTCTTTGACAGTGGATGCGCGGTGGTAGCTCAGTTGGTTAGAGTA
>NZ_KV792698.1:23225-62138 GCF_001808255.1 Neisseria sp. HMSC15G01
TTCGAGCCCCGTCCGCCGCGCCATTATTTAAAAAGCACTGATAATATCAGTGCTTTTTTATTTGTCTTAACAACTCAATTAAGCTGCAAAAATAGAAACAGGTAAGTAACGGAGTGTTGAAATACTGTTTAACCTTAATTTCTAATGATTTTAAAAAAGGCCGTCTGAAACTTTTAAAATTTCAGACGGCCTTTAGTCTATTGAAATAATAGATTAAATATCCAATTCTGCCTTATCGCCTTCTTTTTCCATCCATGCGCGGCGGGCGGCGGCTTCGCCTTTTCCCATCAGTTTGACGAAGATGTCGCGTGTTTCGTCATCTGCGCCTTCGGGGATTTGTACCTGCAACAGGCGACGGGTGTCGGGGGGCATGGTGGTGTCTTTAAGCTGGTCGGGGTTCATCTCGCCCAAGCCTTTGAAACGGCTGATGGAATAAGCAGTTTCTTTAACGCCTTCTTTTTGAAGTCGCTCCAAAATGCTGTCGAGTTCGTTTTGGTCGAGGGCGTAGAATTTGCGGGCGGGTTTGCTTTTGCCTTGTGCGTTGACATCGACGCGGAATAGCGGAGGCTGGGCGACGTAGATGTGTCCGTCAGCGACCAGTTTCGGGAAGTGGCGGTAGAACAGGGTCAACAGCAAAACCTGAATATGCGAACCGTCCACATCGGCATCGGACAGGATGGCAATTTTGCCGTAGCGCAGGCCGCTTAAATCGGGATTGTCGTTGATGCCATGTGGATCGACGCCGATGGCAACGGAAATATCATGGATTTCGGCGTTGCCGAAAAGCTGGTCGGGGTGAACTTCAAAGCTGTTGAGTACTTTACCGCGCAGGGGTAGGATGGCCTGTGTGGCTTTGTCGCGGGCAAGTTTGGCTGAGCCGCCGGCGGAATCGCCTTCGACGAGGAAGAGTTCGTTTTCGCGGATGTCTTCACTTTCGCAGTCGGTCAGCTTACCGGGCAAGACAGCGACACCGCTGCCTTTTTTCTTTTCAATCTTTTTAACCGAACGCATCCGTGCTTGTGCCTGACGGATGGCGAGTTCGGCGATTTTTTTGCCGTAGTCCACGTTTTGGTTCAGCCACAATTCCAAAGGGTCGCCCGATACGGTGGCAACAAGTTTCAATGCGTCGCGGTTGGTCAGTTTGTCTTTAGTCTGACCTTGGAACTGCGGGTCGAGGACGCGGGCGGAGAGGACGAAGACAGTTTTGCTGAACACGTCGTCTCTTTGCACTTTCACGCCGCGCGGCAAGAGGTTGTGCAGATTGATGAAGTTGTTGACTGCGTTGAACACGGCTTGTTTCAAGCCTGCTTCATGTGTGCCGCCCCGTGGGGTGGGGATGAGGTTGACATAGCTTTCGTTGGCGCATGAGCCTTCTTCCAGCCAAGTCAGGGCAAATGCTGCGCCTTCTCCAATGCTGAAATCGCCGTTGTGGCCGTCTGAAATGTAGTTTTCGCAGGAGAAGATAGGCACGGCTTCTTGCGCGTCAGCAATCAGGTCGGTCAGATAGCTTTTCAGGCCGTCCGGGTAGTGCCAGGTTTGGATGTGCGCTTCGTTTTCGCCTTTAACTGGACGGGTCAGTGAAACGCGTACGCCTGGCAGTAAAACAGCTTTGGCGCGCAGCAGGCGTTCGAGTTCGGGAATGCTGTAATTCGGGCTTTCAAAATATTTGCCGTCCGGCCACACGCGCACTTCGGTGCCGCTGTCTTTGACGGCGCATTTGCCCACTTCAGTCAATGGCTCAATGACGTCGCCACCGGAAAAGACGATACGGTGGACTTTGCCTTCGCGTTTGACCGTTACTTCAAGGCGGGTGGAAAGGGCGTTGGTAACAGATACGCCGACGCCGTGCAGACCGCCTGAAAAGGCATACGCGCTGCTGCCGTCTTTTTTGTTGAACTTGCCGCCTGCGTGCAGACGGGTGAACACGAGTTCGACTACGGGTACGCCTTCTTCAGGGTGTAGGCCGACGGGAATTCCGCGGCCGTTATCACGGACGGAAAGCGAACCGTCTTCATGAATTTGCACGTCGATTGCAGTTGCAAAACCACCCAACGCCTCGTCCGCCGCATTATCAATCACTTCCTGACAGATATGGGTCGGGCTGTCGGTACGGGTGTACATGCCGGGACGTTCTTTGACCGGCTCCAAGCCTTTGAGGACGGTAATGCTGGATTCGCTGTATTGATTGTTTTTAGCCATAGGAATAATGTAAAGGCCGTCTGAAAGGATGAAAAACAACGCTTTCAGACGGCCTGAAAGCGTTTGGGTTATAGGTTTTCTATTGGATTGCGACGGATAAAGTCTTCATAGCTTTCTATGCCGCGCAAGAAACGGGAGAGTTCGGTCAATGCGTCCAAATACACGCCGCGCTTGAAGTCGATGACTTCGTCAACCGGCGCCCAGTATTGGTGCCAGCGCCAGCCGTCAAATTCAGGATGATGGCAGGCACGGAGGTTGACGTCGCTGTCGCGGCCAACCAAACGCAAAAGATACCAAATCTGTTTTTGTCCGCGATACGAACCGCGCCATTCGCGGCGCACCCAATGACTGGGCACGTCATAGCGCAGCCAGTCGCGCGTGCGGCCGATAATTTTGACATGTTGCGGCAACAGGCCGACTTCTTCGTACAACTCGCGGTACATGGCGGTCTCAGGACTTTCGCCCGGCTTGATGCCGCCTTGCGGAAACTGCCATGAATGTTCGCGTACGCGTTTGCCCCAAAAGACTTCGTTACGTTCGTTAATCAGGATAATACCGACATTGGGGCGATAGCCTTCTCTGTCTAACACGGGGTCGCCCTTCATTAAATTCAATCGTGCAATTTTCCCACAAATTGGGCGGTTTTGACAAATCTTGAGGCCGTCTGAATAAGCCCACAGTTTTTTCCAGACGGCATGAAACCGTTTCTGAAAAAATGTTGTTTATGAATAAAACCATAGCTTCAGGCCGTCTGAAAAATGAAATTTTTTTCTGCTTTAAGGTCTTGCATTCAAAAGCTTTTTGCCGTTTAATGCAAACCTTGCTGAATCAAGGGCAAAGGACACATGCCGGCCGCCCCCACAGTTTCCCTTTTGTAAGTGGCATCTGCCACCGCTGCAATATTTTTACCTCCCGAACAAAAGGTCTGAAACCATGAAAAAATCTTTGATGGCGGCGGCAATCGTGAGCCTCGTCTTGACTGCGTGTAGCGGCGGACAAGGAACCGCCGCAGAATCTTCCGCATCTCAAACTTCCTCTTCCCAAACCGATAAACTCAATATCTACAACTGGTCGGATTATGTCGATCCTGCCACGCTGTCTGCGTTTGAAAACAAAACGCATATCAACGTCCGCTACGATTACTACGACAGCAACGAAGCGCTGGAAGCCAAGCTGCTGACCGGCAAGTCGGGTTATGACTTGGTTGCACCTTCTATTGCTAATGTCGGCCGTCAGATCAAAGCCGGCGCGTATCAAAAAATCGACAAATCGCAAATTCCTGATTACGCCAATATCGATCCCGATTTGTTGAAAATGATGGAAACCGTCGATCCGGGCAACGAATATGCCGTCCCTTATTTCTGGGGCATCAATACGCTGGCGATTAACAAACAGCAGGTTCAAAAGGCTTTGGGTACGGACAAGCTGCCTGAAAACGAATGGGATTTGGTGTTTAACCCTGAATATACCCAAAAACTGAAATCCTGCGGCATCAGCTATTTCGACAGCGCCATCGAGCAGATTCCTTTGGCTTTGCATTATTTGGGCAAAGATCCGAACAGCGAAAACCCTGACGACATCAAAGCCGCAGTCGATATGATGAAAAAAGTGCGTCCCGACATCAAACGCTTTACCTCATCCGGCTATATCGATGATATGGCTGCCGGTAATCTTTGCGTATCGGTAGGCTACGGCGGTGACCTTAATATTGCCAAAACCCGTGCCAAAGAAGCCGGAAACGGCGTCGAAGTCGAAGTATTGGCGCCGAAAAGCGGCGTCGGTATTTGGGTGGATTCGCTGATGATTCCGCGTGATGCGCAAAATGTGGCCAATGCACACAAATACATCAATCACACGCTCAATCCGGAAACAGCGGCTAAAAACGGCAACTATGTGACTTATGCTCCGGCCAGCCGTCCAGCGCGTGATTTGATGGATGAAAAATACACCTCTGACGAATCGATTTTCCCAAGTAAAGAATTGATGGAAAAAAGCTTCATCGTCTCTCCCAAGTCAACCGATGCGAGCAAACTCAGCGTTCGCCTATGGCAGGCTTTGAAAGCAGGGCGATAATTAAAATTGAAATTTGAATACTCAGGCCGTCTGAAACAGTTTTTCAGACGGCCTGAGTGTTATAATTGTCAACACTTTTCAAATATCCTATCAGGAGAAACAGCGTTATGAACAATTCAGTCATCACCGTCATCGGTAAAGACCGTGTGGGCATTGTGTACGACGTTTCCAAAATTTTAGCGGAAAACCAAATCAATATTCTCAACATCAGCCAACAGTTGATGGACGATTTTTTTACCATGATTATTTTGGTGGACACTTCAAAATGCGCTAAATCGCGTCAAGAGGTTTTGGATTTGTTTGCGGAAGAGAGCAAAAAACTCGTGCTTGACATCCGTATGCAAAACGAAGAAATTTTCCAAGCCATGCACCGTATTTAAGTCGGAGGGAGAGTCATGAGTATTCAATCCGGCGAGATTTTAGAAACCGTCAAAATGGTGGCCGACCAGAACTTTGACGTGCGCACCATTACCATCGGCATTGATCTGCACGACTGTATCAGCAGCGATATCAATGTGTTGAACCAAAATATTTACAATAAAATTACCACAGTCGGCAAAGACTTGGTGGCGACGGCAAAATATCTGTCTGCCAAATACGGCGTACCGATTGTGAATCAGCGCATTTCCGTCACGCCGATTGCCCAAATCGCCGCAGCTACCCATGCCGATTCCTATGTCAGCGTGGCGCAAACTTTGGATAAGGCTGCCAAAGCCATCGGCGTGTCTTTTATTGGCGGCTTTTCCGCGCTGGTGCAAAAAGGCATGTCACCTTCAGACGAGGTGTTAATCCGCTCCATTCCCGAAGCGATGAAGACTACCGATATCGTGTGCAGCTCCATCAATATCGGCAGCACGCGCGCCGGTATCAATATGGATGCGGTCAAGTTGGCAGGCGAAACCATCAAACGCACGGCTGAAATTACGCCCGAAGGTTTCGGCTGCGCCAAAATCGTCGTGTTCTGCAACGCGGTGGAAGACAACCCATTTATGGCGGGCGCGTTTCACGGTTCGGGCGAAGCGGATGCCGTTATCAATGTCGGCGTATCCGGCCCGGGTGTTGTAAAAGCCGCGTTGGAAAATTCGGATGCAACGACACTGACCGAAGTTGCAGAAGTCGTGAAGAAAACTGCTTTCAAAATTACCCGCGTGGGCGAACTCATCGGCCGCGAAGCCTCAAAAATGCTGAATATTCCGTTTGGTATTCTCGACTTGTCGTTAGCACCAACCCCTGCCGTCGGCGACTCGGTGGCACGCATTCTTGAAGAAATGGGTTTGAGCGTCTGCGGTACGCACGGCACGACAGCGGCTTTGGCCTTGCTGAATGATGCTGTGAAAAAAGGTGGCATGATGGCTTCCAGCGCGGTCGGCGGCCTGAGCGGCGCGTTTATCCCCGTTTCCGAAGACGAAGGCATGATTGCCGCCGCCGAAGCAGGCGTGCTGACGCTGGACAAACTCGAAGCGATGACCGCCGTCTGCTCGGTCGGATTGGACATGATTGCCGTTCCCGGTGATACGCCTGCTCATACCATTTCCGGCATCATTGCTGACGAAGCCGCCATCGGCATGATCAACAGTAAAACCACTGCCGTGCGCATTATTCCGGTAACCGGCAAAACCGTCGGCGACAGCGTCGAGTTCGGCGGCTTGTTGGGCTACGCGCCTGTAATGCCGGTTAAAGAAGGCTCATGCGAAGTGTTTGTCAACCGAGGCGGCAGAATCCCAGCTCCGGTTCAATCAATGAAAAACTGATTGGATTGATAAATAAAAGGCCGTCTGAAATTGATTTTCAGACGGCCTTTTATATTTGCAGGGTAATTATTTAAACATATTTTTAATAATGCCCATTACGCTGCGGGAAATGGCGTTGGTTACTTGGCGGTTGATTTGGCTGCCGATGGCGTCGGCAACGTTGTAGCCCAAACCTTGGCCAGATTTTTTGCGTCCGCCGCTCAAGCCGCCGATCAGTCCACCGAGGATGCCAGGATCAGCATTGGCAGCTTCTTTTTCTGCGGCTTTTTGTGCTTTTTCCTGCTCTTTGGCGGTATTTGCGGCTTCTTTTTCAGCGGCAGCCTGGCTGTCTGCTTCGGCCAATGCTTCAAAAGCGGAATAGTTGTCCACCATGTCTTTGTAGGTCGGATACAAATCATCGTTTTGGAACAAGCGGTTGCGCTCTTCTGCGGCAAGCGGGGTTAAGGAAGATTGCGGCGGCAGGATAAGGGCGCGTTCTACCGGCTCGGGCATACCTTTTTCGTCGAGGAAGGAAACGAGCGCTTCGCCGACGCCCAGTTCGGCAATCGCTTCGGCAACTTTGATATTCGGATTGCTGCGGAAGGTTTCGGCAGCGGCTTTGACTGCTTTTTGGTCGCGCGGTGTGAAGGCGCGCAGGGCGTGTTGCACGCGGTTACCCAGTTGGCCGAGGATGGTATCGGGTAAGTCGAGCGGGTTTTGGGTGACGAAATATACGCCCACGCCTTTGGAACGGATCAGGCGCACGACTTGTTCGATTTGTTCGACCAACGCATTGGCGGCATTGTCGAACATTAAATGCGCTTCATCGAAGAACATCACGAATTTTGGTTTGTCCAAATCGCCAACTTCGGGCAGGGTTTCAAACAACTCCGCCAACATCCACAGCAAAAACGCGCTGTACATACGCGGCGAGCGCATCAGTTTTTCGGAATTAAGGATGTTGATGATGCCTTTGCCGTTGTCGGTTTGCATCCAGTCTTGCAGGTTGAGGGAAGGTTCGCCGAAGAATTTTTCTGCACCTTCGTTTTCCAAAGTCAGCAGTTGGCGTTGAATTGCACCGATACTGGCGGCAGAAACGTTGCCGTATTGCGTGCGGTATTCCGAAGCGTGGTCGGAAACGTGTTTCAGCATGCTGCGCAGGTCTTTCAAGTCCAGAATGTGCCAGCCTCTGTCGTCGGCAACTTTGAACACGAGGTTGAGCAGGCCTTCTTGCGTGTCGTTCAGATTCATCAGGCGGGCCAAAAGCATAGGGCCCATTTCGGAAACGGTTACGCGTACGGGAATACCGGTTTCGCCGTAAACATCCCAAAAGCGCACGGGGAAATTTTGCAGCCATTGCTCGCCCAAATCAAACTCGGCGATGCGTTCGCCCACTTTGCCGCTGTTGGTACCGGCTTGCGCGATGCCTGACAAATCGCCTTTGACATCGACCAAGAATACAGGGATGCCTTCGCTGCTGAAGGCTTCCGCCATGCGGCGCAGGGTAACGGTTTTACCCGTACCGGTCGCCCCGGCGATCAAGCCGTGGCGGTTGGCCATTTTGCCTTGGATTTCGAGCGTTTTCCCGTCGGCACGCGCAATTTGAAATGTAGTCATGATTATTCCTTAGAATCCGTGATGTGAAACAATTTGTTGTCTTAAAAAACAAGCATTTTAACGTTTGCGGCGAGGGGATTCAACCAAGCAAAGTTTCAGACGGCCTTAAGTTTTGCAAAGGTTTTTTTGCAGTGATTGGACAAGGTTGAAATCTGCTATAATTCCATCCAATCCGCAACCGTCTGACAAGGCGGTTGTTTTCTTTGTTTTTTGAATATTTTTTACGAAAGCGAAAGTCGGAATGACTGCACAACAAGCCCCTTTGGGCGAAAAAACCATGGCCGTGCTGATGGCGATGTTGGTCGCGCTGATGCCGTTTTCTGTCGATGCCTATCTGCCTGCGATTCCCGAAATGGCAAAGTCGCTGGGTTCGGACATCCACCGCATCGAGCAAAGCCTGAGCTTTTTTATGTTTGGCGTGGCGTTTGGTCAGGTGGTCGGCGGTTCGATTTCGGATATTAAAGGCCGCAAACCTGTCGCCTTGGTGGGCTTGAGCATTTACTTTGCCGCCGTTATCGGTTTGACGATGGTGAATAATGTCGAGCAGCTGTTGAACTTGCGTGCCTTGCAGGCGTTTGGCGCGGGGATGACCGTGGTGATTTCCGGCGCGATGGTGCGCGATTATTATTCCGGACGCAAAGCCGCGCAGATGTTTGCCTTAATCGGCATCATTCTGATGATTGTGCCATTGATGGCGCCGATGATTGGTGCAGGCTTGCAGAATTTGGGCGGCTGGCGCATGATTTTCGGCTTTCTGGCCTGCTATTCGCTGCTGCTTTGGGGTTTGATGTGGTATTTCCTGCCCAAGCCGCACCAAAAAGGCAAAATCAGCATGGACGTGTTCGGCGTGGTGGCAGGCAGGTTTAAACGTGTTTTGAGAACGCGCGCCGCGATGGGCTATCTGTTTTTCCAAGCTTTCAGTTTTGGTTCGATGTTTGCCTTTTTGACCGAATCGTCGTTCGTGTACCAAAATCTGTATCATGTTTCACCAAACCAATATGCTTGGATATTTGCGCTCAATATCATTACCATGATGTCTTTTAACCGCGTTACCGCATGGCGTTTGAAAACCGGTACGCATCCGCAAAACATCCTCAAATGGGGCATTATCGTCCAATTTTCCGCCAATCTGCTGATGACGGTTTTGGTGTTGTCGCTGTCTTTGCCGCCTTTGTGGGCTTTAGTGCCATGCGTGATGTTTTCAGTTGGTACGCAAGGCTTGGTCGGAGCGAACACTCAAGCCTGCTTTATGAGCTATTTCAGCGCAGAGGGCGGCAGCGCAAATGCCGTTTTAGGCGTGTTCCAATCCCTTATCGGCGCATCGGTCGGCATGGCAACGACTTGGCTACATAATGGTTCCGCCTTGGTGATGGCCGGTATGATGTTGAGTTCGACCGTATGCGGTATCGTGCTGTTGTGGGTTTGCTCGCATCAGGCTTGGATGGAAAACGATAAAAAAGAATATGTTTAACCTTCGGGCCGTCTGAAAAACGGTTTCAGACGGCCTCAACACTATATTGAAGAAATTAACCATGAGTACCAGCAAACAACGCCCCATCGGCGTATTCGATTCCGGCGTCGGCGGCTTGACCAACGTTCGCGCCCTGATGGAACGCCTGCCGATGGAAAACATCATCTATTTCGGCGATACCGCACGCGTTCCCTACGGCACCAAATCCCGTGCCACCATCGAAACCTTTGCCATGCAGATTGTCGATTTCCTACTGGAAAACGATGTCAAAGCACTCGTCATCGCGTGTAACACTATTGCCGCGGTTGCCGGACAGAAAATCCGCCAAAAAGCAGGCAATATGCCCGTATTGGACGTCATCTCCGCCGGTGCGGAAGCCGCTTTGCAAACCACCAAAAACAACCGAATCGGCATTATAGCGACCAATACCACCGTCAACAGCAATGCCTACGCGCGCGCCATCCATTCGAAAAACAACGACACGCTGGTGCGCACACAAGCCGCGCCCCTGCTTGTGCCATTGGTGGAAGAAGGCTGGCTCGATCACGAAGTTACCCGCCTGACCGTACGTGAATACCTGAAGCCGCTCTTGGCTGATGATATCGACACGCTGGTGTTGGGTTGTACCCACTTCCCACTTCTCAAGCCGCTTATCGGCCGCGAAGCGCAAAACGTCACCTTGGTCGATTCCGCCATCACCACCGCCGAAGCCACCGCCAAAGCCTTAGCGCAAGCAGGTTTGCTGAATACAGAAAACGACAACCCGGATTACCGCTTCTACGTCAGCGACATCCCACTGCGTTTCCGCACCATAGGCGAACGCTTTTTGGGTAGAAGTATGGAACAGATTGAGATGGTAACATTGGGTTGATGGGTGATATTAAAGGCCGTCTGAAAACCTGATTCAGGTTTTCAGACGGCCTTTTTACTTCCTTAGAATTTTATCTGCCCGACTGTTCCCACACGTTTTGCAAGTAGGCGTAGGTCAGCTCGGCGGTGCCGGAGACCAGCTCGATGTCGCTGCCCAAGTCTTCGGCTTTGCCCACGCCGATGGGCAAGGCACCGGCGGCTTTGATGGCGGCGATGCCGGCGGCGGCGTCTTCGATACCGATGCAGTGGCGGATGTCCGTGCCCACGCCCTCGGCTGCGGCGAGGAAGATGTCGGGGGCGGGTTTGGAATGCGCGACGGCGGCAGGGTCGGCAATGGCGTCGAAGAAGTGGGTCAGTCCCATGCGTTCTAGCAGGAAGGGGCCGTTTTTACTGGCGGACGCGAGGGCGATTTTTTTGCCGTTTACTTTCAATGCTTCCAGCAGGGGCAAAATGCCGGGATACACGTCTTCGGGTTTGACTGCCTGAATCATCTCGACGTAGTTGTTGTTTTTACGGCGGGTCAGTTCGGCGAACTCGGCTTCGCTGACGGTTTTGCCGCCGTGTGCGAGGATGCGTTTGAGCGAATCGTCGCGCGACACGCCTTTGAGCTGCTCGTTAAACTTGCGGTCAATACTGATGCCCAGTTCTTCGGCGAGCTTTTTCCATGCGCGGTAGTGGTATTCGGCGGTGTCGGTGATGACGCCGTCGAGGTCAAAGAGCACTGCGGTAAAAGTCATTTTGCGCCCTCCTTATTTTTCCAATGCAACGGTGTGGCTGCCGTTGAGCGTGATGTCTTTGCCGTACACCTGCAAATCGAGCGGTTCGCCTTTGAGTAGGGTGAAGACGACGTTTTCTTTACCGACGGCGACTTTAATCAGACGGCCGCGGTAGTTGATGTGGAAGGCGTAGCCTGTCCACGCATTCGGCAGGAACGGTGCGAAGCTGAGTTTGCCGCCCCAAGTTTTCATTTGGGCGAAACCTTGGACGATGGCGAGCCACGAGCCGGTCATGGAGGTGATGTGCAGGCCATCCTCGGTGTCGTTGTTGTAGTTGTCCAAGTCCAGACGGGCGGTGCGCTGGTACATTTCCACGGCTTTTTCTTCTTTGCCCAGTTCGGCGGCGAGAATAGCGTGGATACAAGGCGACAACGAGCTTTCATGCACGGTCATCGGTTCGTAGAAGTCGAAGTTGCGGCGTTTTTCGTCCATGTTGAAACGGTCGCCGAAGAAGTAGATGCCTTGCAAGACGTCCGCCTGTTTGATGAAGGGCGAACGCAGGATTTTGTCCCACGACCATTTCTGGTTGAGCGGCAAATCGTCGGGTGAAAGCGCGGACACGGGGCGGATGTCTTTGTCGAGGAAGCCGTCGTGCTGCACGAATACGCCGAGTTCTCCGTCATGCGGACGGTACATATTCGCGCTGATGTCCGCCCATTTTTCCAACTCGGCGGCGCTCACGTTCAAATCCGGACGCGGGTATTTCGCCAGGGCTTCACGGGTGTAATCCAATACCCATGCGGCGAGGGTATTGGTGTACCAGTTGTTGTTGATGTTGTTTTCGTATTCGTTCGGGCCGGTTACGCCGTGAATCATGTATTTGCCGTTGCGTTTGGAGAAGTGGACGCGGTCCGCCCAGAAGCGGGACACTTCGACCAAGACTTCCAAGCCTTCTTTGGCAAGATAGCTTTCATCGCCGGTGTAGTTGGTGTAGTTGTAGATGGCGTAAGGAATTGCGCCGTTGCGGTGGATTTCCTCGAAGGTGATTTCCCATTCGTTGTGGCACTCGATGCCCGTAAACGTTACCATCGGATAGAGCGCGCCCGCCAAGCCCTGTTCGCGCGCGTTGTGCTGCGCATGCGGCAGTTGGTTACGGCGGTATTGCAGCAGGTTGCGGGTAACTTCGGGTTCCGCTAGTGCGAGGTAGAGCGGCACGGCGTAGGCTTCGGTGTCCCAATAGGTCGCGCCGCCGTATTTTTCGCCGGTAAAGCCTTTCGGACCGATGTTCAGGCGCGCGTCTTCGCCGTAGTAGGTGGAGAACAGTTGGAACAGGTTGAAACGGATGCCTTGCTGCGCTTCGTCGCTGCCTTCGATAACCACGTCGGCGATTTCCCAACGGTGCAGCCAGCCTGCTTTGTGTGCGTCCAACAAGGTTTCAAATGCAACGCCTGCGATTTTTTCCGACAAGGCGCGGCCTGCGGCTTTCACCGCTTCCAAGCCCTGATAATCGCGGCTGGTGGTAACAATCACGCGTTTTTCAAAGGTTTTGGGTGTGCCGCCGACTTCGGCCTCGAAAGAATTAGAAACTTGCCAGTCGGTTTGGCTGCCGCCGAGGGCTTTGAAACTGCTAGCGAAGGTTTGCTCGGCGTTGACGATGAATTGCTCTACGCAGAAAGGATTGGCGACGGTTTGGGTGGCAATGTAGGAGCGGTCGTCTGAAACGCCTTTGTCCAATACCTGCCAGAATTTTTCTTCGTAGTTGGAGTCTTCGTTTTTCACATCAGCATCGATGATGGAATCGATGCGGACTTGGTGGGTTTTGCCGTCAACGGATACGGCTTCCCAGCGGATGAGAGCCAGCTCTTTTTGTGCGACCGACAGGAATTTGCACACATCGAAACGCACGCCGAATACGGTGAATGAGCGGCGCAACACGCCGTGCTGCATATCGAGTTCGACGGAGAAGTCGGCAACGTCGTTTTTCGCCAAGTCCACTTCTTGACCATCGACAAAGATTTTGACTTTGCTGAAATTGAGCGCATTGATGGCTTTGCCGAAATATTTGGGATAGCCGTTTTTCCACCAGCCGACGCGGGTTTTGTCGGGGAACCACACACCGGCGATGTAGGTACCCAAGTGACTGTCGGCGGAGTAGGTTTCTTCAAAGTTGCCGCGCATACCCATATAGCCGTTGCCCAAGCTGGTCAGGCTCTCTTGCAGCCGTTTGTGCTCTTTTTCCAGTTTTGTCGAACGCAGTGTCCAAGGGCTAACTTCCATGATTCTCGTGTACATTTATGAAGCTCCTATTATTAAAATTGTAAGTTCGGCAAAGGTTTCAGACGGCCTTTGCCGATGGTATGGATGGATTATTCGCCGTGGGTCTCTTTAATCAGACATACTGAGAAGGCTCCCAGCAGCAAGACTGCGCCTGCAACCAAGAACATGGTTGCCTGATGGCTGCCCAGCATAGGGAAGAGGATAAAGCTCAGCAGGGAGGCGACGATTTGAGGCATACAGATAGAGCCGTTGAACAGGCCCAAATAAGTACCCATGTGTTTGCCTGAGAGGGCATTGGTCACAATCGTCAAAGGATAGGTAATGATACCGGCCCACGCAATACCGATTAAGGTATAAGACAACACCAGTGCGTATTGATTGCTGATGAAGAAAACGGAGAAGAAACCGAGCGCACCCAAAGCCAAGCAACCGAAATAACCGACTTTATGGTATTGATTCGGTACTTTTGCCAGAATAAACGAGCAGATAACGGCAGCAATGGATTGCACCGCAGCTAAAACGCCGTACCAGTTGCCTGCTTCCTGATAGCCTACGGAAGAGGCGTCTGTTGTCTGCCAAACATTTTCTGCAATCGCGCCTGCCGAGTAAGTCCACATATATTGGAAGGCGAACCAGCAGAAGAATTGCACCAAAGTCACCGTCCAAAACGCTTTAGGCGCGGTTTTCAAAAGTTCGAACCAGTTGGCTTTTTCCTGATTCGCGGCGACATCGATGCCGTGATAGCGAGCGTAGGTTTCCGGATCGTATTCTTTGACTTTGAAGATGGTGAACGCACTGGTAATAATCAGCAACGCTGCGCCCACATAGAATGCTACGACCACGGTCTGCGGCACGACGCCTTTTTCGGCCGTGTTCGCCAAACCGATATACGCAAACACAAACGGCAGAATCGCCGCCACAACCGCGCCCGTATTCGCTAAGAAACTTTGAATCCCGTAGGCGTAGCTTTTCTGCTCCTCGTTGACCATGTCGCCGACCATCATTTTAAACGGCTGCATTGCCATATTGGAGGACACGTCCAACAGCGCAATCATCAGCGCGCCAAACGACAAAGCTGCCAAAGAAGCGTAACCAAAACCGAAGCTGCCCGAGTTCGGCATCAGAATCATGACGATAACCGCAATCAGCGTGCCATAAAGCAGATAGGGCAGACGACGACCGCCCAGGCGCGGCATCCAAGTGCGGTCTGAGTAGTAGCCCACAATCGGCTGAACCAACATACCGGCCAATGGCGGCAGAATGAAAAACCAGCCCAAATTGTGCGGGTCGGCGCCTAAAGTTTGAAAAATTCGGCTCATTTGTGAGCTTTGCAGGGTAAAGGCCGTCTGAACGCCGAGATAGCCGAAGCTCAGCATCCAAATCGTACTTTTTGCCAGTGACGGCAAACCTTGTTTTGCTGTTTTTTGCGTATTTTCCGACATGAGGTAAATCCTTTTTTTAAAAAGTATTTTTATTGAGAAATCTGAAAGGTTCCTTGGTGTGGCGTTCTCTGTCGTTATTGTTTGTGTGCGTACTTTCAAGGATATAGGTGCATTTTATGAAGCGCGCCGGATATTGGCAATGCCAGTTCAAGGATAAACTGGCTTAAATCAAATTTTTTGCGGTTTGGCATTGATACCGTCGGGCAATGAGGGTATCGGTTCGGCGCGGTGTATATTTTGATCTTATTTCTATTTTCAGACGGCATTTGAACAAGCAAGTATTTGGGCAATAGGTTAAAATGGGCCGTCTGAAATTTGTTTGACGGAAACGAGAAAACTATGTCCCAACAATACGTCTATTCTATGCTGCGCGTGAGCAAGGTTGTGCCGCCGCAAAAAACCATTATTAAAGACATTTCCCTTTCATTCTTTCCTGGTGCAAAAATCGGTTTGCTCGGTTTGAACGGTGCGGGTAAATCTACTGTACTGCGGATTATGGCGGGCGTGGATAAAGAATTTGAGGGCGAAGCCGTGCCGATGGGTGGCATTAAAATCGGCTATTTGCCGCAAGAGCCTGAGCTTGATCCTGAAAAAACCGTGCGCGAGGAAGTGGAAAGCGGTTTGGGCGAAGTGGCTGCCGCACAAAAACGTTTGGAAGAAGTGTATGCCGAGTACGCCAATCCTGATGCGGATTTTGACGCATTGGCGGAAGAACAAGGTCGCTTGGAAGCGATTATTGCGGCTGGTTCGTCCACGGGCGGCGGTGCGGAACACGAATTGGAAATCGCTGCCGACGCGCTGCGTCTGCCTGATTGGGATGCCAAAATCGGCAATTTGTCCGGTGGTGAAAAACGCCGAGTGGCTTTATGCAAACTTTTGTTGAGCAAGCCTGATATGCTGCTGCTGGACGAGCCGACCAACCACTTGGACGCAGAATCTGTCGAATGGCTGGAGCAATTCTTGGTACGCTTCCCAGGTACCGTGGTTGCGGTAACGCACGACCGCTACTTCCTCGACAACGCCGCCGAATGGATTTTGGAACTCGACCGCGGACACGGTATTCCGTGGAAAGGCAATTACTCGTCTTGGCTGGAGCAGAAAGAAAAACGCTTGGAAAACGAGGCGAAATCCGAAGCTGCGCGCGTGAAGGCGATGAAGCAGGAATTGGAATGGGTGCGCCAAAATGCCAAAGGCCGCCAAGCCAAGTCCAAAGCGCGTTTGGCTCGTTTTGAAGAAATGAGCAACTACGAATACCAAAAACGCAATGAAACGCAGGAAATCTTTATCCCTGTTGCCGAGCGTTTGGGTAACGAAGTGATTGAATTTGTGAACGTTTCCAAATCGTTCGGTGACAAAGTGCTGATTGACGATTTGAGCTTCAAAGTGCCTGCGGGCGCGATTGTCGGCATCATCGGCCCGAACGGTGCGGGTAAATCGACGCTGTTCAAAATGATTTCGGGCAAAGAGCAGCCTGATTCCGGCGAAGTGAAAATCGGCCAAACCGTGAAAATGAGCTTGATCGACCAAAGCCGCGAAGGTTTGCAAAACGATAAAACCGTGTTCGACAATATTGCCGAAGGCCGCGACATTTTACAGGTTGGTCAGTTTGAAATTCCCGCCCGCCAATATTTGGGACGCTTCAACTTCAAAGGCAGCGACCAAAGCAAAATCGCAGGTCAATTGTCTGGCGGCGAACGCGGCCGTCTGCACTTGGCAAAAACTTTGTTGAGCGGCGGCAATGTGTTGCTGCTGGACGAACCGTCCAACGACCTCGACGTGGAAACCCTGCGTGCGCTGGAAGACGCATTGTTGGAATTTGCCGGCAGCGTGATGGTGATTTCGCACGACCGCTGGTTCCTCGACCGTATCGCTACGCATATTTTGGCTTGTGAAGGCGACTCTAAATGGGTGTTCCTTCGACGGCAACTATCAGGAATACGAAGCCGACAAGAAACGCCGTTTGGGCGAAGAGGGCGCGAAACCGAAACGTATCCGTTACAAACCGGTAACACGTTAAGCAGGTTTGAACCAAAAGGCCGTCTGAAACTTTTAATGTTTCAGACGGCCTTTTATTTTTGATGTTTATGATTGTTTTCTTAATTGCGGATGGTTTTCCAATGTATCAATGATGATTTCAATCATGCGTGGGGCAGTTTGAGCTAAATCGAAGCCTTGACCTGAAGAAAGCCAGCGCCAAATAAAGCCGTCTAATGAAGACTTGATGAAGATGACTGCCATATCGATATCCAAATTATCCGCCAACGCTTTTTGTTGTACCGCATCAGTCAGGACAGCAACGATTTTTTCACGCCATAGTGATTGGTGTTTTTTAGCGATGGCAATGACCGCCTCGTTTTGCTCGGTGTGTTCGCATTTTAAAAACAAAATGCTGTGGAATTTATAGTGAAGCTCGTTGTGTTGCAGGCGCTCGAAAAAACGGGTCAGGGTCAGTCGGAAGCTTGACCAAGCCTGTTCGTTATTGTTGTTCGAGTCTTCTTTTATGCAGCTTTCGATGTCGTCGCAAATCCGTTGGAACAAGGCGTCAAACAAATCTTCTTTGTTTTTGAAATGCCAATACAGCGCGCCGCGCGTTACGCCTGCGGCTTGGGCAATTTCGTTAAGCGAGGTGCGGGCAATGCCTTTCTGATAAAACGTATCCAATGTGGCAAGCATGAGATATTCTTTGGTTTTTAAGGCTTCGGTTTTGGTTCTTCTCATAGTTGTTTTGTAGGAAATGTAAATTTATGGTTCGGATTATAAAAAATTACTTCTGAACATGCAAGAATGTATGTATAATTCAATTTAATATTATATAGTGTTTCTCAACACTATATAATCAGCCTGTTTTTCACAAAAGCAGGCAATTTCTGCTTATGAAATATGAAATTAAAGTAATCAATTTTTAATTAGTCAAACCCTTATTTATCATAGAGATAGGAAAATTATGGCTCTTTATGCTTCTAAAATGATGCGTGTCGCGGCGATTGCGGCGGCTACTGCATTGGCGCTTTCTGCTTGCGGCAAAGGCGATGAGAAGGCAGCCGGCCAACAGGCGCAAGGCAGTCAGCAACAGCAAAATCAACCTGCGCCTGAAGTCCGCGTGGTTACCGTGCATCCGGAAACCGTTGCATTGACAACCGAGTTGCCGGGCCGTCTGGAATCGTTGCGTACTGCCGAAGTTCGCGCCCAAGTCGGCGGTATTTTGCAAAAACGCCTGTTCCAAGAAGGCAGCTATGTGCAAGCCGGTCAGCCTTTGTACCAAATCGACAGCTCAACTTATGAAGCAAACTTAGAAAGCGCACGCGCCCAGTTGGCGAGTGCGCAAGCGACTTTGGCTAAAGCGAATGCCGACTTGGCCCGCTACAAACCGCTGGTTGCCGCCGATGCCATCAGCCAACAAGAATACGATGCGGCCGTAACCGCCAAGCGCTCAGCCGAAGCAGGCGTCAAATCCGCTCAAGCAGCCATCAAATCTGCCGGTATCAGCCTGAACCGCTCCCGCATTACTGCGCCGATTTCCGGCTTTATCGGTCAATCTAAAGTTTCTGAAGGTACGCTGTTGAATGCCGGCGATACCACTGTTTTGGCCACCATCCAACAAACCAACCCGATGTATGTCAACGTTACCCAATCTGCCAGTGAGGTTATGAAACTGCGTCAACAGGTTGCAGAAGGCAAATTGTTGGCGGCAAACGGCGCGATTGAAGTGGGCATCAAATTTGACGATGGTGCGGTTTATCCTGAAAAAGGCCGTCTGCTGTTTGCAGATCCGACTGTTAACGAAACGACCGGCCAAATTACATTGCGCGCCGCTATTCCTAATGACAAAAATATCTTGATGCCGGGCTTGTATGTGCGCGTGTTGATGGAACAAGTGGCAGTGGATAATGCATTTGTAGTGCCGCAACAAGCAGTTACCCGCGGTTCGCAAGATACGGTGATGGTGGTGAATGACAAGAGCGAAATGGAAGCGCGTGTCGTGACCATTGCCCAACAGCAAGGTAGCAATTGGGTGATTACAGACGGCCTGAAAGACGGCGACAAAGTGATTGTTGAAGGCATCAGCATTGCCGCTATGTCGGGTGCTAAACAGGTAACGCCGAAAGAATGGACGCCGCCTGCAAGTGCTGCGGCAGCAGCACCGGCAGTTTCAGATGGCCAGGCTGCATCCGAGGCCAAGCCTGAAGCTAAAGCTGCATCTGAAGCTAAATAAGGAACGCGTGAATGTCTAAGTTTTTTATTGACCGCCCCATTTTTGCATGGGTTATTGCGATTTTTATCATCGCAGCGGGTATTTTCGGCATTCAAAAACTGCCGATTTCCCAATATCCGTCCGTTGCTGCACCGACCATTACTTTGCGCGCTACTTATCCGGGCGCTTCTGCTCAGGTAATGGAAGACAGCGTACTGGCCGTTATCGAACGTAATATGTACGGTGTGGAAGGTTTGGACTATATGACGACTTCTGCCAATTCCAGCGGCAGCGGCAGCGTCAGTCTGACGTTTACACCGGAAACCAATGAAGATTTGGCGCAGGTAGACGTGCAGAACAAATTGTCGGAAGTGTTGTCCACATTGCCCTCTACCGTACAGCAATATGGTGTAACCGTATCTAAAGCGCGTTCCAACTTCTTGCAAGTGGTCATGCTTTCTTCTGAAAAGCAATCCATTGAGGAAATGAACGATTACGCCCAGCGCAATATCATTCCTGAACTGCAGCGTATCGACGGGGTAGGGCAGGTACAATTGTTTGGTGCGCAACGCGCCATGCGTATTTGGGTTGACCCGAAAAAACTGCAAAACTACAACCTGTCTTTTGCAACGGTAACCAATGCGCTTGCGACACAAAATATTCAAATTTCAGCGGGCTCTATCGGTTCTTTGCCGGCGGCTGCAGGTCAGACTATTTCAGCAACTGTGACGGCGCAAGGTCAGCTGAGCACTGCTGAAGAGTTTGGCAACATCATTTTGGTATCCAATATCGATGGTTCTAATGTCTATCTGAAAGACGTTGCCAAAGTCAGCTTGGGTATGCAGGATTATTCTTCTTCCACCCGTTTGAACGGCGTCAACACTACCGGTATGGCAGTGATGCTGTCTAACAGCGGTAACGCTTTGGCAACGGCGACTGCCGTGAAAGAAAAAATGGCGGTTTTGCAGAAGTATTTTCCAGACGGCATGAGCTGGAAAGTTCCCTACGATACTTCCAAATTTGTGGAAATTTCGATTGAGAAAGTAATCCATACACTTTTGGAAGCCATCGTATTGGTATTCTTGGTGATTTATCTCTTCCTGCAAAATATCCGCTATACGCTGATTCCGACTATTGTCGTGCCGATTTCCCTGTTGGGCGGTTTTGCCTTTATCTCATATATGGGTATGTCGATTAACGTATTGACCATGTTTGCGATGGTATTGGTAATTGGTATTGTGGTCGATGATGCGATTGTGGTCGTTGAAAACGTTGAGCGTATTATGGCGAGCGAAGGTCTGCCGCCTAAGGCTGCAACCAAAAAAGCGATGAGTCAGATTTCCGGCGCGGTGATCGGTATTACTGCCGTGTTGATGTCCGTATTTGTGCCGCTGGCAATGTTTAGCGGTGCAACCGGTAACATTTACAAACAGTTTGCCCTGACCATGGTGGCATCGATCGGCTTCTCCGCATTCCTTGCTTTGACGCTGACTCCGGCATTGTGTGCCACCATGCTCAAGCCGATTCAGAATGGTCATCACGAAGAGAAAAAAGGTTTCTTCGGTTGGTTTAACAAGAAATTCGACAACTGGACACACGGCTACGAAGGCTGGGTAGCCAAAGTCTTGCGCAAGACTTTGCGCATGATGGTTGTCTATATCGGTTTGACTGTTGTGGGCGTATTCCTGTTTATGCGTCTGCCGACTTCCTTCTTGCCGACTGAAGACCAAGGTAACTTGATGTTGAGCGTACAGCTGCCTGCCGGCGCGACCAAAGAGCGTACCGATGCAACTTTGGCTCAAATCACTCAACTGGCGAAATCTGTACCTGAGATCGAGAACATTATTACCGTTTCCGGCTTTAGTTTTAGCGGTTCCGGCCAAAACATGGCTTTGGGCTTTGTCATTCTGAAAGACTGGAGCGAACGTACTGCTCCGGGCAGCGATGCGACTTCTATTTCCGGTAAGTTGACCGGCATGATGATGGCTACGCTGAAAGACGGTTTCGGTTTGGCGATTGTGCCTCCTGCCATTATGGAATTGGGTACAGGCTCCGGCTTGACGATTTACCTGCAAGACCGTAACAACAGCGGCCATGCCGCATTATTGGCCAAGCGCAATGAGTTGATTGACAAAATGCGCAAAAGCGGTTTGTTTAACCCAAGTACTGTTCGTGCGAGCGGTTTGGAAGATGCGCCGCAGTTGAAAATCGACATCGACCGCTCTGCCGCAGCAGCACAAGGTATTTCGTTCTCTGACATCCGTACTGCTTTGGCTTCTGCTTTGGGTTCGTCTTATGTAAACGACTTCCCGAATCAAGGCCGTCTGCAACGCGTGATGGTACAAGCTGATGCGAGTGCCCGTATGCAGCCTGCCGATATTCTGAACCTGACTGTACCGAATAAATCCGGCGTTGCCGTACCGCTTTCTACCATTGCTACTGTTTCTTGGGAAAACGGTATGGAACAAAGCGTCCGCTTCAATGGTTATCCGGCAATGGAGCTTTCCGGCTCGCCTGTTAATGGCGTGTCTTCCGGTCAAGCCATGGCTGCGGTACAGCAAATGGTTGATGATATGGGTGGCGGTTACAGCCTGGAATGGGGCGGCCAGTCTCGTGAAGAGGCCAAAGGCAGCTCGCAAACTGTCGTGTTGTATGCATTGGCCGCTGCCGCTATATTCTTGGTATTGGCTGCTTTGTACGAAAGCTGGTCTATCCCGTTGGCGGTTATCCTTGTGATTCCGTTGGGCTTGATTGGCGCGGCATTGGGCGTGACCGGCCGCAACATGTTTGAAGCGCTGCTGGGCAGTATTCCGGCATACGCCAACGATATCTACTTCCAAGTCGGTTTCGTTACGGTGATGGGTTTGAGTGCGAAAAACGCGATTTTGATTATCGAGTTTGCCAAAGACCTGCAAGCGCAAGGTAAGAGCGCGATTGAAGCTGCGCTTGCCGCCGCACACTTGCGTTTCCGTCCGATTATCATGACTTCGTTTGCCTTCATCTTGGGCGTGGTACCGCTTTATGTTGCCAGCGGTGCCAGCTCCGCCAGCCAACGTGCGATTGGTACGACCGTGGTCTGGGGTATGTTGATCGGTACGATTCTGTCTGTGTTCCTTGTGCCTTTGTTCTATGTGGTTGTGCGCAAATTCTTTAAAGAAACCGCACACGAGCATGAGATGGCCGCCAAACACGCCGCTGAAGCCGGCATGATTGAAGACGGTAAACACGATTCAGACAAGCACTAAAGCAAAGGCCGTCTGAAAAATTTTCAGACGGCCTCAAAATGCTAAAGGATTCTAAAATGAAGAAGATTACATTCAAACCTGTACTGACCGCCGTTGCCGCCGCCGTGGCTTTGTCGGCCTGTACCATGATGCCGAAATATGAGCAGCCTCAAGTTGCCGTGGCCGATACGTTTAAATACGACACTGTTGACGACGGTATCCGTGCAGCCGAATTGGGTTGGCAAGATTACTTTGCCGATCCTCGCCTTCACCGCCTGATCGACATCGCATTGGAACGCAATACCGATTTGCGTACAGCCGCGCTGAATGCGGAAATCTACCGCAAGCAATACATGATTGCGCGTAATAATTTGTTGCCAACCGTCAATGCCAGCGGTACAGGTTCGCGTCAAGGCAGTTTGAGTGGCGGCAGCGTTAGCAGCCAATACAGCGTGGGTTTGGGCGCAGCCTCTTATGAGCTTGACCTCTTCGGCCGTGTCCGCAGCACCAGCGAAGCCGCGTTGCAAGGTTATTTTAATGTGGCCGCCAACCGCGATGCCGCCCATCTGGCCTTGATTTCTACCGTTGCCAAAGCCTATTTTAACGAGCGCTACGCCGAAGAAGCCATGGCATTGGCACAACGCGTGTTGCAAACCCGTGAAGCGACTTACAAGCTCTCGCAATTGCGCCATAAGGCCGGCGTGATTTCCGCCGTTGATTTGCGCCAACAGGAAGCGCTGATCGAATCGGCCAAAGCTGATTACGCATCCGCGGTAAAGAACCGCGAGCAAGCGCGCAATTCTTTGGCTATGTTGATTAATCAACCTTTACCCGAAGACTTGCCTGCCGGTCTGCCTTTGAGTAAACAGTTCAAAATCACTAAACTGCCTGCCGGTTTGAGTTCGGACGTGTTGCTCAACCGTCCAGATATCCGTGCTGCCGAACACGCGCTCAAACAAGCTAATGCCAATATCGGTGCGGCACGTGCGGCGTTTTTCCCACGTATCAGCCTGACCGGTTCTGTCGGTACCGCTTCCGGCGAGCTGAGCGGTCTGTTTAAGAGCGGTACGGGTATTTGGGCTTTTGCACCGTCAATCACGCTGCCTATCTTTGACTGGGGCACAAACAAAGCCAATCTTGACGTAGCCAAACTGCGCCAACAGGCACAAATCGTTGCTTATGAAGCCGCTGTTCAATCCGCATTCAAAGACGTTTCCAATGCGTTGGTTGCGCGCGAACAGCTGGATAAAAGCTATGCCGCTTTGAGCAAACAAAGCCGTGCCTACAACGACAGCCTGCGCCTCATCAGCCTACGCTACAAACATGGCGTATCCAGTGCATTGGATTTGCTGGACGCCGAGCGCAGCAGTTACGGCGCAGAAACTGCTCTTTTGGCCAATCAGTTGACCCGTTTGGAAAACCTTGCCGACTTGTATAAAGCACTTGGCGGTGGTTTGAAACGAGAGACCAAAGCTGCTGAATAAGTATTTGCTAAGATTAAAAGGCCGTCTGAAACATTTGGATTTCAGACGGCCTTTTTGTTATGCCGCAATTCTAAGCTTTTAATTTCTCGCTTAAAGAACCGACATAGGCTGCGCGTTCGTTACGGCTGAGTTCGGGCTGGTGTGTGTTGAGCGAAGACCATTTGCGGTTGCTTCGTGCTTTGTTGAGTTCGCTTGGCAATTTGGCCGCATTCCATGGCGCTTTGCGTTCTTTTAGCTCGATATGCGATTGAGCCGCATGGCCGCGCGTTTGCAAGACGTGCAACAAATCCAGTGCGCGTGCGGCGAGTAGGGTAAGGGTTTCCGGATCGGTATGCAGGGTTTGTCGGCCGTTGATTTTGTCGGTGATGTCTTGGGCATTGGGCAAAATACCGCCCAACAGGCCGCCGATGGCTGTACCCAAACCAAGCGAGCCGCCAAGCGTGGCAATATCCAAGCCTAATCCGATGAGTGCACCTGCGGTTGCGCCGGTACCGGTACGGATGCCGTAATGTTTGAGCAATTCGCTGTCAAACGGATCTTGTTTGAAGGCTTTGGGCATCCATGTGCTGTCGCTGCCGACTTCGTCGTGATAGAAGCGGTAAAGTGTGAACAGGCGTTGTTGCATTTGCCGCTCAAGTTGTCGGATTTCCGATTGCATGACCTCCAAAGTCGGGGCAGGGTCGTCGTTTTCGGCAATTTCTTGGGTAAATGCGGCGGCATCCAGCAGAAAATCGGCAATTTCACGGCGCGCTTCCGTATCCAGCCGTTGCCACTCGCGACGGCGCATATTGATGAGGCGGTCGAGGATGTCGCGCTTAGGTAACATGGTGGCAAGGTTGTCCCACAATCGGATTTCGCCTTCAAAGTCGAAGGCAACGGTATCGAAACCGGCGTAAACATGCAGGTTTCTGCGGGCGAGCATATTGGTCCAAGCGCTCAGGTCTTGATTTTGGGTGAAGTTGAACACGGGCATGATGGGCTTGGCGCACCAAGATAAAATGGTCAGCTCGTCTTTGTATTTGTCGAGGACGGGTTCCCGCGCGTCGATGACGTACATGGCCATATCGCTTTGCATGACTTGGCGCAGCACTTTGGCCTCTTGGTTGAACTCGTGATGCGCCTCATGACTGCTGAGGAATTGCTGGATGCGTTCGATACCGTCATCGCGTGCGGATGTGTGGGTTTCCAGCCAGTCCAATACGCCGCCGGCATCTTCAAGGCCAGGGGTGTCGTAGAGGTAAACCAAGCTGTCGTCACCGTCGTTTATGAGGGCTTCTTCGACATGGCGCGTGGTGGATGGCGCGTTTTTCACTTCGCCGAAGGTACTGTCGCGCAAAAGCGTACGTAAGAGCGAGGTTTTGCCTGTATTGGTATGGCCGACGACGGCAAGGGAAAGTGGGGTGGTCATGGTCTTTGGGTCGGGTTGATATGGACTATGAATGTGTGAGTATGGAGCCGTTTATCTTTAGTGGCAATATATGTTTCAGACGGCCCTAAATTTTTTATATATGGGCGAAAATAGCAAGAAAAAGAGGGGAATAGCGACTTTGTTGTTTTTTAGCAAAATACTTGAAAATAGATAGGAAAACAGTTGACAGGAGGGTAGAAGGCTAGGATAATTCGCGCCGTTGAGTTGCTTGATGCAGCTTGATTTTTCTCCTCTATTTCTCCTTTGTAGACTTGGCGCATATCAAAACGGTATGCGCATTTTTTTATCTATATTGAAATATGATTACATTTAAAATCTGTAAATCGAATAATTAAGAAACTTTACAAGAAAAATACTTGCGCGGTTGAGTCTCTTGTTGCATAATTCGTTTCGTTAGCTGGTTCGAGTAGTCAGTTAATAGTTTCTCCTCTATTTCTCCTTTGTAGACTTGGCACACATTCTGTCGGATGTGTGCATTTTTTTTTGCCTATTTAAAATAAAGGCCGTCTGAATGTTGTAATATTTCAGACGGCATTTGTGTGTTGAATAGAATTAGATGTCTAATACTACTTCTTCTTTGACTTCTTCCATGACAACATAGCTGCGGCTTTCGGACGCAGCCGGCAGTTGCAGCAGGATATTGCCGAGCATATCGCGATAGGCAGACATATTGGGCAGGCGGACTTTGATAAGGTAGTCGTATTCGCCGGAGACTAAGTGGCATTCCAGAATTTGCGGAATCTTCAGTACTTCGCGTTTGAAGTCTTCAAAAATATTGCCGGATTTGGAACGTAGTTTCAGCTCGACAAAGACCAATAGGCTTTGGCCTAAAGCATGAGGATTCAGATGGGCGTGATAGCCGGTGATAAGGTTGTCGCGTTCCAAACGGCGGACGCGTTCGGTTACCGGCGTGGTGGAGAGGCCGACTTTTTCAGCCAATTCGGTCATGGGGATACGTGCGTTTTGTTGTAGGAGCTTGAGAATTTTTAAGTCGGTTTTGTCGAGTTCTTTCATGGCCTTGATGTCTGTCGTTTTCATTTGGATTGAATCATAACCTTAAAACAGGCTGAGAAGAAGCATAAATGCCTAAAGGTGCGCATGAGGTCTAAATTATGAATAGATTATTCTTGTGGATTTCATGGAATCCTGTGTAGTTTTTGACCTATAATATTTGCTTCAAAGTAATGGGGCAGGCCGTCTGAAACGGAATGCCGATAAGAGGAATACATTATGCGTCCGCTCAATGCGCAAATCCGTTTGGATAATTTACGTCAAAATTATCGTTTTCTCAAAGAGTTGCATGGCAATAAATTGTTGGCTGTGATTAAGGCCGATGCTTACGGTCATGGCGCGGTCAGATGTGCACACGCGTTGGCGGATATTGCCGACGGCTTTGCGGTAGCAACGGTAGATGAAGGCGTGGAACTGCGTCAAAACGGCATTAAAAACCCGATTGTTTTGTTGGAAGGCGTATTTGATGCTGCGGAGTATGCGGATGTTGACCGTTATGATTTGTGGCCGGCAATCGGCAGCCAATGGCAACTGGAGGCATTTGTGCATCATGAGTGGCAACATCCGACAACTGTATGGCTGAAAATGGACTCTGGTATGCACCGTGCCGGTTTCTTTCCACACAATTATGCCGCTGCCTATACTGCATTGAAACAATCCGAATCGGTTGAAAATATTGTGAAATTCAGCCATTTTTCCTGCGCGGACGAACCGGAAAACGGCATGACCGAAATGCAGCTTGAAGCGTTTGATTTGGCGTGTGAAGGTTTGGAAGGCGAAGAGAGTTTGGCCAATTCCGCCGCGATTTTGAACGTGCCTGAAGCGCGCCGCGATTGGGGACGTGCCGGTCTGGCTTTATATGGTATTTCGCCTTTCGGTGGCGTGGATGATCATTTGAAACCGGTTATGCGCCTGACTTCCCGTGTTTTCGGCGAGCGCGTGTTGCAGCCGCATTCTCCGATTGGCTACGGCGCAACGTTCTACACCAGCAAATCTACCCGTGTCGGTTTGATTGCCTGCGGTTATGCCGACGGTTATCCGCGTCGCGCTTCTACTAATTCCCCTGTGGCCGTGGATGGTAAGCGTAGCCGTATTATCGGCAGGGTATCTATGGATATGATTACGGTTGAACTGGAAGCCTCGAAAGAGGGCTTGGGTGCGGAAGTCGAGCTTTGGGGCGATGTGATTAATATCAATGAAGTTTCCGAAGTTGCCGGTATGATTCCGTACGAAATCCTTTGCAATATTAAACGTGCGAAGTTTACTTATATCGAGTAAGCAGTAAAAGATCAGGCCGTCTGAAATGTGTTTTCAGATGGCCTTTTTGTTATCTGCAATTAAAACGATTCGTCAGCGCGTAAATAACGCCATTTGCCCGGCGGCAGTCGGCCAAGTTTGACTTTGCCCATGCGGATGCGTTTCAAACCGATGACGCGCAGGCCGACAAGTTCGCACATGCGGCGGATTTGTCGTTTTTTGCCTTGTCGCAAAATAAAGCGCAACTGGTCTTCGTTTTGCCATTCGACTTTGGCGGGACGCAATTTTTCTCCGTCCAAACTCAAGCCGTGGTTGAGCAGGGCGAGGCCTTTGTCGTCCAGTTTGCCGCGGACGCGGACGAGGTATTCTTTTTCGCTGCTGCTGTTTTCGCCAATCAGTTGTTTGGCAATGCGGCCGTCCTGAGTGAGTACCAACAATCCGACAGAGTCAATGTCCAAGCGGCCGGCAGGGGCTAAGCCGAATTTGTGCTTTTCGCTGAAAGGGATACGGCTGTCGTCGCCTTCCCAATGGTTGTCGGCGGTAATGAGTTCTGCGGCAGATTTATAGCCTTTTTCTGCCTGCGCGCTGACGTAGCCGACGGGTTTATTCAGAAGGATGGTTACACGCGCTGCTTGTTTTTCATGGGCTTGTTTGTTGAGGTCGATGCGGTCGCGCTCGGTGACTTTTTGACCGAGTACGGCGGTTTGGCCGTTTACTTTGACCCAGCCTTGCTCGATGTAGCTGTCTGCCTCGCGGCGCGAGCATAAGCCTAATTGCGCCATGCGTTTGGAGAGGCGCATGGTTTCGGAATCGTTGTTTTGCATGGTATGGCAATATAGAGAAATGGGAATGTCGGATTATAGCATTGACTGTTTGTCAGGCCGTCTGAAAACTGAATATTTGGGTTTTCAGACGGCCTTTCGTTTGCTATATGTTAAGGAATATTTGGTTTTGAAGTAAAAAATGAAGGGTATATTGTCTGTTTGTGTTAACCTTACGGACGAACTAATCATTTTGTTTTCAGTCGAATTGGGGTTGAAATGACATTTCACTCATGAAATCATGAAGACTATAATGACTGGTCTTTCTGAAGCGCATTAAGGCAGTTTGTCGCTAAAGCAAGCCTTGGTGCATCACGTTTTAAGGATAAATCAATGAAATCGCTCAAATCATTTTTGATTTGGGGCATTGTGGTTTTGGTCGGCCTGGCCTCCTTTACCACTTTGGCCCTCAGTCGCGGCGAGCGTGTCAGTGCGATTTGGATGGTTACGGCCGCCATTTCGGTATACTGCATTGCCTACCGTTTTTACAGTCTTTACATTGCCAACCGTGTGATGCAGCTTGATCCTAACCGTCTGACTCCGGCAGAACGCCACAATGACGGCTTGGACTATGTTCCCACACATAAAGGCGTACTGTTCGGCCACCACTTTGCCGCTATTGCCGGCGCAGGTCCTTTGGTTGGTCCTGTATTGGCAGCGCAAATGGGTTATCTGCCCGGTACTTTGTGGATTATCTTCGGCGTGGTATTTGCCGGTGCCGTACAGGATATGATGGTACTGTTTGTTTCTATGCGCCGTGACGGTAAGTCTTTGGGCGATATCGTGAAACAAGAACTCGGTACTGTTCCCGGCGTGATTGCATCCATCGGTATTTTGATGATTATGGTCATCATTATGGCGGTGTTGGCGCTGATCGTTGTGAAAGCATTGGTTCACAGCCCTTGGGGTACGTTCACCATCGCAGCGACTATGCCGATTGCCCTGTTTATGGGTATCTACACCCGTTACATCCGTCCGGGCAAAATTGGCGAGATTTCCATCGTCGGCTTTATTTTGCTGATGTTGGCTGTGATTTACGGTGAAGATGTTGCCCACAGCTCCTTCGGCCATTGGTTCGACCTTGATGGCATTCAGCTGACTTGGGCGATTATGATTTACGGTTTCGTGGCTTCCGTATTGCCGGTTTGGCTCTTGCTGACTCCGCGCGACTATCTGTCTACCTTCCTGAAAATCGGTACGATTGCAGCTTTGGCTTTGGGTATCGTTATTGTTAACCCGACTCTGCAAATGCCTGCAGTTACCCACTTTATTGACGGTTCAGGCCCAGTATTCTCTGGTGCATTGTTCCCATTCTTATTCATTACCATTGCTTGTGGTGCGGTTTCAGGCTTCCATGCGTTGATTTCTTCAGGTACTACGCCAAAAATGGTGGAAAACGAAACCCACGTCCGCATGATCGGTTACGGTGGCATGATTATGGAAAGCTTTGTGGCCATTATGGCTCTGGCTGCTGCCGCTTCGCTTGATCCAGGCGTGTACTTCGCGATGAACAGCCCGGCCGCGCTGATTGGTACAGATGCCAACACAGCTGCCGAAGTCATTACCACTAAACTGAACTTCCCTGTTGATGCCGCAACCTTGTTGCACACTGCTAGAGAAGTGGGCGAAAACACCATTCTGTCCCGTGCAGGTGGCGCACCAACCCTTGCAGTCGGTATGGCACACATCATGAGCCGTCTGATTCCGGGCGAAGCCATGATGGCGTTCTGGTATCACTTTGCCTTGCTGTTTGAAGCCTTGTTCATCTTGACCGCGGTTGACGCAGGTACACGCGTTGCCCGTTTCATGATTCAAGACTTGGGCAGTATCTTCTACAAACCATTCGGTAATACCGACTCTATCCCTGCCAACTTGGTTGCAACATTCTTTGCCGTGGCATTGTGGGGTTACTTCCTCTATACCGGCGTAACCGACCCTCTGGGTGGTATCAACTCGCTCTGGCCGTTGTTCGGTATCGCCAACCAAATGCTTGCAGGCGTAGCGTTGATTATGTGTACCGTTGTATTGGTGAAAATGAAACGCGACCGCTATGTTTGGGTAACTTTGGTTCCTGCTTTCGGCGTATTGTTTGTAACCTGCTATGCCGGTTTGCAAAAACTGTTCCACAGCGACCCGCGCATCAGCTTCTTGGCTCACGCAGGCAAATACCGCGATGCCTTGGCTTCAGGCGAAGTCCTTGCTCCTGCTAAAGACATTGGCGAAATGTCACAAATCATCTTCAACGACCAAATCAATGCCGGTCTGACCGCTTTGTTCCTGGCAGTTGTCGTGATTGTCGCCGTGTACGGTTTCCGTACCGCCATGAAAGCCCGCAAAGTCGGCTGGCCAACTGCTAAAGAAATTCCAGCAGTGTACCGCGACGGTAAACAGCCGGAGGCTCAGAATGAAGCATAAGCTTGCCTCTTGGTGGAAAACCATCAAGTTGACAGCAAACTTGATGGCCGGTGTCCCAGATTATGAAAACTACGTTGCCCGCCAGCGCAAACATAATCCCAATGCGCCGGTCATGACCGAGCTGCAATTCCAAGACTACTGCCGCAAACGCCGTTGCGGTAGCAACGGCGGACGCTGTTGTTAATGAAGGCATGAAAAAAGGCCGTCTGAAAATACTTTCAGATGGCCTTTTTAGTTCGATAAATTATTTATCTTGAGCGTTTTTTTGTTCGCGGACAACCCATTGGGCAATGTCAGAACCCAATACTTTGGAAGTACGGTTCAAGACGGCACAAGAGCTTTTATAAGCGCCAAACATACCGCCGGAAGAATTGCGGGTAAAGGTTTTTTTGCCAACTTGTTTACCGTCAACATACAAAGTGGCTGAAACAGCCATACCTTTGGCGTGACTGATAAAGGCATTGCCTGCACTCATGGCCGAAGTAATGGCGATATCTGCGTATGTGCCTTGTTTTTTACCGTCACGGACAACCGTTACATCGCTTTTGGCTGCAGTTTCTTGCAAAGATTTGGACATGATGCCGCCCACTTCTAAACACTCGGAAACAATACGGGTATCGATTTCTTCTTCATCGCGGTAAGGGATGCTTTCATCAATATGGACATCCGCGCTGGCGAATGCAGACGCAAACAAGAATGCGGTTGCAAGGATACGGTTAGGAGACATAGTAGGGTACCTGAAATGGAATGTTAAAAAGAGTTGTTATTGTATAACGGCATTTACACTCAATCAACATAAGTTAAATAGGAAAAGATTTTGTTGAAATAGCTGTTATAGCAAGATAATCAAAAGGCCGTCTGAAATACTGCTATTCAGACGGCCTTTTGATTAAGGTATTAATTTGTTCTGGTCAAATAAGGCAGGGGATCGACTGCTTTGCCGTTTAGACGAACTTCAAAATGAAGCTTGACGCTGTCTGTATCGCTGCTGCCCATGGTGGCGATAACTTGACCTGCTTGGACTTTTTGATCTTTTTGTACCAAAAGCGTGTCGTTGTGGGCATAGGCGGTAATGGTGTAATCGTTGTGGCTGATTAAAATCAGCTTGCCGTAGCCGCGGACTTCTTCGCCAACGTAGATGACGGTACCGGCTGCGGCAGAACGGATTTGTTGGCCTTGCGTGCCTGCAATATCTATGCCTTTGCTGGTTGTGCCGTTGTAGCGTTGGATAATGGAGGATGAGGCGTTATCGGTCGGCCATTGCAGGTTCAATCGGTTGATCGGAGTAACGGCAGTAGTTTGGCGTTGCTGTGTTGCGGTGCTGCGTGGGGCGACATGACGGCGGACGCGCAATACTTGACCGACTTCGATTTGTGAGGCGTTGGGAAGATTGTTCCATGCAACCAGTGTATTGACGTTTTGTCCGTAGCGTTTGGCGATTTGGGTCAGGGTATCGCCGGGGCGGACTTTGTAGTAGCCGTCGGGTACGGCGCGGTTGGAAGAGGTATTGTTGCCGGCGCAGGCTGCTAAGACGGCAATGGTGCTGATGAGTGCCAGACGTTTCAAGGCCGTCTGAAAGGTGGAAATAAAGTTTGTATTCATGGGTTGTTTCTAAATGTATCGTTATGCTGTGTATGATAGATAGGAAGAGTTGAAAAAGGTTCACTCAAAAGGCATGGAATAAACTGCATAAAGGCAGTATATTAACATTGAAAATTTGTGAATATGTCGGCATATTTTTTTATCATTTTGATGATAAAGGATTTTTTTGATAAGGTAAAAGAAAGTGAAAGTTTTTTCAGACGGCATTGAATAAGGCAATAAAAATCCCCTGCCGGGATAAACGGGCAGGGGATTTTTGTATTATCGAACTTATTTGTTCAATTCGTTAGCCAGATACAGCCAGGTTTCAATAACGGTATCAGGGTTGAGCGATACGCTTTCGATACCTTCTTCAACCAGCCATTTGGCAAAGTCCGGATGGTCTGATGGACCTTGACCGCAAATGCCGACGTATTTATTTTGTTTGCGGCAGGCAGAGATTGCCAAGTGCAACATCACTTTAACGGCAGGATTACGTTCGTCAAAGGAGTCGGATACCAAGCCGCTGTCACGGTCGAGGCCGAGGGTCAGCTGGGTCATGTCGTTAGAGCCGATGGAGAAGCCGTCGAAGTATTGCAGGAATTGTTCTGCCAATACCGCGTTGCTTGGCAATTCGCACATCATGATCAGGCGCAGACCGTTTTTGCCGCGTTCCAAACCGTTTTCTTTCAGGGCTTTAACAACAGCTTCTGCTTCACCCAAAGTACGAACGAATGGAATCATGATTTCGACGTTGGTCAAACCCATTTCATCGCGAACGCGTTTCAAGGCTTTACACTCGAGTGCGAAGCAGTCTTTGAAGTTATCGGCTACATAACGCGCTGCACCACGGAAGCCCAACATTGGGTTTTCTTCGTGAGGTTCGTAGATGCTGCCACCCACCAAGTTAGCGTACTCGTTGGATTTGAAGTCAGACATACGAACGATGGTTTTGCGTGGATAAACCGAAGCAGCCAAAGTTGCCACACCTTCCGCGATTTTATCGACATAGAAGTCAACAGGAGAAGCGTAGCCGGCGATGCGGCGGGTAATTTCAGCTTTCAACTCGTCGTCTTGTTTGTCAAATTCCAACAAGGCTTTAGGGTGGATACCGATTTGACGGTTGATAATAAATTCCATACGTGCCAAGCCGATACCTTCGCTAGGCAGGTTGGCGAAGCTGAATGCCAATTCAGGGTTACCAACGTTCATCATCACTTTGACAGGGGCTTTAGGCATGTTGTCCAAAGCAACATCGGTAACTTGTACGTCCAGCAGGCCGGAGTAGATGAAGCCGGTATCGCCTTCGGCACAAGATACGGTAACTTCTTGGCCGTCTGAAAGCAGATCGGTAGCATCGCCACAACCTACAACAGCCGGAATACCCAATTCACGCGCGATAATCGCTGCGTGGCAGGTACGGCCGCCACGGTTGGTCACGATGGCAGAAGCACGTTTCATCACCGGTTCCCAATCCGGGTCGGTCATGTCGGTAACGAGTACGTCGCCTGCTTCAACGGAATCCATCTCGGAAGCATCTTTCACCAAGCGAACTTTACCTTGGCCAACTTTTTGACCGATGGCTCGGCCTTCGCACAAGACGACTTTTTCGCCGTTGATAGAGAAGCGGCGCAGATTGCGGCTGCCGTCTTCTTGAGATTTCACGGTTTCAGGACGCGCTTGCAGGATGTAGAGTTTGCCATCCAAGCCGTCGCGGCCCCATTCGATGTCCATTGGGCGGCCGTAGTGTTTTTCGATGGTCAGCGCGTAATGAGCCAACTCGGTTACTTCGGCGTCGGTAATGGAGAAGCGTTGACGGTCTTCTGCAGGTACATCAACGTTGGTTACAGATTTACCGGCTTCGGCTTTGTCGGTAAAGATCATTTTGATTTGTTTCGAACCCATGGTTTTGCGCAGGATAGCCGGTTTGCCTGCTTTCAAAGTAGGTTTGAATACATAGAATTCGTCAGGGTTTACCGCGCCTTGTACGACGTTTTCGCCCAGGCCGTAAGAAGAGGTAACGAAAACGACTTGGTCGTAACCAGATTCGGTATCGATGGTAAACATCACACCGGAAGCACCGCTGTCAGAGCGCACCATGCGTTGTACGCCTGCGGAAAGGGCAACGATGTCGTGTTCGAAGCCTTTGTGGACACGGTAAGAAATGGCACGGTCGTTGTACAGGGAAGCAAATACATGGTGCATGGCTTCTTTAACGTTATCCAAGCCATTGATATTCAGGAAGGTTTCTTGTTGGCCGGCGAAAGAAGCGTCCGGCAAGTCTTCTGCTGTTGCGGAAGAACGTACGGCAACGGAAATGTCCGCACCGCCGGCATCAGCAACCATTTTGTTCCAAGCTGTTTCGATTTCAGCATCCAGCTGGTCAGGGAACGGAGTATCCAAAATCCATTGACGGATTTCTTTACCCACGCGCGCCAACTCGGCAACGTCTTCAACATCCAGTTGTTTCAGGGCTTCGGAAATACGCTCGCTCAGACCATTGTGAGCCAGGAAAGCACGATAAGCTTCGGCTGTGGTTGCAAAACCGCCGGGAACGCGCACGCCTTTTTCAGTCAGTTGGCTGATCATTTCGCCCAAAGAGGCATTTTTACCGCCCACTCGCTCAACGTCAGTCATACGCAGGTTTTCAAACCAAATAACGTAGTTTTCGGCCATTTGTGTGTCCAATCCAATCCAAAAAATGTTAAAAAAGAAACAAATCCGCCTGCTTATTGTAGCCATTCGTTTGATGGCTGTCATGTGTTTTATCTTTTTAAAAATCACAAATTCGTCTGTGATATTGTGCTTTTCAGGCGTGTAGCCTTCTGAAATGTGAATATCAGATTCATGTTTTTACGTGTTATCTTCTTGTTAAATATGGAAAACAAAATAAGTTAATAAATTTGATAAACAAGATTTATTTTGCAATTTTAGAATAAAATTCTACAAAATAGAAAAAAATAAAATTTTGTGCCAATTTAAAAATTGTTCAAATTTGTTGTAATCCTGTGTAATCTGTCGGGAATCGCTTTATTGCAAAGGCTGTAACTGCTATGATTGCCGTCTGAAACGTTACCCTCAAGAGGATTCATTATGACTGATCCACGCCAAGTCTTCTATATTTCCGACCGAACCGGCCTGACCGCTGAAAATATCGGTGAAGCCTTGCTGAACCAATTTGGCAATGTTGAGTTCAAACGCCATACCTATCCGTTTATCGATACGCCTGAAAAAGCGCGTGCTGTTGTAGACAAAGTCAACCAGTCAGCTGAAAAATTCGGCGTGCGCCCGATTGCTTTTGTCAGTGTGGTCAATGACGAAATCCGTGAAATCATCAAGAAAGCCAATGCGTTCCATATTAATTTCTTTGAAACCTTTCTCGGTCTTTTGGAAAAGGAACTCAATACGGAGGCGGTTGCCGCCCGGCAGGGGCACCACAGTATCGGCAATACCCAACGCTATGATGCGCGTATGGAGGCGGTCAATTTTTCACTGAATCATGATGACGGCGTCAGCGATAAAAACCTGCAGGAAGCGGATGTGATTTTGATGGGCGTGTCCCGTTCCGGCAAAACGCCGACTTGTCTCTATCTGGCCTTGCAATACGGTATCCGTGCCGCCAACTATCCATTGATTCCTGATGATTTGGAATCCACAGATTTGCCGCGTATGGTCAAGCCTTATAAAGACAAGCTGTTTGGTTTGACCATTCAGCCTGAACGCTTGCAGGCAATCCGTCAGGAGCGCCGTCCTAATTCGACTTATGCCAAAATCGATACTTGCCGCAGCGAGATTGCCGATGCGCAAAATATGTTCAAACGCCACGGTGTGCCGTTTACCAATACAACCGATAAATCTGTGGAAGAACTCGCCGTTCATATCTTGCAGGCTTGCAAGCTGAAACGCCGTTTCTAAATGAAATGATAAAAGGCCGTCTGAAATTTCAGACGGCCTTTTTTTATTTTGTGTATTAAGTCTTAGGCAGGGTAACACCGGTTTGTCCCATGTATTTGCCGTTGCGGTCTTTGTATGAAGTTTCGCAGACTTCATCGCTTTCAAAGAACAAGACTTGAGCCACGCCTTCGCCGGCATAGATTTTGGCAGGCAGGGGGGTGGTGTTGGAAAACTCAAGCGTAACGTAGCCTTCCCACTCTGGCTCAAACGGGGTAACGTTGACGATGATGCCGCAGCGTGCGTAAGTGGATTTCCCTAAGCAGACAGTCAGGACGTTGCGCGGGATGCGGAAATATTCGACTGTGCGCGCCAAAGCAAAGGAGTTGGGCGGAATGATGCAGCAGTCATCTTCGACTGTAACGAAGTTTTTCGGGTCGAAGTTTTTCGGGTCGACGATGGTGCTGTTGATATTGGTGAAGATTTTAAATTCATTGGCACAGCGGATGTCGTAGCCGTAGCTGGATGTGCCGTAGGAAATGATGCGTTGACCGTTGGCCTCTTTGATTTGGTTGGGCTCGAACGGCTCAATCATGCCGTGTTCTTCGGCCATGCGGCGTATCCATTTGTCGGATTTAATGCTCATGGTGGTTGTCCTGAGGTAAGGGTTGTTTGGAAATTCTTTGAAATCAACACGACAGCCTTTAGACAGGCTTGTCAATTGATGTTTCAGACGGCCTAAAAGCTGGATAAGGCCGTCTGAAAGGCTGTTTATTTGGTTTTGGAAGCAGATTTCTTAGGCAGTTTGACTTCTTTAATCATACCGTCTTCGCATTTCATGATGAAGACTGGTGTGCCGTTTTGGGAGGCAGTAAAGTTTCCGTGCGCCCTGCCTTTTTTGAACACGCCCTCCAGCGTCATATTGCGTAATTTGGCGCTGTTGGAGGAGAAAGGTTCGATAAAGGTTTCGCCGTTGCCGGAAACGGTATATACGCCTTTGCCGTCAAATTTGCCGTTTTTAAATGTGCCGACATAACTGCGGCCGTCTTGGCATTTCCATGTACCTTTACCGGACGGTTTGCCGTCTTTGCCGACATCGCCATCATAAGCGCAACCTTTTTCCTGATAAGGATTGATGGTTTCAGCAATGGCAGGCGTGCCCAGCATGAAGGCGATAGGGAGTAGGGCGAGGTATTTCATCATTCATTCCTTTTTGCAGGCAGTTTCAGACGGCCTGATATTGGGATTCAAAAGTCAGCAGGGTTTCAGCAATATGGCGTGGCAATATGGCTAAAGCGTGTTCGCGCATAGACGTAGGGATACCGTAGCAGGCTTCGGCAATACTGCCGGTAATGGCCGCCAAGGTATCGCTGTCTCCGCCAAGGGAAACTGCCAGTCGGATGGCGTGTTCAAAATCATCGCTTTCAAGAAAGGCAGTAATCGCTTGAGGCACGGTTTCCTGACAGCTTTCGTTGAAATGATAATGCGGGCGGATTTGGTCGCAACTTTGGCTCAAGTCGTAGCCGAATTGTCGTGTAATGTTTTCTTTAATTTGCGCTTTGCTTATACCAGTACGCGCCCAAAAGATGGCGGCGGCTACGGCTTGCGCACCTTTAATGCCTTCCGGGTGGTTGTGCGTTACGATAGCGGATTGTTCGGCAAAATGCAGGGTTTCTTCCAATGTGGCAAATGTCCAACCAACGGCAGAAACACGCATGGCCGAGCCGTTGCCCCAGCTATTATAAGGTTCTGGATCTTTCCATTCTATCCATTGTGAGAAGCGGCCGCCATATGCGCCTTTAGCGCAGGGATATGCCCTACACCAGCCTTGTAAAATAGAGGCCAAATTATCGTTGCAGCCTTGTAAAACCCAATCGGCGATGGCAACAGTGCAAATCGTGTCATCTGTAAAGTCGCTGTCGGGGCTGAAAATGTCAAAATCGGTGTGACGGTAGTTGTCAAACTCAAATCGTGATCCGGCAATATCGCCGATGACTGCGCCCAACATCATGACATCCTTTCTGATACTTCTATCGTCGTTACCGTACCGTCTGCCAAACGGCTGTTGGCAGGTACAAATACCACCATCAGCGTAGGATTTCCACGTGCCATCATCGGCATCAGACTAAGCGGCATATTTGGATCGGTTTTCTGAAAGCGTATCCGTTCATCACCTACACCAAACAACCTGTTTGGATGGCTGTGTGCCGCCTCATCCATTCCGGCCTGCAGGATTTTTTGTTTTTCGGCCGGAGTTTTACCGGTTAGCAGGCTTGGATTGGTTTTCTCAAAGAAGTTAGATTTTGCCAGCGTCCAATAAGTATCACCGGGCTGCCCGCTGGGGTTTTGGGTTTTCATCTTATGGGCAAAATAATCAACAGCCTGTTGCTGGTTCATTGCCTTGATTGCTTCTGTATTTGAGCCGTATTTGGTTTCTTTTGGGTTGTTCCGCAAATCAAACTGAAAACGGTTGTATTCGGCTTTTCCTTCTTCATAAACAAATCTTCGTGCATATTCATTCGCTGTTATATTGCGATTTCCATCAATATCAAGATCAAGCTTGGAAATGGTTTTCGACAAACCATGTCCTAACTCATGAGCCCAATCAGAAGCAGTCAGATATCTTTTGTCTGCCGTACTGAATACAATACTTCTATTTTCTTTACTGCCAATTAGTTTGCTTTGGAAAAATATGCCGGAATATTTAGTGTATTGCTTGAATACTCCCTAACCCCCATTGATTGATAAAGTTATGGGTTTGCCCCAGTAAAATTGAATCCCGAATAATCTGATTAACTTCCGAAACAGGCATCCCTAATTTTAAAAAATGCTGCCGGATTTGTGTTTTTGTAGCCATACCATATACCTTTAAAATTAAATACTATCGACTATCTGATAAGAAAGATGCTGGAAATATCATTAATGCATTTGTCTGTTGGATGCTGAAATAATATTCCTGCACCTTTCTCCTCCCTTATAACCAAATGTCTATCACTCCCGATCAAATGGTTGTTTTCATCTACTGCTACTTGTTTTACTACCGTATACCTAGGAAAAACTTGTTCTGTTCCATTGTTAAAGCATACGCTGACCGGGCTTAGGATATGAGATGAAACATAGGGTTTCGGCAAATCATCAGGATAACGGTCGTCAGGAAACAATGAACGGTATCGTTTTATATAATCAGGCGTTGCTTCGATTTCTAAAAAAGTA